>JAYRKR010000015.1:0-51674 GCA_041905645.1 Luteimonas sp.
CTTCCGGGGGGTGGGGGGCGCGCCGTCCGGGACTCCCGCCGCTCCCACAGTCCCCTGCTCCCGCAACCCCCATCGCGGCCATCGCCCCTTCCCCCTTCCCCCACCCATGAGAGGCCCCCGCATGAAAACCCGCACCCTCGGCCGCAACGGCCCCCGCGTTTCCGCCATCGGCCTCGGCTGCATGGGCATGAGCTTCGCCTACGGCGGCGGCGACGAGGCCGAGTCGCGCGCCACGCTCGCCCGCGCGCTCGAGCTCGGCGTGAACCTCCTCGACACCGCCGACATCTACGGTCCGTACACCAACGAGCAGCTGCTCGGCGACTTCCTGCAGGGCCGGCGCGAGCAGGTGTTCCTGGCCACCAAGTTCGGCATCAAGCTCGGCTCCGACCCGGCCGCGCGCGGCACCGACGGCCGGCCCGAGTACGTGCACGCCGCCTGCGACGCCAGCCTGCAGCGCCTGCGCACCGACCACGTCGACCTGTACTACCAGCACCGCGTCGACGCCGCCACGCCGATCGAGGACACCGTCGGCGCGATGGCCGAGCTGGTGCGCGCCGGCAAGGTGCGCTTCCTCGGGCTGTCCGAGGCCTCGGCCGACACCATCCGCCGCGCGCACGCGGTGCACCCGATCACCGCGGTGCAGAGCGAGTACTCGCTGTGGACGCGCGATCCCGAGCGCAACGGCGTGCTGGAGACCTGCCGCGAGCTGGGCATCGGCTTCGTGCCCTACTCGCCGCTCGGCCGCGGCTTCCTCACCGGCGCGATCCGGTCCCCCGACGACTTCGACGCCGACGACTGGCGCCGCAGCAACCCGCGCTTCCAGGGCGAGAACTTCGCGAAGAACCTCGCGCTGGTCGACCGGGTCGAGGCGCTCGCCGAAGCCAGGGGCGTCACGCCCGGCCAGCTGGCGCTGGCCTGGGTGCTGGCGCAGGGCGAGGACATCGTGCCGATCCCCGGCACCAAGCGGCGCCGCTACCTGGAGGAGAACGCGGGCGCGGTCGACGTGGTGCTGGATGCCGGAGAACTCGCCGCGATCGACGCCGCGTTCCCCGTCGGCGCCGCCGCCGGCAAGCGCTATCCCGAGGCGATGATGGGGCTGGTCAACCGCTAGCCCGCGCGCCGCACGGGGCCGCGCCGTCGGACCTCGCATCGTCCAACGGCCACGACAGTTGGCGTTGACGAAATACGACGACCCCACTATGTTGGGGTCGTCGGTTCCGGTGGCGCCCGCCATCGGATGAAAATGGGAAGCCGGTGCGGCCGAGCGTCATCCGACGCGACGCCAAGTCCGGCGCTGCCCCGCAGCGGTAATTGGAAACGAACGCCGTCATTGGCACTGGGAGCGCCCGCTCCCGGGAAGCGACGGCCAGTAGGTGGGTGGGTGTTGTCGCGGGATCGGCTCCAGCCGCTCCCTGCAACCCGGCCCGCGTCCACGAGCCCGAAGACCTGCCGACAGCCGCGCGATGCACGCCGCGCGGTGCCGGCCGCGGAATCTCCGGGGGGAGATGGCCGGTGACGCACGCCACGGCCTCGCCTCCCGCGACGGTCGCGTCCGCTGCGACACCGACACCCCACCCTGCAGATGCCGCCCGCCCGAGGGGGCGAGGCCGCGCGGTGGGCCGCGTCCCTGGCGTCCCCCGCGCGTTCGCTCCCCACCGTCGCCTTCGCGGGAAAGGCGGCCCGGTGCGCCATCGCTGGGAGCCACGCCATGACCCGATCCGAGACCCTCGCCGCCGGCGCCGACGCCGCGCGCGACGACGCCTTCCTGCTCACCCCGCCGCCGACCGCCACCACCATGCGCGTGACCAAGCGCAATGGCGCCAGCGAGGCGGTGGACCTCAACAAGATCGTGCGCGCGGTCACCCGCGCCGCCGAGGGCCTGCACGCGGTCGAGCCGATGCGCGTGGCCACGCGCACCATCTCCGGCCTCTACGACGGCGCCACCACGCGCGAGCTGGACGAGCTGTCGATCCGCACCGCGGCGCTGCTCACCGCCGAGGAGCCCGAGTACGGCCGCCTGGCCGCGCGCCTGCTGGCCGGGGTGATCGCCAAGGAGGTCGCCGGGCAGGAGATCCACGCGTTCTCGCAGTCGGTCGCGCACGGCCACGAGGTCGGCCTGATCAACGATCGCCTGCTCGGCTTCGTGCAGGCCAACGCGCGCAAGCTCAACGACGCGCTGGACCCGGCGCTGGACCGCGAGTTCGACTATTTCGGGCTGCGCACGCTGTACGACCGCTACCTGCTGCGCCACCCGCACAGCCGCAAGGCGATCGAGACCCCGCAGCAGTTCTTCCTGCGCATCGCCTGCGCGCTGAGCGAGGACGTGCCGGAGGCGCTGGCGCTGTACGGGCGGCTGGGCCGGCTGGAGTACCTCCCGTCCTCGCCGACGCTGTTCAACAGCGGCACCACGCACGAGCAGCTGTCGAGCTGCTTCCTGCTCGACTCGCCGCAGGACGCGCTGGAATCGATCTACCGGACGTACGGCGACATCGCGCAGCTGAGCAAGTTCAGCGGCGGCATCGGCGTGAGCTGGTCGCGGATCCGCTCGCGCGGCTCGCTGATCAGGTCCACCAACGGCCATTCCAACGGCATCGTGCCCTGGCTGAAGACGCTCGATTCCTCGGTGGCCGCGGTCAACCAGGGCGGCAAGCGCAAGGGCGCGGCCTGTGTGTACCTGGAACCGTGGCACGCCGACGTGGCCGAGTTCCTGGAGCTGCGCGACAACACCGGCGACGAGGCCCGCCGCACCCACAACCTCAACCTGGCCAACTGGATCCCGGACCTGTTCATGAAGCGCGTCGAGGCCGACGGCGAGTGGTCGCTGTTCGATCCGCGCGTCGTGCCCGAGTTCGTCGACCTGTTCGGCGAGGACTTCGAGCGCGCCTACGCGCAGGCCGAGGCCCAGGGCAAGGCGTCGCGCACGATCCGGGCGCGCGAGCTGTACGGCCGGATGATGCGCACCCTCGCCCAGACCGGCAACGGCTGGATGACGTTCAAGGACAAGTGCAACCGGGCCAGCAACCAGACCGCGAAGCCGGGCAACGTGATCCACCTGTCCAACCTGTGCACCGAGATCCTCGAGGTCACCGGCGAGGCCGAGACCGCGGTGTGCAACCTGGGCTCGATCAACCTGGCCCGCCACTTCGACGCGCATGCCGATGGCGGCCGCGGCGGGTTCGACTTCGACAAGCTCGGCGAGACCGTGCGGCTGGCGGTGCGCCAGCTCGACCGGGTCATCGACCTGAACTTCTACCCGGTCGAATCCGCGCGCCGCGGCAACCTGCGCTGGCGTCCGGTCGGGCTGGGCGTGATGGGCCTGCAGGACGTGTTCTTCAGGCTGCGCCTGCCCTTCGACGGCGAACCGGCGCGCAGGCTGTCGGCCAGGATCGCCGAGGAGATCTACTTCCACGCGCTGGACGCGTCCAGCGAGCTGGCGGTGGAAAAGGGCAGGCACCCGGCCTTCGCCGACACCCGCGCCGCCGCCGGCGAGCTGCAGTTCGACGCCTGGGGCGTCGTCCCGGAGGACGGCGCGCGCTGGGACGGCCTGCGCGACCGCATCCGGAAGGATGGCCTGCGCAACTCGCTGCTGATCGCGATCGCGCCCACCGCCACCATCGCCTCGATCGCCGGCTGCTACGAGTGCGTCGAGCCGCAGGTGAGCAACCTGTTCAAGCGCGAGACGCTGTCCGGCGACTTCCTGCAGGTCAACCGCTACCTGGTGGACGAGTTGAAGCAGCTGGGCCTGTGGACGCCGGAGATGCGCGACGCGATCAAGCGCGCGGACGGCTCGATCCAGTCCGTCGCCGCGATCCCCGGGGCGCTGCGCGCGATCTACCGCACCGCCTGGGAGCTGCCGATGCGCTCGCTGATCGACATGGCCGCCGACCGCGGCGCCTTCATCGACCAGTCGGCCTCGCTCAACCTGTTCATGGAGAGCCCGAGCATCGGCGCGCTCTCGTCGATGTACATGCATGCGTGGAAGAAGGGCATCAAGACCACCTACTACCTGCGCTCGCGCCCGGCGACGAGGATCGCCAAGACGACGGTGGGCGATGCCGGCGCGCGGGCGGTGGCTTGCTCGCTGGAGGATCCGGAGGGGTGCGAGGCGTGCCAGTAGGGCTAGGAACTAGTGAGGAGGAACTAGGAACTAGTGGGTGGGTGGCGAAGCTGGCGGCGGAGGCTGGTGAGGATCTTGCTGACTTCCACGATCAGGGGCAGTGCGCGGTCGAGCGAATGCTCCGTGAGCCATCCGAGTCGTTGGCATAGCAGGAGCTGCGTATGCAGTTCGGAGAGTGACCCGTGCGCGATGGCCAGGAACTGCTGCTTTTCCTTCCTCGATTCTCGCGACCAGCCCTCGGCGATGTTGCTCGGGACGGAGACGGCGGCCTTCGTGATCTGGACCCGGATGCCGAACCGCTCTTCGCTCGGCAGCCCGACCACCCCTCGGCATACCTCCTCGGCCAGCTGCATCGCCTTCCTCCAAACCACCGCATCCCTGTAGTTCATTCGACCCTCCCGGACCAAATGCAACCTGCCACCTCCCCGACGACACTGCCATCAGGACCCTCCCCATGAACGCGTCAGACATGCCCCCACTAGTTCCTAGTTCCTCCTCACTAGTTCCTCGCCTCCTGGATCCAGGCTTCGAACTCACCCTCCGCCCCATGCGCTACCCCGCGTTCTACGAGATGTACCGCAACGCCATCCGGAACACCTGGACGGTGGAGGAGGTGGACTTCTCGCTGGACGTGAACGACCTCGCGCACAAGCTCGGGCCGGCCGAGCGCCACTTGGTCGAGCGGCTGGTGGCGTTCTTCGCCACCGGCGACTCGATCGTGGCCAACAACCTGGTGCTCAACCTCTACCAGCACATCAACGCGCCCGAGGCGCGCATGTACCTCTCGCGCCAGCTGTACGAGGAAGCGCTGCACGTGCAGTTCTACCTGACGCTGCTCGACACCTACCTGCCCGACCCGGCCGAGCGCGCCAGGGCCTTCGCCGCGGTCGACAACATCCCCTCGATCCGGGCCAAGGCCGGGTTCTGCTTCAAGTGGATGGACTCGGTGCAGGGCCTGCGGCGCGTCGAGACCCGCGAACAGCGTCGCGCCTTCCTGCTCAACCTGGTCTGCTTCGCCGCCTGCATCGAGGGGCTGTTCTTCTTCGCCGCGTTCGCCTACGTCTACTACCTGCGCTCGCGCGGGCTGCTGCACGGCCTGGCCAGCGGCACCAACTGGGTGTTCCGCGACGAGAGCGGGCACATGGCGTTCGCCTTCGAGGTGATCCGCACCGCCCGCGAGGAGGAGCCCGACCTGGTCGACGAGGGCTTCCACCAGCAGGTGGTGCGGATGCTGCAGGACGCCGTGGACTGCGAGCACGCCTTCGCCCGGGACACCCTCTCCGGCGGCGTGGCCGGCCTGTCGCTCAAGGACATGCGCCAGTACCTGGAGTACTGCGCCGACCAGCGCCTGCTCCAGCTCGGCTTCCCGGCCCACTTCGGCGCACGCAACCCGTTCCCGTTCATGGACCTGCAGGACGTGCAGGAGCTGACCAACTTCTTCGAGCGGCGGGTGTCGGCGTACCAGGTCGGGGTGCGGGGGGATGTGGGGTTCGATCACGCCTTTTGAAGCAGGAGTGAGCGGAGAGGAGTGAGAAGTGAGGAGAGCGGAAGATTTTGCTCACTTCTCACTCCTCTCCGCTCACTCCTGCACCTGCGGTGCGAGCCGCCGCCGCGCACGGCGGGCGCGCCAGCGCTGCTGCAGGCAGGAGAAGATCACGTACAGCGCCGGGGTGCTGAGCAGGGTCAGGCTCTGCGAGACCAGCAGCCCGCCGATCATCGCGATGCCCAGCGGCCGCCGCAGCTCCGAGCCCTCGCCCAGGCCGATCGCGATCGGCAGCGCGGCCAGGATCGCCACCATCGTCGTCATCATGATCGGGCGGAAGCGGATGATGCAGGCCTCGCGCGCCGCGTCCGCGGGCGCCTTGCCGTGCTCGCGCTCGGCGACCAGGGCGAAGTCGATCATCATGATCGCGTTCTTCTTGACGATGCCGATCAGCAGCACCAGCGCGATCATCGAGATCACCGACAGCTCGGTGTGCGTCGCCCACAGCGCCAGCAGCGCGCCCATGCCGGCGGCCGGCAGCGTGGACAGGATCGTGACCGGGTGCACCAGGTTCTCGTAGAGCATGCCGAGCACGATGTAGACCGTGGCGATCGCCGCCACCAGCAGCCCCAGCATCGCCGCGGGCTTGAGCGCGCCGCGGAAGCCGCCCGGCTCGGCCAGGCGGACGTCGCCCGGCATGCGCAGGCCCTCCACCGCGGCCTTGACGATGGCCTCGCCCTCGCCCTCGCTCACGCCGGGCGCGAGGTTGTAGCTCAGGTCCATCACCGTGTACTGGTCCTGGTGCTGGATCTGCGAGGGCGTCAGCCCCGGCTCCTGGCGGGCCACCGCCGACAGCGGCACCATCGTGCCCCCCGAGGCCGGCACGTAGATGTCCTCGAGCGCGGCCGGGGTCGCGGTCTGCGACGGCAGCGCGTTGACCACCACGCCGTACTGGTTGAGGTCGGCGTAGATGGTCGAGACCTGGCGCTGGCCGAAGGCGCCGTACAGCGCGCCGTCGATCGCGCCGATCGACACGCCCAGGCGCGCGGCGGTGGCGCGGTCGATGACGATGTTCTGGCGCAGCCCGCCCTCGTCGACGTCGGTGCCGACGTCGCGCAGCTTCGGGTTCTGCTTGAGCGCGGCGGCCAGCTTCGGCAGCCACTCCGCCAGCTGCGCGCTGTCGTTGCCCTGCAGCGTGGCCTGGTACTGCGCGCCCTGGCTGCCGCCGCCGCCCCCGCCGCCGCTGGGCAGGTCCTGGATCGCGCGCAGGCGCACCTCCAGGTCCGGGAAGCGGTCGGCCTTGGCGCTCAGCCGCGCCAGCACCTCGGCGGTGCTCTCGCGCCGGCCCTCGTCGCGCGACTTGAGCTGGATGTTGAACGAGGCGCTCGAGCCCTGCCGGCTGCTGCCCAGCCGCACGCCGACCACCTTCACCGCCGGGTCGGCCAGCAGCATGTCGCTGATCCGGCGCTGGCGCTCGACCATGTCGGCGAAGGACACCGTCGCGCTGGAGCTGGCGCGGCCCCAGATCAGGCCGGTGTCCTGCGGCGGGAACGAGCCCTTCTGCACCGCGCCGGCGAGGTAGAACGTCGCCACGATCAGCAGCAGCGGCGTGACCGCCAGCGCCAGCGCGTGGCGCAGCGCGAAGTCCAGCGAGCGCACGTAGACGCGCAGCATCCCGGCGTGGACGGCGTCGAGCCAGCGGTTCAGGCGCGACTCGCGCGCGTGCGCGGCGTGCGGCTCGAGAAAACGCCCGCACAGCGCCGGCGTCAGCGTCAGCGAGACCACCATCGAGACCACGATCGCCGCGACCAGGGTCACGGTGAACTCGCGGAAGAACGCGCCCAGCATCCCGCCCGCGAACAGCACCGGCGCGAACACCGCCACCAGCGAGGCGGTGATCGAAACGATGGTGAAGCCGATCTCTCGCGCGCCGGTGCGCGCGGCCTCCAGCCGCGACATGCCGGCGTCGAGGTGGCGCGAGACGTTCTCGATCACCACGATCGCGTCGTCCACCACGAAGCCGATCGCGATCACCAGCGCCAGCAGGGTGAGGTTGTTGAGGGTGTAGCCGAGCACGTACATCGCCACCGAGGCGCCGGCCAGCGACAGCGGCACCGCGACCGCGGCGATCAGGGTCGGCGCCAGCCGGCGCAGGAACAGCGCCATCGTCAGCACCACCATCGCCAGCGAGATCAGCAGCGTGATCTGCACCTCCGCGAGCGAGGCCCGGATGGTCGGGGTGCGGTCGAAGTACGGCGTGAGCGCGGTGCCGGCCTGCAGGTAGGCGCGCAGCGCCGGGACCTGCGCCGCGACCCGGTCGACGGTGGCGACCACGTTGGCGCCGCTGCGCATGTAGACGTACATCAGCACGCCCTTGCGGCCGTTGAACCAGGCCGCCTGGAAGGCGTCCTGCTGGCCGTCGTAGACGTCGGCCACGTCCCTGAGCCGCACCGTGCGGCCGTCGACGCTGGCGATGGCGACGTCGGCGAAGTCCGACGCCCTGCGCACCGAGTCGTTGGCGACGATCGCCATGCGGGTGTCGCCGTCGGACAGGAAGCCCAGCGGCGAGACCACGTTGGCGGCGCGGATCGCGTTGCGCAGGTCGTCGGGCGTGAGCCCGAGCGCGTTGAGCGCGCGCAGGTTGACGTCCACCCGCACCGCCGGCGTGGAGGCGCCGGCGATGTCGACCGACGAGACCCCCTCGATCTGGCGCAGGCGCTGGGCGAGCAGGGTGTCGGCGAGGTTGTACAGGTCGGTGACCGACTGCGTGCTGGAGGTCAGCGCCAGCGCCACCACAGGGTCGTCGTTCGGATTGGCCTTCTGGTAGGTGGGCGTGGCCATGCCCGAGGGCAGGTCGGCGACCGCGGCGTTGATCGCCGCCTGCACGTCCTGCGCGGCCGAGTCGATGTCGCGGTCGCCCTGGAACATCAGGAACACCGTACTGCGGCCTTCCGAGCTGTTCGAGCGCATCGAGTCGATGCCCGGCACCTGGCCCAGGTGCCGCTCCAGCGGCGCGGTGACGGTGGCGGCCATGGTGTCGGCGCTGGCGCCGGACTGGCTGGCCGAGACGAACACCACCGGGATGTCGAGGCTGGGCAGCGAGGCCACGCCCAGCCGCAGGTAGCACAGCAGCCCGGCCACGAACAGCCCCAGCGCCAGCAGCGCGGTGCCGACCGGGCGAGTGATGAAGGGGGCGGAGATGTTCATCGGGCGTGGACGCCGCCGCTCACGGCCGCGCCGCCTGCATCCGCGCCGCCGCGCGGCGCTCGCGCCGCAGCCGCGACCACTCGGAGAAGCGCTCCATGTACAGGTAGATCACCGGCGTGGTGTACAGCGTCACCAGCTGCGAGAGCAGCAGGCCGCCGACGATCGACACGCCCAGCGGCCGCCGCAGCTCGGCGCCGATGCCGGTGCCAAGCGCCAGCGGCAGTGCGCCCAGCATCGCCGCCGCGGTGGTCATCATGATCGGGCGGAAGCGCAGCAGGCAGGCGCGCCGGATCGCGTCGTGCGGCGCCATGCCCTCGCGCTGGGCCTCGATCGCGAAGTCGATCATCATGATCGCGTTCTTCTTGACGATGCCGATCAGCAGGATGATGCCGACGATGCCGTCCACCGACAGGCTCATCCCGAACATCAGCAGCGCCAGCAGCGCGCCGACCCCGGCCGGCGGCAGGGTGGAGATGATGGTCAGCGGGTGGATGTAGCTCTCGTAGAGCACGCCCAGCACGATGTAGATCACCGCCAGCGCGGCCAGCAGCAGCCACACCACGTCGGTCTGGCTGGCGGCGTATTCCGCGGCCTTGCCGACGAACTGCGCGTGCACCTGCGGCGGCAGGCCGATCTCGTCGCGGACCTGCTCGATCGCCTTCACCGCCTGCGACAGCGAGTACCCCGGCGCGACGTTGAACGAGATCGTCACCGCCGGCAGCTGCTGCTGGTGGCTGACCACCAGCGGCGTGCTGGTCACCCTGGCGTCGGCGATCGCCGACAGCGGGATGTTGCCGCCGCTGCCCAGGTCGATGCCGGTGTTGGCCTGGCCGATGCCGGTGGCGGTGGACGAGTTGCTCGAGGCGACCTGGCCGAACGTGGTGGCGTTGCTGCCGGTCAGCGCGCCGCCGCCGCGGCTGGCCACGGCCACCTGGTTGAGCAGCGCGGTCGGGGTGCGGAATTCCGGCGCCACCTCCAGCACCACCCGGTACTGGTTGAGCTGGGTGAAGATGGTCGAGATCTGGCGCTGGCCGTAGGCGTCGTACAGGGTGTCGTCGACGGTCTGCATCGGCACGCCGAGCACGCTGGCCTTGTCGCGGTCGATGGTCAGCTGCAGCGCGCGGCCGGCGTCGACCAGGTTGTTGTCGACGTCGGCGAGCTCCGGCCGCCGGCGCAGCGCATCGGTCATGCGCGCGACCTGCTTCGCCAGCTCGGCGCTGTCGACGTCGGCCAGCGAGTACTGGTATTCGGTGGCGGCCACGCGGGTGTCCAGGGTGACGTCCTGCACCGGCTTGAGGTACAGCGCCACGCCGGGCACGCCGGCCACCGCGCGCTGCAGCCGCGGCAGGATCCCGTCGAGGGCGTCGCGCTCGCCGCGGTCCTTGAGCACGATGCTCAGCTGGCCCTGGTTGAGGGTGGGGTTCATGGTGCCGGCGCCGATGAAGGCGGCCACGCCGGCCACCGCGGGATCACCGCGCAGCGCCTGCGCCACCGCCTGGGTGCGCTTCTGCATCTGCTCGAAGGCGATGTTCTGGTCCGCCACCACCACGCCGGTGACCAGGCCGGTGTCCTGCTCGGGCAGCAGGCCCTTGGGGATCAGCACGTACAGCGCGACGGTCAGCACCACCGTCGCCGAGGCCACCCACAGCGTCAGCCGCTGGTGGCCGAGCACCCAGTCCAGGGTGCGCTCGTACAGCGAGACCAGGCGGCTCCACCAGGTGCGCCTGCCCTGGGCGGCGTGGCGCTCGTGCGCGTCGTCGCCCTCGGGCAGCGCGTCGGGCTTGAGCAGGTAGGCGCACATCATCGGCGTGAGCGTGAGCGAGACCAGCATCGAGATGCCGACCGCGATCGACAGCACCCAGGCGAACTCGTGGAACAGCCGCCCGGTCACCCCCGGCATCAGCAGCAGCGGCAGGAACACCGCGATCAGCGACACCGTCAGCGACAGCACGGTGAAGCCGATCTCCTTCGCGCCGGTCTCGGCCGCCTCGCGGCCGTCCATGCCCTTCTCGATGTAGCGGACGATGTTCTCGATCATCACGATCGCGTCGTCCACCACGAAGCCGGTCGCCACCGTCAGCGCCATCAGCGACAGGTTGTCCAGCGACATCCCGGCGAAGGCCATCACCGCGAACGTGCCCAGCAGCGACAGCGGCACCGCCACCGACGGGATCACCGTCGCCCACAGCCGGCGCAGGAACACGAAGATCACCGCCACCACCAGGCAGACCGTCAGCACCAGGGTGAACTGCACGTCGTGCACCGAGGCGCGGATGGTGACGGTGCGGTCGGAGAACACGTCCAGCTTGACGTCGGCGGGCAGCAGCGCCTGCAGGTCGGGCAGGACCTGACGGATGTTCTCCACCGTCTTGACGATGTTGGCGCCCGGCTGGCGGCGCACCTCCAGCAGCACCGCCGGCTTGCCGTCGGCCCAGGCCGCGATCTGGTCGTTCTCGACCCCGTCGACCACGCTGGCCACGTCGCGCAGCCGCACCGGCGCGCCGTCCTTGTAGCTGACGATGACGTCGTTGTACTGCGCCGCGTCGGTGAGCTGGTCGTTGGTGCCGATGCTGTAGCTCTGGGTCTTGCCGTTGAGCGAGCCCTTGGGCGCGCTGACGTTGGCCTGGGTCAGCGCGCTGCGCAGGTTCTCCAGCGTCAGGCCCATGTTCGACAGCTGCGCGGGATTGACCTGGATCCGCACCGCCGGGCGCACGTTGCCGGCGATCGACACCAGGCCCACGCCCTGCACCTGCGACAGGCGCTGGGCGAGGATCGAGTCGGCGTAGTCGTTGACCTCGCGCAGCGCGCGGGTGTCGGAGGACAGCTTGAGGGTGAGGATCGGCGCATCGGCCGGGTTCACCCGGTTGTAGACCGGCTGGTAGGGCAGCGAGGACGGCAGCGTCGCCTGCCGGATCGCCGCCTGCACGTCCTGCGCGGCGATGTCGATGTCGCGGTCCATCGCGAACTGCAGGATGATCGTCGACAGCCCGGCCGACGAATCCGAGGTCATCAGCTCCAGCCCGGAGATCTGCCCGAGCTGGCGCTCCAGCGGCGTGGTCACCAGCGAGGCCATCGTCTGCGCGCTGGCGCCCGGGTACTGGGTGGTGACCACCAGGCTGGGCGCGTCGATCTCCGGCAGCGCCGACACCGGCAGCTTCTGGTAGCCGATCACGCCCAGCAGCATCACCCCCACCATCAGCAGGCTGGTCGCGATCGGGCGGCGGATGAAGAGCGTCGAGAATCCCACGGAAGCTCCCTGGCTGTGGTCGGGGACGGCGCCGCCGCTCAGCGCGGCGGGCCGCCGCGGCGGCCGCGCCCGCCCTTGCCCTGCTGCTGGGCGGCCTTGAGCTCGGCCTCGCTGGGCGCCGGCGGCGCCTGCCCGGGCTTGAGTGCGTTGACCTTGGTGCCCGCCTTGAGCCGGAACTGGCCCTCGGTGACCACGCGCTCGCCCGCCGCCAGGCCCTTGTCGATGACGACGTCGCTGTCGCCGACCTCGACGCCCTGCGTCACCGGCTTCTGCGCCACCGTGTCGTCGTCCTGCACGACGTAGACGTAGTCGCCCTCGGCGCCGCGCTGCACCGCCTGCGCCGGCACCACGATCGCGCCCGGCAGCGTGCGCAGCTGCAGCCGCACGTTGACGAACTGGCCCGGCCACAGCGCGCTGCCGGCATTGGGGAACAGCGCGCGCAGGCGGAAGGTGGCGGTGCTGCTGTTGATCTGGTTGTCGATCACGTCCAGCTTGCCGTCGCCGACCAGCACGTGCTGGTCGGTGCGGTCGAGCGCGGCGACGGACAGCGGCGCCTTCGCCTGCGCGGCGCGCACCGCGTCGAGCTGCTTCTCGGGCAGGTCGAACAGCACGTGGATCGGCTGCACCTGGGTGATGGTGACGATCTGGGTGGAGGTGCCGACGATGTTGCCGGGGTCGACCCCGCGGATGCCGGCGATGCCGTCCAGCGGCGAGGTGATCTTGGTGTACTGCAGCTGCACCTGCGCCTCGCGCATGGTGGCCGCGGCCGAGGCCACCGCCGCGGTGTACTGGCCGACCTGGTTGCGCAGGGTGTCGAGGTCGAGCTTGGACACGTACTGGCGATAGGCGGGGTCGCTGGAGCGCTTGTAGTTGGACTGCGCGGTCGCCAGCTGCGCCTCGGCCTGGCGCCGCGCGGCCGCGGCCTGGTCGTAGCTGGCCTGCAGGCTGCGCGGGTCGATCTGGGCCAGCAGGTCGCCCTTCTTCACCGCCTGGCCCTCGCGGAAGTTGACGCTCAGCAGCTGGCCGCCGACCTGGGGGTTGACGGTGACGGTGTTGAGCGCCGACACCGTGCCCTGCGCGGTCAGGTACACCGGCACGTCGCGCCTGGCCGCCGCCTGCACGGTCACCGGCACCGGCGCGTCGTCGCCCCCGCCCGCGTCGCCGCGGAAGCCCCCCGCGCCGCCGCGCTGGCCGGCGACGCAGCGCGCGAGCCCGGCCAGCACCAGCACCAGGACGACGACGGACAACGCGATCTTCCAGGGGCGGCGCATGCGGGGAACTCCGGGGAACGAGGCTGGGAACGGCGGGGAGCGGCGGGGCGGACGCGGCGGCCGTCGCGGACCGCACAGGATATCGGTCGCCGGCGCCGCGAGGGCGGCGTGGATCGGTGCTCAGACTGCTGGGAAACGGTTTGGTTCAGCGTGACGGCACAATCCGCGGCCGGCAGGAAGCAGTGGAACGCACGGCCGGCGCGCGCGTTGACAGCCGCGGCGGCTGCGTCGCGCCGGCGCCGGCCCGCTCGCGCCGGTCGGTTACATTGCACCGACACCACGCCCCGGGGAGAGCGCCATGATCCGTACCGTTCCGCTGCTGGCCGCGCTGCTGCTGGCCGCGCCCGCGCTGCACGCCGCCGAGACCGCCCAGCGCGCGGAAGTCGCGGCGGCGGCGCAGAAGCTGCGCCAGCCGGTGATCGAATGGCGCCGCGACTTCCACGCCCATCCCGAACTGTCCAACCGCGAGGAGCGCACCTCGGCCAAGGTCGCCGAGCACCTGCGCGCGCTGGGCCTCGAGCCCAGGACCGGCATCGCCCACCACGGCGTGGTCGCCGTCATCAAGGGCGGGCGGCCCGGCCCGAGGCTCGCGCTGCGCGCGGACATGGACGCGTTGCCGGTCACCGAGCAGACCGGCCTGCCGTTCGCGTCGAAGGCGACCGCCACCTTCAACGGCGAGCAGACCGGGGTGATGCACGCCTGCGGCCACGACGCCCACACCGCGATCCTGCTCGGCGTGGCCGACGCGCTGGTGGCGATGCGCGACCGGCTGCCCGGCGAGGTGATGCTGGTGTTCCAGCCCGCCGAGGAGGGCGCGCCCGGCGACGAGAAGGGCGGCGCCTCGCTGATGCTCGCCGAGGGGCTGTTCAAGGACTTCAAGCCGGACGCGATGTTCGGCCTGCACGTGTTCTCGACCGTGCAGGCGGGGCAGATCGCGGTGCGCAGCGGGCCGGCGATGGCGGCCTCCGACCGCTTCAGCATCCACGTCCAGGGCCGCCAGACCCACGGCTCGGCGCCGTGGGGCGGGGTCGACCCGATCGTCGCCAGCGCCGACCTGATCTCGACCGCGCAGACCATCGTCAGTCGCCGCACCAACATCGCCAAGCTCCCGGCGGTGGTGAGCTTCGGCGCGATCAAGGGCGGCATCCGCTACAACATCATCCCCGACGGCGTCGACATGGTCGGTACCATCCGCACCTTCGACGAGGGCGTGCGCCAGCAGGTCTTCGCCGACCTGAAGAACGTCGCCGAGCACGTCGCCGCCGCGCACGGCGCCACCGCGCAGGCGCGCGTGCCCGACCGCGACGGCAACCCGGTGACCTACAACGACCCGGCCCTGACCGCGCGCATGCGCCCCAGCCTGGAAGCGGTGGTCGGCGCCGGCAACGTCTACGAACCGCCGCTGCAGATGGGCGCCGAGGACTTCGCGTTCTACGCGAAGGAGGTACCGTCGATGTTCTTCTTCGTCGGCGCGACGTCCAAGGGCATCGACCCGGCGACCGCGCCCAGCAACCACTCGCCGAAGTTCCTGCTCGACGAATCGGCGCTGGACGTCGGGCTGCGGGCGATGCTGCAGGCGACGCTGGATTTCCTCGAAGGCGGCGCGCAGGGCGCCGGCGCGTAGGCCGGGGTCGCAGCGGGAGCGGCTTCAGCCGCGAGCCCGTTCCCACGGTGGCGAGTCCCCGTTCCGCGCCGTGGGAGCGACGGAAGTCGCGACCTGGCCCGGCGCCTTGTCGCGACTTCCGTCGCTCCCACAACCCGTGCGGCAGGAAGGCGGGGAAGCTAGCGATCGAAGCCACACATGCCGGCCTATGGCAGGTCGTCCACCGAGTGGGGGTCGACCGAATACGGGAACGTCTCGTCCAGGAACCCCGGCTGCGCGCGCACGCGCTCGATCCAGGCGCGCAGGTGCGGATGCGGCGCCAGCGACAGCCCGTCGGCCTCGTCGGCGCGGCTGGCGTAGGCGAACACCGCGATGTCGGCCACCGTGTACGCGTCGCCGGCGACGAAATCGCGCGTCGCCAGCTCCGCGTCGAGGATCGCCAGCGCGCGCAGCGCGCCGGCGCGCTTGGCGGCCACCAGCGCATCCGCGCGCCTGGCCAGCTTGCCGGTCAGGGTCCAGTGGCGCAGCGCGCCGACCTGGCTCTCGATGCGTTCCTGCTCGAAGCTCATCCACTGCCACACCCTGGCGCGCCCGAACGCGTCGGCGGGCAGGTAGGGCGTGCCGTCGGCGAGGAAGCACAGGATCGCGTTCGACTCGGCGAGCGCGCGGCCGTCGTCGAGCGCGATCGCCGGCACCGTCCCGGTCGGACTGACGCGCAGGAAGGCCGCGCGCCGGCCCTCGCCCTCGAAGATGCTCACGTACTCGGTGCGATGCGGCAGCTGCAGGTGGCGCAGCAGCTGGCGGACCTTCCAGGCGTTCTGCGAAGGCAGGTAGTCGTACAGGGTCAGCATGGCGGGCTCCATTGCGGCGAGGCGGACAGGTTGCCGCGCACGGGCACGGCGCGCGCTCCGCTGCTTGCGGTCGAATTCGGCGCCGCCGCGACGCGTGGGCATGGGCGCACGGGCGCGCGGTAAAATCGCGGCATGGCGCCCCATGACCTCCCGCTCGGCCGCGCGGTCGAATACCCGCGCGGCTACGACCCGTCGCTGCTGTTCCCGATCCCGCGCGCGCACGGCCGCGCCGCGCTCGGCCTGGCGGATGCCGCCGCCCCGCCCTTCGCCGGGCACGACCGCTGGCACGCCTACGAGCTCGGCTGGCTGGACGCGCGCGGCAAGCCGGCGGCGGCCACCGCGACCTTCGTCGTGCCGGCCGGCTCGCCCAACCTGATCGAGTCCAAGTCGCTCAAGCTCTACCTCAACTCGCTCAACGGCGCGCGCTTCGACGATGCCGGGGCGGTGCGCGCGCGCATCGCCGGCGACCTGTCGCGCGCGGCGGGCGCTCCGGTGGCGGTCGCGTTCGGACTGCCGCCGGTCGAGGACGGCGGCGACGGCACGTCGATCGACGCGCTGGACATCGACTGCGACGCCTACGACCACCCACGGCCCGAGTACCTGCACGCCGACGACGGCGACATCGCCGAGGAGACCCTGCGCTCGGACCTGCTCAAGTCCAACTGCCCGGTGACCGGCCAGCCCGACTGGGCCGGCGTGCGCATCGCCTATCGCGGCCCGCGCATCGACCGCGCCGGCCTGCTGCGCTACCTGGTCTCGTTCCGCGAGCACGCCGAGTTCCACGAGCAGTGCGTGGAGCGCATCTACGTCGACCTGGCGGCGCGCTGCCGCCCGCGCTCGCTGTCGGTGGAGGCGCGCTACACGCGACGCGGCGGGCTCGACATCAATCCGTGGCGCGCCTCGCCCGGCCTGGCGCCGCCGCCGGCACGGCGCGACGACCGGCAATGAATGCCGCTCCGAGGGCCGCGGCGGGCGCGATGTTTTCTTAACAGTCGCCGTGGGAGGCTGCCGTCCGCAAACGCGGCACAGGAGGCCCCGATGAGCAACCCCAACAACCCCAACGATCCGTCTTCGCTGTCGCTCGCACCGGGCGGCGGGGAGAAGAAGGCCGATTTCTCCAACGTCAAGGGCGGTTCGTCCAGCACCGAGGCGGCGGCGCCCAAGGCCGACTTCTCCAACGTGCAGGGCGGCTCCTCGAGCACCGAGGCGAGCGCCGCCGGCGCCGAGCAGACCTACACCGTGCAGAAGGGCGACACGCTGTCGCACATCGCCAAGCAGTTCTACGGCAAGGCCAACGCCTGGAACCGCATCTTCGAGGCCAACCGCGACCAGCTCGACAACCCCGACCTGATCAAGCCGGGCCAGGTGCTGAAGATCCCCGCGGCCGAGTGAGCATGGCGCGCGCACACCGATCGACCCCATTCCATACGTACGGAGACATTCCATGACCCGCAACACGCTCAATATCGCGATCGCCGCCGCCCTGTTCGGCTCGCTGGCGCTGGTCGGCTGCAAGAAGAAGGAAGAAGCGGCGGCCCCGCCTCCGGCGGCCAGCGAACCCGCCGCCCCGGCCACGCCGGCCCCGGCGCCCGCGCCGGCCGCCACGGCGTCGGTGACCTCGGTCGACCTGGGCAGCGCGATCGGCGCCGACATGAAGGTCGCCACGCCGTCGACGACGTTCGCGCCCAAGGACACGATCTACGCTTCGGTGGCCACCAGCACCAGCGACCCCACGGCGTCGGTCCCGGGCAAGCTGGTCGCGAAGTGGACCTACCAGGACGGCCAGGTCGTGAACGAGGAGCCCAAGGACCTCAGCCTGAGCGGCCCGGGGGCCACCGAGTTCCACATCTCCAAGCCCGACGGCCTCCCGGCCGGCAAGTACAAGGTGGAGATCTCGCTCGACGGCAACGTGGTGCAGAGCAAGGATTTCGAGGTCAAGTGACGCAGTGGCGCGGGCGCGCCTCGCGCGCCCGCCTTTGCCACTGCGTCATCCCCGCGAAGGCGGGGATCCAGAACGCCAGCGAAACCGCCCGCGCCCAGCGCGGGCGTTTTTTCGCGGACGGGCGTTTTTCCGGCGGATTCAACCCCCAAGCGCAGCGCCAAGATTCACCCTTCCGTCCGATTACCCACCCCGCAGCGAAGCGGCGCTGACGCTGGCGCTGGCGCTGGCGCGCACCGCGCACCCACCCTTGCCACTGCGTCATCCCCGCGAAGGCGGGGATCCAGGACGCCAGCGAAACCGCCCGCGCAGCGCGGGCGTTCTTCATTCCTTCGCCCAAAGTCCGCGAAGGAGATCGGCGCTACCGGCCAATTGCGCGCTGTGCGCCTCGCGACGACACGGCCACCGCACGACCGCCCCTCACGGCAACGCGCGATAGCTCGCGTCGAAGTGCGTCGTCCAGTGCTCGCCGTCGTCCGACTGCTCCCACAACTGCCGCCGCACCTTGCCGTCATCGCCGATGAACCAGGTCGCGCGCTGCCGCTGCGGCTTGCCGGTCTCGCGGCTGGGCATCGTCCCGGTCATCACGAAGCGGTCGCCCTCGCGGTGGCCGTCCTCGAGCAGCAGCGTCCAGCCGCCGTTGCTGACCCAGTACTGCTTCCACGATTTCGTCGCCGGATCCCAGGCGCTGGTGCTGACCCCGCGGCTGCCGCTGGGCTCGTCCGCGTACTCCTCGGCGATCGCGCAGCCGTCGAGGATGGCGGTATTGCGGATCACGCCGGCCGGCTGCCCGTCGGGATCGGTCAGCTGCCAGTGGCCGATCTGGAAATCGAAGGCGTGGTACTCGGGCGCCGCGCACTTCGGCGACGGCGGCTCGCCGGCGCCCTGCGCGCGGGCGGCGCCGAGCGCGAGCAGGGCGGCCAGGCAGGCGATCGACGGCTTGGCGGGGAGGGACATCGGCATCGCTCCGGTAGCGGAACGCCCGATGATCGCCCGCGCCGCGGCCGGCGGCCAGTCCCGCCGACGCCATCCCGCTGGTCCGCGCCTGCGCACTTGCGCCGGCCCGCGCGGCACGGCCTTCCGTCGGACGCGACAGCCCCGGGCGCGGCCGCGATCACGATCGCGCCGCCACCGTCGCATCCGGAGCCGGGCGACCGCCCGCGCCACGCGCGCCCCACCCGCTTGCGCCCCTTCGCGCCCGCCCGCACACTCCGCACAGGACGTGGGGACGTCCGCGCACCAGGGGACAATCGATGTTCGCGAGATGGATGCTGCTCGGCCTGCTGGCCGTGGCGACGGGCGCGCATGCGCAGGACGGCGGCGACGGCGCCGCGAAGGTGCAGGCTTTCGTCGATTCGCTGCACTTCCGCGGCGGCGAGGTCGCGGTGCCGGAGGCCGACGCGCACTTCCGCCTCGGCAGCGGTTTCCGCTACCTGGACAAGGCCGATGCGCGCAAGGTGCTGGAACAGCTGTGGGGCAACCCGCCCGACGAGGACGTGCTGGGCATGGTGGTGCCGGTCGCGCAGCCGCTGCAGGCCGACGACTCCTGGGCGGTGGTGGTCACCTACTCCGACGACGGCCATGTCTCCGACGAGGACGCCGCGAAGATCGACTACGCGCAGATGCTGAAGGACATGCAGGCCGGCACGCGCGAGGAGAACGACGAGCGCCGCAAGGCCGGCTACGAAACCGTCGACCTGGTCGGCTGGGCGGTGCCGCCGCGCTACGACGCCGGCAGCAAGAAGCTGTACTGGGCCAAGGAGCTCGACTTCGACGGCACGCCGCAGCACACGCTCAACTACGACATCCGCGTGCTCGGCCGCCGCGGCTACCTGAGCCTCAACGCCGTGTCGGGCATGTCGGAGCTGGCGACCGTGCAGGCCGGCATGCAGCAGCTGCTGCCGATGACCGAGTTCGACCAGGGCGCGCGCTACGCCGACTACGACGCCTCCACCGACAAGCTCGCCGCCTACGGCGTCGCCGCGCTGATCGGCGGCGGCCTGGCGGCCAAGTCCGGCCTGCTGGCCAAGCTCGGCGTGCTGCTGCTGGGGCTGAAGAAGCTGCTGATCCCGCTGGCGCTGGGCGTGGTCGCGTTCGGCAGGAAGATCCTCGGCTTCTTCAACCGCGACAAGGCCGGCACCGTGCGCTGAAACCAACGCGGGTCCGCCGCCGCGCGGCGGCGGGGCTCCGCGATCAGCCTTCCGACGCCGCCGGCGCCGGGTGCGACGAGCGGTGGCGGAACTTCCTCGCCACCCACTCGCCGATGTCGTCGAGTACGGTGAACGCCGCCGGGATCACCACCAGGCTCAGCAGCGTCGAGGTGATCAGCCCGCCGATCACCGCGATCGCCATCGGCGCGCGGAAGCTCGAGTCGCCCGAGAAGCCCAGCGCGATCGGCAGCATGCCCGCGCCCATCGCCAGCGTGGTCATGATCACCGGCCGCGCGCGCTTGCGGCAGGCGTCCACCAGCGCGTCGTGCTGGCTCAGCCCGTGCTCGTCCTCGGCGATGACCGCGTAGTCGACCAGCAGGATCGAGTTCTTGGTGGCGATGCCGATCAGCATCAGCAGCCCGATCAGCGCCGGCAGCGAGAGCATGTTCTGGGTCAGCAGCAGCGCGCCGAAGGCGCCGCCCGCGCACAGCGGCACCGCGGTGAGGATGGTCAGCGGCATCAGCGCGTGGTTGAACAGCAGCAGCAGCACCATGTAGATGCACACCAGGCCCGCGGCCATCGCCAGCGCGAAGCCGACGAACAGCTCGACGAACACCTCGGCGTCGCCCGTGTTGAGGAAGCTCACCCCGTCGGGCAGGTGCTGCACGCTCGGCAGCTGCTGCACTTCCTCCATCACGTCGCCCAGCGGGCGCCCGTTGAGCTCGGCGGTGAGGGTGACGTTGCGCTGGCGCTTGTAGCGTGAGATCTGCGAAGGCCCGCTGGCCATGCGGATGTCGGCCACGGCCGACAGCGGCACCGGGCCGTCCTTGCCGCGCACGCGCAGCTGGCCGATCAGCGCGGGGTCGGCGAGCGTCGACTGCGCGAAGCCGACCCGGATCGGCACCTGCCGCTCGGGCAGGTTGAGCTTGGCCAGGCGCTGCTCGTAGTCGCCGGCGGTGGCGATGCGCGCGGCCTCGGCGATGTCGGCGGTGGCCACGCCCAGGTCCGCGGCGCGCGCGGGGTCGGGGGTGATCACGATCTCCGGCCGCAGCAGCGAGGCGGACGAGCTGATGCTGCCCAGGCCCTGGATCGAATGCAGGTCGCGCTCGAGCGCGGTGGCCGCGTCCTGCAGCCGCTGCGGGTCGTCGCCGGCCAGCACCAGCTGCATCAGCTCGCCCGGCTCGGTGCTCAGGTAGCTCACGCGCACGCCGGGGATGTCGGCCACGCGCCTGCGCGCCTCGCGCTCGAGCGTCTTCTGGTCGCGGTCGCGGTCGTCGGCCTTGCCCCAGTCCAGGATCAGCGTCGCCTTGCGCGGCTCGGCCACGCCGGTGCGCGAGGGATCGCCGAGGTCGAGCACCGCGCCGACCGCGGTGTAGACCTGCTTGAGCTCGGGAATGGACGACAGCTGCCTGCGCGCGCGCTCGGCCACCGCGGTGCTTTCCTGCAGCGTGGTGCCGGGCGGCAGCTCCAGGCTCAGATTGCTGCGACCCAGGTCCGAGGTCGGGATGAAGGTGGCCGGGATCAGCGGCACGATCGCCAGCGAGGCGACGAACAGCCCGGTGGCGATCCACAGCGTGCGCGCGCGGTGGCGCAGCGCCGCATCCACCCAGCCCAGGTACCAGGTCATCAGCCGCGATTCGCCCTGCTCCTCGCCGTGCGGCTTGAGCTGGTAGGCGGCCATCATCGGCGTGAGCAGCCGCGCGACCAGCAGCGAGAACACCACCGCGGTCGCCGCGGTCCAGCCGAACTCGCGGAAGAACTTGCCGGCGATGCCGGGCATGAACGCCACCGGCACGAACACCGCGGCCAGCGTCAGCGAGGTGGCGATCACCGCGGTGCCGATCTCGGCGGCGGCATCGCGCGCGGCCTCGATCGGCGGCTTGCCCATGCGCAGGTGGCGCACGATGTTCTCGATCTCGACGATCGCGTCGTCCACCAGGATGCCGACCACCACCGCCAGCGCCAGCAGCGTCACCACGTTGAGGCTGAAGCCGAACCAGTGCATCACCGCGAAGGTCGGGATGATCGACAGCGGCAGCGCCACCGCCGACACCCAGGTCGCGCGCCAGTCGCGCAGGAACAGCCACACCACCAGCAGCGCCAGCGCCGCGCCCTCGTAGAGCATCGTCATCGACGACTCGTAGGAGCGCTCGGTCTCGTCGATCACGGTGGTGACCAGGCGGAAGTCGACGCCGGCGTGCTCCGCGCGCAGCTGGTCCAGCGCCTTCTCGACGCCCTCGGCGACCGTCACCTCGCTCGAGCCGCGCGTGCGCGACATCGAGAACGCGACCACCGGCCTGCCGTCGAGCAGCGCGGCCTCGGTGGGATCGGCGGCGCCGTCGGAGACGCGCGCGATCGCCGACAGCCGCACCGCGCGGCCGTCGGGCAGGCTGATCGAGTAGTCGCGCAGCGCGCCGGCGTCGGCGACCGTGCCGATCGTGCGTACCACCTGCTCGCCGCCGGCGAGCTCGGCCTTGCCGCCGGCGCGCTCCACCTGGATCCGCGCCAGCTGCTGCGAGACGTCGCCGGCGGTGACGCCGAAGGCCTGCAGCGCGTCGGGATCGAGGTCGACGCGCACCTGGCGGTCGACGCCGCCCACGCGCTTGACCGCCGCCACGCCCGGCACGCCGTACATCGCGCGCGTCACCTCGCGGTCGACGAACCAGCTCAGCTCGTCGGGCGTCATCTTCGGCGCCACCACCGCGTAGGTCATCAGCGAGCCGCCGATGTCGACCTTCGACACCACCGGCTCCTGGATGTCCTGCGGCAGGTCGGTGCGGATCTTCGTCACCGCGTCGCGGGTGTCGTCGAGCGCGGTGGCGAGGTCTGTGTCGAGGTAGAACTCGATCGAGGTGACGCTCACGCCCTCGCTGACCGTCGACATCACCCGCTTGATGTTGGGGATCGTCGCCACCGAATCCTCGACCCGGCGCGTGACCTCGGCTTCCAGCTGCGAGGGCGCGGCGCCGGGCTGGGTGATGGTCACCGTGGTCATCGGGAAGGCGATGTCGGGGAAGCGCGCCACCGGCAGCTGGTGGAAGCCCCACAGCCCCGCGACGCACAGCGCGAAGAACAGCATCAGCGCCGGCAGCGGGCGCCGGATCGCCCAGGCGGAGAAGTTGACGGTCATGGCGTCGCCGCCGGCTTGCCCGCCGCGGCGTCAGCGGCGACCACGCGCACCATGTCGCCGTCGCCGAGGAAGCCGGCGCCCTGCGCGACCACCGCGTCGCCGGGCTTGAGGCCGTCGACGATCTCGACGAAACCGTCCACGCGCGCGCCGGTGCGCACGCGCAGGCGATGCGCGACGTGCTTGCCGTCGAGGGTGAAGACATAGGCGTGGCCGTCGCGCTGCACCACCGAGACCGCCGGCACCGCGAGCGCGGTGGCCCGGCCGGTGACGATGCGGCCTTCGACGTAGGTGCCCGGCTGCAGCGGACCGGGCTCGGGCAGGTCGGCGTAGATGGTGCCGGTGCGGCTCTGGCTGTCGACGCCCGGGCTGACCGCGCGGATGCGGCCGGTCACCGTGCCGGCGCGCGAGGGCAGCTGCACGGTCGCGCCGGGCTCGACCAGCGCCAGCTCGTCCTCGGGCAGCTCGGCGCGCCACTCCAGGCGGCCGTCGCGGATCAGCCGCAGCAGTTCGCTGCCGGCGGCGACCACCTGGCCCGGCTGCACCAGGCGCTTCGAAATGATGCCGTCGGCCGGCGCGCGCAGCTCGGCGAAGTCGCGCCGCAGCTGGGCCGCGTCGCGCGCCGCGCGCGCGGTGTTGCGCTGGGCCTCGGCCTGGGTGCGGGTCGCGCGCAGCTCGTCGAGCTGCGAGGCGCTGATGTAGCGGTCCTTCGCCAGCCCTTCGCCGCGCGAGAGGTTGGCGCGCGCCAGCGCGACCCCGGCCTCGGCCTCGGCCAGCGCGGCCTGCGCCTGCTGCAGCTCGCTGTCGAGGCTGCGGTGGTCGAGCTCGAGCAGCACCTGGCCCTTGCGGACCTGCTGGCCCACGTCGACGTTGAGCGCGGTGACGCGCGCGCCGCTGATCTCAACCCCCAGCTGCATCTCTTCCCAGGCCGCGACCGGCCCGGAGACGACCACGGTGCGCTGGATCGGCCGCGGCTGGGCGCGGACCAGGGTCACGGCGAGGGTGGAGGCGGCGGCGTCCTGGCCGTCGGCGGGTTCGGACTTGCCGCAGGCGGAGAGCGTGAGGACGGCCAGGCAGGCGGCGACGGCAACGGCAACGGCGCGGAAGGTTGCGGGCATGCGGGGTTCCCGGGGGGAGGGAGCACCACCGGCCGGCGGCGCGGCCAGTAGTGTACTGGCAAGTTCAGTAATTCATGAAAATCCGGATTACGTTCCCGGACGGAGAGGGCGCCATGCGCCCGGGTGCCGGTTCAGCGCTTCGCCACCGCCGCCGCGCGGATCTGGTCGATGCTCAGCCCCTCGCTCGCGGCCGGCGGCGGCAGGCCGATCCTCGCGCAGAACGCGACCAGCCGCGGGTCGTCGCGGAAGCGCAGGACCAGGGGGTCGTACAGCAGCTGGCGGATGTTGGTGTCGCGGACGGCCCAGGCGCGTTCCAGCCATTCCAGGGTGCGGTCCGCGTCGCCACGCAGCGCGTAGGCCTGGGCAATCGCGTAGGGGCTGGTTTCCTTCCACGTTCCGTCCTCGATCACCTTCGCCAACGCCGCGTCCGCGGCGGCGCGGTCCGGGTCGAGCTGCGCCGCGACCGCCAGGTTCATGTCGCGCCACGGCGGCCGCTGCTGCCCGGCGACCTGCAGCGCCGCCTTGCCGTCGCCGCGCAGGATGGCGACGTACATATGCTCGAACGAAGGGATCGGGCTCCCGGAGAGTTCGCGGGCGATGCTCAGGTCCTTCTCGGCCTCGTCCAGGCGGCCGGCACCGATCAGCAGCGGTGCGAGGTGGTAATAGTTGCCGGCGACCAGCGGTTCGTTGGCGATGAAGCGCTGCCGGTGTTCGATCGCTTCGCGCAACCGCCCCGTGGCGGCGAGCACGCGGCTGTAGCCGCCGTGGATCTGTCCGTCGTTCGGTGCCAGCGCCACGCCGCGGCCCAGTTCGGCCAGCGCGCCCTGCCAGTCGAGGGCGTCGGTGAACTCCAGGTTGCCCAGCGCGCCGTGCGCCAGGCCGAGGTCCGGCGACAGCCGCAGCGCCGTGTCGACAGCGGCATGGGCCTTGGCGAACGCCTGCTTCGCCGCCGCGCTGCCCCAGTCCGCGGATTCGCCGCGCACCGTCCAGGCGACCGCCAGCTGCGCCCATGCGGCCGCATAGCCGGGATCCAGCCGCGTCGCTTCGCCCTGGTACGCGATCACCTTGTCCCAGTCGCCGCGATACAGGCCCTGCATGCCGCGCAGGTAGGCGTCGTAGGCGGCCATGTCGCCGCCGGGCGGGCGATTGCTCTGCCGCGAGGCGGCTTCGCTCGACAGCAGCCTGGCGTGCAGCGCGGAGGCGATCGCCTGCGCGATCTCGTCCTGCAGCGCGAACAGGTCCTTGTACGGGCGGTCGTAGTGCTCGGCCCACAGCGTGCTGCCGTCGGCGGCGCGGGTCAGCGCGGCGCTGATCCGCACGGTATCGCCCGCGCGCTGCACGCGGCCGCCGAGCAGGTAGGCCGCGCCCAGCTTCGCGCCGATGGCCTTGCTGTCGTCCTGGCTGTCGCGGAACCGGAACGACGACATCCGGCCGATCACCTTCAGGCCGTCGAACCTGGACAGCGCGTCGATCAGGTTGTCCGACAGGCCGTCGGAGAAGAACTGCTGGTCGGCGGCCGCGCTGGCGTTGGCCAGCGGCAGCACGGCGATGCTGCGCTCGGCGACCGCCACGATTGGTGCGCGCGGCGCGGCGCTCGCCGGCCTGTGCGCGGCGGCCTGCCACCACCGCCAGCCGGCGAAGGCGAGCCCGGCCAGCAGCAGCGGCAGCAGCCACCACCACGCCGCGCGGCGGCGGCGCGCCGGATGGTCACCGTCACGGCGACGCGGAGGATCCTGCGCGCCCGCCGGCAACGACGGCACGGCGGGACCGGCCGCGGGAACTGCGGCGGGATCGGCCGTCGGCGATTCCGCTGCCGGCGCGGTCGCGCCCGCGGGCAGGTCGAAGCGGTAGCCCACGCCGTGCACGGTGTGCAGGTAGCGCGGCGAATGGGCGTGCTCGCCCAGCGCATGGCGCAGCAGGGTCACCACCCGGTTCAGCACGCCCGGGGTGACGTGGCGGTGGCCCCAGACGCCGTCGAGGATCTCGTCGCGGGTGAACGCGCGCCCCGGTTCGCCGGCCAGCAGCGCCAGCACGGCGAAGGCCTTGGGCTCGAGCGGCTGCTCGACGCCGGCGCGGACCAGCCGACGCCCGGCGAAGTCGATGCGCGCGTCGTCGAAGGCGAGGCTGGCGGGCGTGGGCTGCGGCATGGGGTCTTCGCGGCGGAAAACCGGCGCACGGGAGCATACGCACAAAGCCGCGGCGACCGGCCCCAAGCTTTCCCCAAGCTTTCCAAGCCAAGCCCCGCCGCACCCCAGCGACGGCCTCAAGACCCGCGGCGATCCCCGGCGGAGTCTGGCGGCACCGGAATCCACCGGAACGCCAGACCGGGGAGGTCGCCATGAACACCACCACCCGGCGCCGCCGCGCCCGCTTCGCCATCGCCGCCCTGCTCGCGGCCTGCGCCGCGCCCGCCTGCGCCCAGGACGACGGGTTGCCGTCGCTGCCCGCCGTCGAGGCCACCGGCTTCGTCGCCGCATGCACGCACCCGAGCCTGCCCAGGCAGCAACAGGTCGGCGACTGGACCGGGCAGCACGACCCCGGCCAGGCCTATGCCACGCGCGTGCGGCTGATGGCCGACATCCGCCGCGCCTGCCGCCGCCCCGGCGTCGCCGGCGTCCAGGTGCTGGCCGCGACCGGGGCCCGGCGGGCATCGGAGCGCCACCTCGCGATCGAGGCCCGCGCGCCGCGCTGAGCGCGGGCACCCGCGACACGAATCCATGCGTGCGGGCGCCGCCCGCGCGCGCCAACCGAGGGAGACACGACCATGATCCGCAACCGCAAGCACCACGTCCTCGCCGTCGCCGCCACGCTCGCCTGCGCCGCGCCCGCCGCGCTGGCCGGCGGCCCGCCCCACCACTACGGCCCTTGGGGCGACCCGCAGAACGTCGCGCCGGTCAACACCGTCGCCGCCGCCGAGGGCTGCCCGATCGAGTCGCCGGACGGGCGCGAGCTGTACATCGCGTCCAACCGCAGCGCGCCCGGCGCGCAGGGCAAGCTCGACCTCTACCGCGCGCGCCACGTCAAGCTGCGCTCGCACTGGACCTGGACCACGCCGCGCAACCTCGGCGCGCCGGCGAGCTCGCCCGAGTTCGACTACTGCCCGACGCCGCTGGCCGGGCGCTGGCTGATGTTCGTCAGCTCGCGCGCGAGCGACGACGACTGCTACCCCGGCGACGCGCCGCCGCCGGCGCCGGCCGGCGGCCCCGCACCCGGCGACATCTACCTGACCAAGGAGCTGCGTCCCGACCGCTGGCTGCCGCCGCTGCACCTGGGCTGCTACCCGCACGGTCCGAGCACCGCGGGCGCCGAATTCAGCCCGTCGCTGGTCCACACCAGCGCCGGCACCTTCCTGTACTTCTCGAGCAACGGCTACCCGGACAGCCAGGGCCAGGACATCTACGAAAGCAGGGTGCTGCGCGACGGCACCGTACTCAAGGGCCGGCGCGTGGCCGAGCTGAGCACGGGCGCGGACGACCGCATGCCGAACCTGCGCAGCGACGGACTGGAGATCGTCTTCAGCTCCAACCGTGACAGCGCCGACCCGTTCGACCAGGACATCTACGTCGCCACCCGCCGCAGCGTGCGCGCGAACTGGTCGCAGCCGGTGCGGATCGCCAACCCCTACCTCAACACCCCGGCATCGGAGACCCGTGCGTCGCTGTCGGGCGACGGCACGCGGCTGTACTTCGGCCGCAAGCTGACCCCGGCGGATCCCGGCGACGTGTTCGTCAGCACGCGACGCCGCAAGCCCTGAATCAGGGGCGGGGCAAGCGGAAGAACGCCTGTGCCGCGGCGGTGGTCGCCGCCGCGGTGTCGGCGACGGCCTCGTCGCGGTCGCGCGCCAGCTCCTCGACGATATGGGCGAGGTACATCGGCTCGTTGCGGCGGTGCGACGGCGACGGCTTCACCGTGCGCGGCAGCAGGTACGGGGCGTCGGTCTCGATCATCAGCCGGTCGGCGGGGATCGACTTCGCCAGCTCGCGCAGGTGCGTGCCGCGGCGCTCGTCGCACAACCATCCGGTGATGCCGACATGCCAATCGCGATCCAGGTAGTCGAACAGCTCCTCGCGGGTCCCGGTGAAGCAGTGCACCACCGCGGGACCGAGCCGGCCGTCGAAGGCCTTCATCATCGCCAGGAAATCGACATGCGCGTCGCGCTGGTGGAGGAACAGCGGCTTGCCGGTCTCCGCCGCGACCTGCAGCTGGCGTTCGAACGCCTTGCGCTGCGCCGGGCGCGGTGAGAAGTCGCGGAAGTAGTCCAGGCCGCATTCGCCCACCGCCACCACCTCCTCGTGCGCGAGCAGGGCGCGCATCTCCGCATCGCATTCGTCGGTGTACTCGCTGGCGTGGTGCGGGTGCACGCCGGCGGTGGCGAACAGGACCCCCGGATGCGCCTGCGCCAGGGCCAGCGCCTTCGGCGAATGCTCGCGGCTGGCGCCTGTCACCACCATCTGCGCCACCCCGGCCGCGCGTGCGCGGGCCAGCACGGCGTCGCGGTCGTGGTCGAAGCTGTCGTGGGTGAGGTTGGCGCCGATGTCGATCAGGTGCACGGGAGGATGGTGGCCGCTGGACGGTGGACGGTGGACGGTGGACGGTGGACGACAGCATACGGGTTCATCGCTGGCATTCGCCGGCGAGCCTGTCGTGCCCTTGTGGGAGCGGCTTCAGCCGCGAGCTTTCTCTGCAGTCGGCGAGCATCGGCAAAGGCTCGCGGCTGAAGCCGCTCCCACAGGATGAGCGGTCGCGCCCGTATCCTTGCCCGCGTGGACAAGACCCGGCTCCCCATCGCCCCGCTGCTGCCCGACATCCGCGCCGCGCTCGCCGCGCACCCGCGGCTGGTGCTGGAGGCGCCGCCCGGCGCCGGCAAGACCACGCAGGTGCCGCTGGCGCTGCTCGACGCCCCCTGGCTGGCAGGTTTGAAGATCGTGATGCTGGAGCCGCGCCGCGTCGCCGCGCGCGCCGCTGCCGGCTTCATGGCCCGGCAGCTCGGCGAGGCGGTGGGTGACACCGTCGGCTACCGCATCCGCTTCGAGAGCAAGGTCTCGGCGCGCACCCGCATCGAGGTCGTCACCGAAGGGATCCTCACCCGGATGCTGCAGGACGATCCGACGCTGGAAGGCGTCGGCGCGCTGCTGTTCGACGAATTCCACGAGCGCCACCTGTCCGGCGACCTCGGCCTGGCGCTGGCGCTGGACGTGCAGTCGGGCCTGCGCGAGGACCTGCGCATCGTGGCGATGTCGGCCACGCTCGACGGCGAGCGGCTGGCGCGGCTGCTGGAAGCGCCGCGGCTGTCGAGCGAAGGCCGCGGCTTCCCGGTCGAGGTCGCGCACTTCCCCGCGCGCCGCGACGAATCGCCCGAGGCGCAGGCGCGGCGCGCGGTCGAACACGCGCTGGCGGCGCACCCGGGCGACGTGCTGGTGTTCCTGCCGGGACGGCGCGAGATCGCGCGGGTGCAGGCCGCGCTCGACGCCGCCCTAGGCCGTCATTCCCGCGGAAGCGGGAGTCCAGCGACTTTCGCCGCGGAACAGGACGAGGAAGCGACGGCCAAGGCACTGGGTTCCCGCTTTCGCGGGAATGACGGCAAGGGGGGGAGCGGCGGGGGCGCGGGTACTTTGCCGCCGGCCGCCACGCAGCAGCCCGTGATCCTGCAGCTGCACGGCGACCTCCCGGTCGAACAGCAATCGCAGGTGCTGCAGCCCGACCCGCACGGCCGCCGCCGCATCGTGCTCGCCACCAACGTCGCTGAATCCAGCGTCACCCTGCCCGGCGTGCGGGTGGTCGTCGACAGCGGGCTGGCGCGCGAGCCGCGGTTCGATCCCAACAGCGGCTTCTCGCGCCTGGACGTGGTGGCCGTTTCGCAGGCCTCGGCCGACCAGCGCGCCGGCCGCGCCGGCCGCGTCGCGGAAGGCTGGGCCTACCGGCTGTGGCCGCAGTCGCAGCGGCTCGAGCCGCAGCGGCGCGCGGAGATCATGCAGGTCGAGCTCGCCGGCCTGGCGCTGGAGCTGGCGGGCTGGGGCAGCGACGCGCTCCGCTTCGTCGACCCGCCGCCGGCGGGCGCGCTCGCCTCGGCACGCGACCTGCTGCGCCGGCTCGGCGCGCTCGACGACGCCGATGCGATCACTCCGGCCGGGCGCCGCATGCTCGTGCTCGGCACCCATCCGCGGCTGGCGGCGATGCTGCTGGCGGCGCGCGGCGACGGCGCGCGCGCGCTGGCCTGCGACCTCGCCGCGCTGGTCGAGGCACGCGATCCGCTGCGCACGCGCTCGGACGCGCTGGCCGCGCGCTGGCGCGCGCTGGCGGCGTTCCGCGAAGGCCGGGCGCCGCTCGACGCCCATCGCTCCACGCTGGCTGCGCTCGACGCGGCCGCCAAGCAGTGGCGCCGCCGCCTGCGCGTCGACGCGCTGCCGCCGCGCGACGCCGAGGCGCACGCGCTCGGCGACCTGCTCGCGCACGCCTTCCCGGACCGCATCGCCAGCCGCCACCCCACCGACCTGCGCCGCTACCAGCTGGCGAACGGCCGCATGGCGCGGCTGCTCGACGACAGCGCGCTGGTGGGCGAGCCGTGGCTGGTCGCAACCGAGCTTCGCTTCGAGGCGCGCGACGCGCTGCTGCTGCGCGCCGCGCCGGTCGACGAGCGCTTCCTGCGCGCGGCCTTCGCCGCGCACTTCTCCGACCGCGACGAGACCCGCTGGGATCCCGGTCGCCGCGCCCTGGTCGCCGAGCGCGTGCGGCGCTTCGACGGCATCGTGCTGGACGCGCGGCCGGCCGGCCGCGTCGATCCCGCGCAGGCGGCGCAGGCCCTGGTCGGCGCGGTGCGCGGGCTCGGCCTCGACGCCCTGCCGTGGAGCGACGGCCTGCACCAGTGGCGCGCGCGCGTGCGCAGCCTGCGCGAGTGGATGCCGGAACTCGGCCTGCCCGGCCTCGGCGACGAGGCGCTGCTGGCGACGCTCGACGACTGGCTTCGCCCCGCGTTCGCCGGCAAGGCCCGGCTCGACGCGCTGTCGGCCGACGAGTTCGCCGAGGCGCTCCGCTCGCCGATCGCGTGGTCGCTGCGCCAGCGCATCGACCGCCTCGCGCCGACCCACGTCGACGTGCCCTCCGGCCTGCAGCGGCGCATCGACTACGCGGTCGGCGACGACGGCCGCGCCGCGCCGCCGGTGCTGGCGGTGAAGCTGCAGGAGCTGTTCGGCCTGGCCGACACCCCGCGCATCGCCGACGGCCGCGTGCCGCTGACCGTGCACCTGCTCTCGCCGGCCGGCCGGCCGCTGCAGGTCACGCGCGACCTGCGCAGCTTCTGGGAGAACACCTATCCGGAGGTGCGCCGCGAAATGAAGGGCCGCTATCCCAAGCACCCCTGGCCCGAAGATCCCTGGAACGCGGTCGCCACCCACCGCGCCAAGCCGCGCGGGACCTGATCGTCGGCGGCAAGCCCCCGGTGCCTGTGGGAGCGGCTTCAGCCGCGAGCTTTCGACACCAACAGACAGTTCCGGGGAAAGGCTCGCGGCTGAAGCCGCTCCCACAGGCACTGGGGCTTGCGCCAGTGCGCTCACGCCGATTCAACGGCGCGGCCGCGACACTGGCGGCGTTCCCACCACCCGGCATTCCCATGGGCAAGCTCGAATCCCTCACCGGCCGCGCGCTCGAGATCGCGGGCAGCGTCGGCGACACCATCCGCGAACGCGTCCCCGACCGCGCCATCAAGTGGGTCGAGACCGGCGCCGCGCTCGGCGCATTGAAGACCGGCGGCCGCGCGGCGACGAAGTTCGTGCGCCGCAACCCGGCCGTCGCGGTCGCCGGCGCGATCGGCGCCGGCCTGCTGCTGTACGCGGTGCGCCGCCAGCAGAAGAAGCGCGCGCAGGACGGCGCGATCGAGGGCAAGTCGAAGCGCATCGAGGCGCGCAAGGCCTCCGGCGCGCGCGCCTCGGCGCGGTCGCGCAGGGGATCGGCGGCGGAGTAATTCGCGCGAAAGCGGGAACGGCGAAAGTCCCGCGGGAGCGGCTTCGGCTGCCGGTTCCTGCCTCTGTGGGAGCGATTCCTTGTGGGAGCGACGGAAGTCGCGACGGGCAGCCGGCAATGCGCCGGGAAGGCATCGCGACTTCCGTCGCTCCCACAAAAAAGCCGAATGCCGCGGGCCTGCCGCGGAAGCGTTCGCGGCTCAAGACCCTCCCGCGAACGGAGACGGTGCCGTCAGGCCGTTGCCTCCGGCAGCTCGACCACGAAGCGCGCGCCGCCGCCCTCGCGGTCCTCGTACCAGAGCTGGCCGCCGGCGCCGGCGATGATCTGACGCGCCAGCGACAGGCCCAGCCCGCTCGACAGCCCCTGCGCCGGGTCGGCGTCGCTCAGCCGCGCGAACGGCTTGAACAGCTCGCGCTGGCGGTCGGCGGGAATGCCCGGGCCGCGGTCCTCGACGACCACCTGCCAGAACCCCGGCGCGCTGCCGCGCACGGAGACCTCGATGTCGCTCTCCGGCGCGTACTTCATCGCGTTGCTGACCAGGTTCTCGGTGACCTGGCGCAGCACCAGCGCGTCGATCGCCACCGGATGGCACTGCGCCGGCGCCCGCACGCGCAGCTGCACGCCGCGTCCTTCCAGCTGCAGGCCGTAGCGGCGCGATACCCAGTCGAGCACTTCGCGCAGCGGCGCGGCGGCGACCGGCGCCTCCTGGCGCGAGAGCACGTGCGTGGCCTGCAGCTCCAGGTAGCGCTTGATGTAGCCGAGCGCGTCGCGCGCGCTGTCGTGGATCATCTCCAGGTAGCGCGGGACGCGCTCCGGGCGCGCGCCGCCGTGGACCAGGATGTCGCTGGCGAACAGCACGCTGGTGAGCGGGTTCTTCAGGTCGTGCGCGACCAGGTTGACCAGTTCCTGGCGTTCGCGCGCGACGCGCTCGAGGCGGTCGCGGGTCTGCTTCAGGCCGACGTGCGCGTTGACGCGCGCCAGCAGCTCCTCGGGCATGAACGGCTTGGTGACGTAGTCGACCGCGCCGGCGTCGAACGCGCGCAGCAGCAGGTCGCGGTCGTGCGCGGCGGTCAGGAACACCACCGGCAGCCGCAGCAGCTCCGGCCGCTGCTTGATCTGCGCGAGCAGCGCGAAACCGTCCATGCCCGGCATGATCATGTCGAGCAGCATCAGGTCGGGCGCCTGCTCGGAGGCGATCGCGAGCGCCTCCTCGCCGCTGTCGGCGGTGATCACCTGGTAGCCGTGGCGCGAAAGCAGCGCACTGACCACGCGCAGGTTGGCGGGCTGGTCGTCGACGACGAGGATGCTGCCGGACGTGGTGGCCGTCGTGGTCGTCATGCCTGGGGTCGTGCGCTCCGTTGCGGTGTGGCGGCGACTTCGAAACTGAATGCGTTCGACCGCGCCGGACACGTTAGCAGAATCAAACCCGGCGACAGCGGCCGGAAGCGGCCAGCCGCGGAAAACCCCGCGGATGCGCATGAATGCATTCATGAAGGTGAAGCGAAGACCTCGCGCCATTGGCCGGGGGCCAGGTCCTGCAATCGCCAGTGACCGATCGCCGTCCGCACCAGGCGCAGGGTCGGCAGGCCGACGGCGGCGGTCATCCGCCGCACCTGCCGGTTGCGGCCCTCCCGGATCGACAGTTCGAGCCAGGCATCGGGCACCGACTTGCGAAAGCGCACCGGCGGATCGCGCGGCCACAGCGGCGGCGGCGCGTCGAGCAGGCGTGCGGCGGCGGGACGGGTCGGCCCGTCGTTGAGCGCGACGCCGCCGCGCAGTGCCCGGAGCTGCGCGTCGGACGGCGCGCCCTCGACCTGGACCAGATAGGTCTTGGCCAGCTCGTGCCGCGGATCGGTGATCCGGTGCGCGAGCGCGCCGTCGTCGGTGAGCAGCAGCAGTCCCTCGCTGTCGTGGTCCAGCCGCCCGGCCGGATACACGCCCGCCGGCAGCGCGAACTCCGACAGCGTCCGCCGCGGCGGCACGCTGCGGTCGGTGAACTGGCACAGGACGTGGAAGGGCTTGTTGAGGGCGAGCAGCATGGAGCCGTGATTGGTGATTGGTGATTGGTGATTGGTGATTGGTGATTGGTGATTGGTGATTGGTGATTGGTGATTGGTGATTGGTGATTGGTGATTCGAAAAAGCAGGGCGAGGCTTGCGAAGCGTCATCGGAGACGCAGGGGTCTCGCGTGCCGAAGGCGACCCCGGCCAGCCCCAGGCGGAACCGCCGGCCCCCCGAACCGGCGAATCACGAATCACCAATCACCAATCACCAATCACGAATCACGGCCCCTCAGGGCTTCACGAACCGCAGCGTCATCCGGTCGCTCTCGCCGATCGCCTGGTACTTGGCGTCGTCCGCGGCGTCGTGGCGGTTGGTCGGCGGCAGCGTCCACACGCCGCCGGGATAGTCCTTGGTGTCCTTCGGGTTGGCGTTGACCTCGCTCTGCCCGTCGAGGCGGAAGCCCGCGGCCTCGGCCAGGGCGATCACCTGCTGCTGGCCGACGTAGCCCGACTCGTCGTCGGCGCCGACGTCGCCCTTGGCGCGATGCTCCGCCACGCCCAGCACGCCGCCCGGCTTGAGCACGGCGAAGAAGCCGCGGAACATGCCCTCGGCCTGGCCGGCGCTGCGCCAGTTGTGCACGTTGCGGAAGGTCAGCACCACGTCGGCCGAACCCGGCGCGCCGAACACCGGCGCCTTCGGGTCGTAGGCCACGACCTGCGCCTGGTCGTACTGCGCCGGCGCGGCGGCGAACTTCGCCTCCAGCTGCGACTTCGACTTCTGCTGGTAGGCGCGATCGTCCGGATCGACCGCGCCCGGATCGACCACCGCGGCGACGTAGCGGCCGTTCCCGCGCAGCAGCGGCGCGAGGATCTCGGCGTACCAGCCGCCGCCGGGCGTGATCTCGACCACGGTCTGCCCCGGCCGCACGCCGAAGAAGGCCAGCGTTTCGGCCGGGTGGCGGTAGCGATCGCGGGCGACGTTGGCCGGGTCGCGCCAGCTGCCGGCGACGGCCTGCTGCAGCGCATCGGTGTCGGCGGCCCGCGGCGCGGCGGCGGCCTGCGGCGCATCGGCATTGGCGGCCTGCGGCGCGGCGGGGCTGTCCGCGGCCGCGGCGGCGTCGCCGGCGGACGTCGTCGGTGCGCAGGCGGCGAGCGCCGCGGCGAGGGCGCAGGCGGTCAGGACTTGTCGCATGGCGGTGCTCCATGGAGAGGGAATCGCAAGCGTGCCACAACCGTCCCGCCATGGCCGGCCCCGGGCCGTCTTGTGGGAGCGGCTTCAGCCGCGATCTTTTCGACGGCCATCCCTGAAAGCCGAAAGCTCGCGGCTGAAGCCGCTCCCACAGGGCTCGCGCTCGGTCAGGTCGCGGCGGCGTCCGGCGCCACCTGCTCCATGTGCCGCACGTGCTCGGCCGCCTGCGCATGCAGCCATTCGCGGAACGCGCGCAGGCCGCGGTGCGAGGCGGCGTCCGGCGGATACACCAGCCAGTGCGCGTAGCGCGTCTTCAGCCGCCGGTCGGTGAGCGTCACCAGCTGCCCGGAATCGAGCAGCAGCCGCGCGCGCGTGATGCGCCCGAGCGCGACGCCGACGCCGTCCAGCGCGGCGCGGTGGTGCGATTCGGAATCGTCGAACACCGCCGCGTAGCGCGCCGGCGGCTTCCCGCCGAACTCGGCGAACCAGCGCTCCCACTGGCCGTCGGGATCGCCCAGCAGCGGCCATTCGGGCAGCGGCCGTGCGCCCATGCGCGCGACCAGCGCGGGGCTGGCCATCGGCACCAGCCATTCGTCGAACAGGTGCTCGGCGACCACGCCGGCCCACTGGCCCAGGCCGATGCGCAGCGCGGCCACGACCTGGGTCTCGCGGGTGAAGTCGACCACGGTCTCGGTCGACTGCAGGCTGATCTCCACCTGCGGGTGCGCGGCCAGGAAACCGCCCAGGCGCGGCACCAGCCAGGCCGAGGCCATCGAGGGCGTGGCGCTGACCACCAGCCGGTCGTCGTGGCGCGCGGCGAACGGCTGCAGGGCGTGCGCGATCGCGTCCAGGTGCGGGGCGACCCGTTCGAGCAGGCGCTGGCCGTCGGGCGTCAGGCCGACGCCGCGCGCGCGCCGCACCAGCAGCTGCTGGCCCAGGCGCGCCTCCAGGCCGCGCATCTGGTGGCTGAGCGCGCTGACGGTGAGGTTGAGCGACTCGGCCGCGCGCGACAGGTTGCCCAGCCGCGCGGCGGCGACGAAGCCCTGCAGGGCGTGCAGCGGCGGGCGGTTCATGGCCTGCCTCCAACTCCATGTCTTGAATTTGATTCAACTCATGCTTGCAAAAGCGTCGCTTTTACCGGACCGAGTGTGCGCCTATCTTTCATTCCACTCAAGAAACGCAGGAGTGGAGCATGAACATCTACACCGGCCTGCTGTTCAATCACGGCCACATCCAGAACCCCGAACTGGCGCGTTCGCTGGCCGCGTCCGGGGACGGCGAACCGACCGCCCCGCGACCCGACGCCAGGCGCCGCAGCGCGGACGATCGCGGCTGCCCGCCCAGGCCGTTCCGCCGCGGCGCGATCGCCTCGGTGTGCTCGGTGGCGCTGTCGCCGTTCCGCTGATTCCGCCGCGGCCCGGTCCCAGCCGGGCCGCCGCTGCCCCGAGGCTTCCCCATGCGACTGCTGCAGACCCTGCTCCTGCTCGGCGGCCGGCCGATGACCGCCGGGCGCAACGACGACATCGGCGAGCCGCTGTTCCCGCCCGCGGCCTGCCGCCGCGCCGCGTCGATCGGCGAACGTCGGCGCGGCGGCCGCAGTCGCGGCCGCGCAGGCGGCCCGGCGCGGAGGGCGCCGTCGCACCGCCGCGCATGCTGAGCGACGGCAGCCGCCGGACGGCGCCGCGCAACGGACAGGCGATCGCACGCGTCTGGCACGGCATCACGCTGGCCGCGGTCGCCGACGACTACCTGGCGTTCCTGCACGGGCGCGCGATCGGCGACTACCGCGCCACGCCCGGCAACCTCGCGGCATTCGTCCTGCACCGAAGGGACGGGCGGCTCGCGCATTTCCTGGCCGTGAGCCACTGGGCGTCGTGGCAGGCGATCGAGGCCTTCGCCGGCAAGGACGTCGAGCGTGCGCGCTACTACCCCGAGGACGCGGGCTTCCTGCTCGAGTTCGAACCGACCGTGCGGCACTACCTCGTGGAGCCGGTCGGGTAGCGCAAGGCGCACGCTGGGTGTCGATGCGGACGCCGCGTCGCGTGCCTGTCCCGCCCTGTCCCGTCATCCCCGCGAAGGCGGGGATCCACGGACGTCCGCCCGGCCCGTCGTGTCCCGCGACGTCGACCGCCGTGGGGAGGGTTGAAGCGACGCCGCTGGATCCCCGCCTTCGCGGGGATGACGAACGACGGTGCTTCGGGTTTCCGCCCGGGGCGGCCAGCGTCGATGCCGGACCGCCGCGTCGCGTGCGATCCGGCCTGCGGTCGGATGGTCCGCGCGCGCATCCAGGTCGCGGATGCACGCGCGGCGCGGCCGGCTCAGCCGCGTCCGAGCGTTTCCAGCGTCGCGTTGAACGTCGCGCTCGGCCGCATCGCGGCGCCCGCCTTCGCGGGATCGGCGTGGTAGTAGCCGCCGATGTCGACCGGCTTGCCCTGCACCGCGGCCAGCTCGGCGACGATCGTCGCCTCGTTGTCCGCCAGCGCCCGCGCCAGCGGCGAGAACGCGGACCTGAGCGCGGCGTCGGCGTCCTGCGCCGCCAGCGCCTGCGCCCAGTACAGCGCGAGGTAGAAGTGGCTGCCGCGGTTGTCGATGCCGCCAAGCTTGCGGCTGGGCGACTTGTCGTTGTCCAGGAAGGCCGCGTTGGCGGCGTCGAGCGCGTCCGCGAGCACCTTCGCGCGCGCGTTGCCGGTGGCCTGCGCCAGGTGCTCGAGCGAGGCCGCCAGCGCGAGGAACTCGCCCAGCGAATCCCAGCGCAGGTAGTCCTCGGCGAGGAACTGCTGCACGTGCTTGGGCGCCGAGCCGCCGGCGCCGGTCTCGAACAGGCCGCCGCCGGCCATCAGCGGCACGATCGACAGCATCTTCGCGCTGGTGCCCAGCTCCATGATCGGGAACAGGTCGGTGAGGTAGTCGCGCAGCACGTTGCCGGTGACGCCGATGGTGTCCTCGCCGCGGCGGATGCGCGCCAGCGAGTGCGCCATCGCGTCGACCGGCGCCATGATCCGGATGTCGAGCCCGGTGGTGTCGTGGTCCTTCAGGTAGCGCTCGACCTTGGCGATCACGTTCGCATCGTGCGCGCGCCGCGGGTCGAGCCAGAACACCGCGGGCGTGCCGCTCAGGCGCGCGCGGTTGACCGCCAGCTTCACCCAGTCCTGGACCGGCGCGTCCTTGGTCTGGCACATGCGCCAGATGTCGCCGGCGTGCACCTCGTGCGTCATCAGCGCGGTGCCGGCCTCGTCGAGCACGCGCACGGTGCCGTCGGCGGGGATGCGGAAGGTCTTGTCGTGGCTGCCGTACTCCTCGGCCTTCTGCGCCATCAGGCCGACGTTGGGCACGCTGCCCATGGTCGCCGGGTCGAACGCGCCGTTGGCCCTGCAATCGGCGATCACCGCCTGGTAGATGCCGGCGTAGCAGCGGTCGGGGATCACCGCCTTGGTGTCCTGCAGCTCGCCCTGCGCGTTCCACATCCGGCCCGAGTCGCGGATCATCGCCGGCATCGAGGCGTCGACGATCACATCCGACGGCACGTGCAGGTTGGTGATGCCCTTGTCGGAATTGACCATCGCCACGCCGGGGCGCTCGCGGTACAGCGCCTCGATGTCAGCGGCGACCTGCGCGGCCACGTCGGCCGGCATCGACGGCAGTCGCGCGTAGAGGTCGCCGATGCCGTTGTTCGGATCGAAGCCGGCGGCGTCCAGCGCGGCGCGGTGCTTGTCGAGCACCGGCTTGTAGAACGCCTCGACCGCAATGCCGAACATGATCGGGTCGGAGACCTTCATCATGGTCGCCTTCAGGTGCAGCGAGAACAGCACGCCCTGCGCGCGTGCGTCGGCGATCTGCGCATCGACGAAGCGCGACAGCGCGCCGGCGTCCATCGTCGCGGCGTCGACCAGCTCGCCGGCCTGCACCGCGATGCCGGTCTTGAGCATGTGGCGGCGGCCGTCGCGGCCCTCCAGCTCGATCCGCAGGCTGCCGGGCCGGGCGATTTCCACCGACTGCTCGCTGCCGTAGAAGTCGCCGTCGTCCATGTGGGCGACGTGCGACTTCGAATCCCGTTCCCACTTGCCCATGCGGTGCGGGTGCTTGCGCGCGTAGGCCTTCACCGAGGCCGGCGCGCGGCGGTCGGAGTTGCCCTCGCGCAGCACCGGGTTGACCGCGCTGCCCTTGACCCGGTCGTAGCGCGCCTTGGCCTCGCGCTCGGCCTCGTCGCGCGGCTCGTCCGGGTAGGCCGGCAGCGCGAAGCCCTGCGCCTGCAGCTCGGCGATCGCCGCCTTGAGCTGCGGCACCGAGGCGCTGATGTTGGGCAGCTTGATGATGTTGGCCTCGGGCGTGGTCGCCAGCCTGCCGAGTTCGGCCAGGTCGTCGGCCACGCGCTGCTCCTCCCGGAGCGCTTCCGGGAACTGCGAGAGGATGCGCGCGGCCAGCGAGATGTCGCGCGTCCCGACCGCGACGCCGGCGGTGGCGGCGAAGGCCTGCACGATCGGCAGCAGCGACTGCGTGGCCAGCCAGGGCGCTTCGTCGGTGAGGGTGTAGAGGATCGTCGGGGTCTGGGGCATGGAGGCGGACTCGGTGCGGACGGGGGCGTCGGCGCCGGCCTTGCCGGCGCCGGGAAGGGCGCGTGGAAGCGGCCATTGTCGCGGTTTGCCCGCCGACGGGCAAAGCGGGCGGCACGCCGGCTCGACCTCCGGCCTGGCGATCGGCACGTCGTGTTCCGGTGCACACGCCTGCCGGGGCACAGCCGCATGGAAAGGCCTTCGCTGGCCGAGGCGTGCCCGAGTGCCGGGCGCGCGCGACACGCCTCGTGGGCAAGCGCTTCGAACCGCTCGACCGCGCGAACGCGGGTCGGGCCTACGCGGTGCCCTCGCGGCGCGACTGGTAGGCCTGCAGGTGCACCCAGGCCGCGGCCAGCAGCGGCGCGTCGAGGCCGGCGCCGCGGGCGCGGCGGAGCATGTCGCCGACGATGTGGTCGCCCTCGATCGCATGGCCGGCGTGCAGGTCGCGCAGCATCGAGGCGGTGAGCGGCGAGCCGGCCTGGGTCAGGGTGGCGAGCGCCTGCGCCGCCTCGTCCTCCGGCACCGGCTCGCCGGCGGCCGCGGCGACCGCGAGGCACTCGCGATACAGGGCCTGCATGAACGCCCCGCCGCCCTCGCCGGCGACGATGCGGCCGACGCTGGCGCGCATCAGGCAGGTGCCGGCGGCGCGCGCCGCGAGGAAGCAGAACTTGGTCCACAGCGCGCGCGAGATGCGCGGCGCGCGCAGGTGGTCGAGGCCGGCCTGCGCGCACAGCGCGGCGAACGCCCGCGTGCGCGGGCTGTCCGGGTCGCCGGCGCGCTCGCCGAAGGTGATCGACGCCGGCCGGCCGAGGTGCGCGATGCTGCCGTCGTCGGCCTTCGCCACGCTGATGAAGCACAGGCCGCCGAGCACGCGCTCGGCGCCGAAGCGTGCATCGAGCGCGGCGTAGTGGCGCAGGCCGTTGAGGATCGGCAGCACGCTCGTGCCCGCGCCTATCGCGGGCGCGACCGAGGCGATCGCATCGTCGAGGTCGTAGGCCTTGCAGCTGAGCAGGGCCAGGTCGAACAGCGCGCGCGCGGCCGGTCCGGCCAGCGCATTGGCCGTGACCGTCGCGACCCGCAGGTCGGCGTCGCCGAGCGGGCTGCGGATGCGCAGGCCGTCGCGGGCGAGCTGCGCGGCGCGCGCCGGCCGCACCAGGAAGCTGACGTCCGCGCCGGACTGCGCCAGGCGGCCGCCGAAGTAGCCGCCGGTGCCGCCCGTGCCGAGCACCAGCACGCGCATCAGCTGCGCAGTCCCACGCCCCGCTCGAGCAGCCACAGCGCCAGCGCGACCAGGGCGACGACGAAGCCGAGCATCAGCGCGTAGGCGACCCACAGCGGCACGTCGCTGATCCCGAGCAGTCCGTAGCGGAAGGCGTTGACCATGTAGAAGATCGGGTTGGCGTGGGTCAGCGCCTCGGCCCAGCCGGGCAGCAGCTTGACCGAATAGAACACGCCGCCCAGGTAGGTGAGCGGGGTGAGGATGAAGATCGGCACGATCGCCACGTCGTCGAACTTCTTGGCGTAGACCGCGTTGACGAAGCCGGCCAGCGAGAAGATCGTCGCGCCCAGCAGCACCGTCGACAGGGTCACGAACGGGTGCGGCAGCCGCACCCTGGTGAAGAACATCGCGATGCACAGCACGATGATGCCGACCATCAGCCCGCGCAGCACCGCGCCGGCGACGTAGCCGCCCAGGATCACCCAGTTGGGCATCGGGCTGACCAGCAGCTCCTCGACGTGACGGCCGAACTTGGCGCCGAAGAAGCTGGAGGAGATGTTGCCGTAGCTGTTCTGGATCACGCTCATCATCACCAGCCCGGGGACGATGAAGTCCATGTAGCGGATCCCGTCCATCGCGCCCACGCGCGAGCCGATCAGGCCGCCGAAGATCAGGAAGTACAGGGTCATGGTGATCGCCGGCGGCACCAGGGTCTGGCCCCAGATGCGCAGGATCCGCACCACCTCGCGGCGCGCGATGGTGCCGATCGCGATCCAGTTGCGCTGCGCGTCGCCGGAGGGGGTATTGGTGGCGATTCGCATTGGGTTGCTCTGCCTGGTCGTCATTGCCTCTTTCTCTTCGCCGTCATTCCCGCGAAAGCGGGAATCCAGGGCCTTCCTCTTGCGGTTCTTCCCGGCTGCTACAGATCAAAGTCGCTGGGTTCCCGCTTTCGCGGGAACGACGGAAGGCGGAAACGCGGCGCACGGCGCGCCGTTCCTCCTCACGCCGCCCTGCCCTGCTGCGCCGCCGCGTTGCTGCCGGTCATGCGCACGAACAGCTCCTCCAGCCGGTTCGACTTGGTGCGCATCGAGCGCACCCGGATCCCGGCCTCGCCGAGCGCGGCGAACACCCGGTTGAGGTCCATCGCGCGCGGCATGTCGAGGTCGAGCGTGTGGCCGTCGACCGCCACCAGCGTGGCGCCCTCGATCGCCGGCAGCGCCGCCGGCAGCTCGCCGTCGACGTCGAACAGGAAGCCCTCGACGTCCAGCTTGGCCAGCAGCGCGCGCATCGGACCCTGCTCGACGATCACGCCGCGGTCGATGATCGCCAGGTGCCGGCACAGGCTCTCGGCTTCCTCCAGGTAGTGCGTGGTGAGGATGATGGTGGTGCCGGCGGCATTGATCTCGCGCAGCGCCTGCCACATGCCGCGGCGGATCTCGATGTCGACGCCCGCGGTGGGCTCGTCGAGGATCAGCAGCCGCGGCCGGGTCATCATCGCGCGCGCGATCATCAGCCTGCGCTTCATGCCGCCGGACAGCGTGCGCGCCATCATCTGCGCCTTGTCCCACAGCTGCGCGCGCCGCAGCTCCTCCTCCGCGCGCACCAGCGCCTCGGCGCGCGGGATGCCGTAGAAGCCCGCGTAGTTGACCAGGATGTCGCGCGGCTTCTCGAACATGTTGAAGTTCAGCTCCTGCGGCACCAGCCCGATCAGGCGCATCGCCTCGCTGCGGTGCGCCTGCAGGTCGACGCCGAACACGCGCACCTCGCCCGAGGTCTTGTTGACCAGCGAGGAGACGATGCCGATCAGGGTCGACTTGCCGGCGCCGTTGGGCCCGAGCAGGGCGTAGAAGTCGCCGGGGCGGACCTCGAGCGAGATGCCCTTCAGGGCCTCGACGCCGTTGTCGTAGGTCTTGCGCAGGTCCTGCACGGACAGCGCCGGGGTTGTCGCCGCGGTCGCGCCCGCGACGGGCTGCATGGGTGCGGTCATGGGGCTTCCTGGGCCGCGGCGGTCGCGGCGAGCCGGTATTATAGGCGCCCTGCGGAGCCCGCTCCGGCAACACAACGTCCCGATCCTTGTCCGCCATCAAGCGCTTCCCCCTGCGGCTCACCGGACGGCGCATGCTCGCGCCCACGGTCGCCCACCTGTCGTTCGCGCGCGACGACGGCGAGCCGCTGGACTTCGTCCCCGGCCAGTTCCTGCAGGTGCACTTCGAGTACGCCGACGGCACCGCGACCAAGCGCAGCTATTCGCTGGCCACCCTCCACGACCATGCGCTGGGGCCGGGCGAGGGGGTGGAGATCGCGGTGAGCTACGTGGCCGGCGGCGCGGCGACCGCGCTGTTCGAGGGCCTGCCCGAGGGCGGCCGGATCGAGGCCAGCGGCCCGTACGGGCGCTTCTGCCTGATGCCGGCCGACGCCAACCGCCGCTACCTGCTGATCGGCACCGGCACCGGCATCACCCCGTACCGGGCGATGCTGCCGCTGCTGGAGCGGCAGATGGCGCAGCGCGGCGTCGAAGTGGTGCTGCTGCAGGGCGCGCGCTCGACCGCCGAGCTGCTGTACGGCGAGGAGTTCCGCGCCTTCGCCGACGCGCATCCGGGCTTCCGCTACGTGCCCTGCCTGTCGCGCGAACTGCCGGCGGACGATTCACCACATGCGCACGCCGACGTTCGCCACGGCTACGTGCAGCAGTTCCTGTCCGAATTCGCGCCCGACGCGGAACGCGACATCGCCTACCTGTGCGGCAACCCGAACATGGTCGACGCCTGCTTCGAGGCGCTGAAGGAGCACGGCCTGCCGGTGCCGCAGATCCGCCGCGAAAAGTACGTCTCCTCCAAGTAGCGCCCCTCGCGGACCCGCGGATTCGCGGGCGTCCCGTGGGAGCGGCTTCAGCCGCGAGCCCTTCCTGCGGAAGCGACGGAAACCGCGACGGCCCGCCGGCAAGCCCCTCGAAAAGCGTCGCGACTTCCGTTGCTGCTACCACCCCGGGTAGCGCGCAGAGACGCTCGGAAGCGCTCGCGGCTGAAGCCGCTCCCACCCCTCGGAGGGTCCCGCGACGAAACCGGTGGGCGACTTTGGTCACATCCGCCGCGCCATCGCGTCGTGTCATCCTGAATCCCTGCCTCGCCATCCAGGTCCGCAGCCCGCCATGTCCCGCAAAGTCCGATTCCTCGTCGTCGCGCTGCTGGCGCTCGCCTTCATCGGCTACCGCCACTACCGCGACCACGCCGCCGACGCGCCCGCGGACAACGCCGCGGTCGCGGTCGCGAAGGACGCCCCGCCGGCGCAGCCGCGCCGGCTCGGCCGCATCGCCTTCGCGCCCTGCACCCTGCCCGCGCAGTTCGGCCTGCCCGGGGTCGAGGCGCAGTGCGGCACGCTGGCGGTGGCGGAGAACCCGGCGCTGCCCGGCGGCCGCAAGCTCGCGCTCAACATCGCCTGGATCCCGGCCGACGAGGACGGCGAGAAGGCGCCGGACCCGGTGTTCCTGCTCGCCGGCGGCCCGGGCCAGTCGGCGACGATGTCGTATCCGTCGGTGGCGCCGGCGTTCCGCGAGGTGCGCAAGCACCGCGGCGTGCTGCTGGTCGACCAGCGCGGCACCGGCAAGTCCAACCCGCTGCAGTGCGACGCCACCGACACCGAGGCGCTGGCCGGCGACGGCGCGGATGCGGAGCAGGCGATGCTCGCCGCGGTGAAGCACTGCCGCGACGAACTGTCGAAGCGCGCCGACCTGCGCTTCTACACCACCACCGACGCGGTGCGCGACCTCGAGTCGGTGCGCCGCGCGATCGGCGCCGAGAAGATCAACCTGCTCGGCATCTCCTACGGCACCCGCGTCGCGCAGCAGTACGCGCGCGCGTTCCCGAAGCACACGCGCACGTTGGTGCTCGACTCGGTGGCGCCGAACGACATCTACCTGGGCAACGATTTCGCGCGTAACCTGGAGTCGGCGCTGGCGCTGCAGTTCGGCCGCTGCGCGAAGTCCTCCAGCTGCGAGCGTGCCCTGGGCGATCCGCGCAGGCAGCTCGACGCGCTGATGGCGCGGCTGCAGTCCGACCCGCCGCTGGTGACCTACCGCGATGCGTCCACCGGCGAATCGAAGCAGGAGCGCCTGCAGCCCGCGCACGTCGCCGGCCTGGCGCGCATGTACGCCTACACGCCGGTGGCCGCGTCAATCCTGCCGCTGCTGATCCACGAAGGCGTCGAAGGCCGCTACGACGGGCTGATGGCGCTGGCGAAGATGCTGGAAGGCTCGCTGTCGGAGCAGATGGCCTACGGCATGCAGCTGTCGGTGATCTGCAGCGAGGACGCCGACGGGCTGAAGGACGATCCGTCGATGGCGTCCTCGCTGCTGGGCAACGCGCTGGTGTCGGGCCTGGTCGCGCAGTGCGACGCCTGGCCGAAGGGCGCGCGCCCGGCCGACTTCCATGCGCCGCTGCGCAGCGACGTGCCGGCGCTGCTACTGGCCGGCGAGCTCGACCCGGTGACGCCGCCCGAGTACGCCGTGCGGGTCGCGAAGACCCTTCCCCACGGCCGCGTGCTGCTGCTGCGCGGCCAGGGCCACAACGTGATCGGCGCCGGCTGCATGCCGAAGCTGTTCGCAGGCTTCCTCGACAGCGCGGATGCGAAGGCGCTGGATGCAAAGTGCCTGGACAAGCTGGCGTACACGCCGCCGTTCACGAGCTTCAACGGGTGGGGGCCTTGAAGGCCGTGATTGGTGATTGGTGATTCGTGATTGGAAAAAGCGGACCACCATCAGCCATCGCCGTTTTCAAGCCCCTGCTCCTTCGAATCACCAATCACCAATCACCAATCACGGCCCTCGAATGATCACCGCCGAACACCTCCGCAAGACCTTCCCCGGCAAGGGCAAGGACAAGACGCCCGTGGTCGCGGTCGACGATGTCGGCTTCGAGGCCCGCGACGGCCAGATCACCGGCCTGCTCGGCCCCAACGGGGCCGGCAAGACCACCACGCTGCGCATGCTCTATTCGCTGATGGCGCCCGAGCACGGGCGGGTGCTGGTCGACGGCCGCGACGTCGCCGCCGACCCGCTGGCCGCGCGCCGCGCGCTGGGCGTGCTGCCCGACGCGCGCGGCGTCTACAAGCGCCTGACCGCGCGCGAGAACATCCGCTACTTCGGCGAGCTGCACGGGATGCCGCGCGCGCAGGTCGACGCGCGCATCCGGGTGCTGGCCGCGGCGCTGCAGATGGAGGACTTCCTCGACCGCCAGACCGAGGGCTTCAGCCAGGGCCAGCGCACCAAGACCGCGATCGCGCGCGCGCTGGTGCACGACCCGCGCAACGTGATCCTCGACGAGCCCACCAACGGCCTGGACGTGATGACCACGCGCGGGCTGCGCGGCTTCCTCAAGGACCTGCGCGCGGAAGGCCGCTGCGTGATCTTCTCCAGCCACATCATGCAGGAGGTCGCCGCGCTGTGCGACCGCATCGTGGTGATCGCGCACGGGCGCGTCGCCGCGCAGGGCACGGCCGACGAGCTGCGCGCGCAGACCGGCGAGGACAACCTCGAAGATGTATTCGTGAAACTGATCGGTCCAGACGAGGAGCTGCACGCATGAAGACTCTGCTGACCGTCTGCCTGAAGGAGCTGCGCGAACTCTCGCGCGACCGCCGCACCCTATTCCTGGCGCTGGTGATGGGGCCGGTATTAGTGCCAGTGCTGCTGCTGGGCATGCTTACACTGGCTCAGAATCGTGCCAGGAGCCAAATCGAGAAGCCGCTGCAGGTCGCCATCATCGGCGCCGATCGCGCGCCGGAGCTGGTGAGGTGGCTCGCCGGCGAGGGCATCGAGCGCAAGATGCTGGCCGGCGACCCGGACGCCGCGATCCGCGCGCAGGACGAGGATGCCTACCTGCGCGTTGGCGAAAGCTTCGGCAAGGACTGGCGCGAGGGCACGCCGGCGCTGGTCGAGATCGTGCACGACAGCACGCGCCAGGACTCGGCGATCCCGGTGCGGCGCCTGGAGTCCGCGCTGCAGCGCTACAGTCAGCAGGTCGGCGCGCTGCGGCTGCTGGCGCGCGGCGTCAACCCTGGGGTCGCGGCGCCGCTGTCGGTCGCGCACAGGGACCTGTCGGCGCCGGAGGCGCGGCGCGGCATGGCGATGGCGATCCTGCCCTACCTGCTGATCCTCAGCGCCTTCCTCGGCGGCGTGGCGCTGATCATCGACGCCACCGCGGGCGAGCGCGAGCGGCAGTCGCTCGAGCCGCTGCTGGCCACGCCGGCGCCGCGCGCGGCGATCGTCAGCGGCAAGATCCTCGCCGCCTGCACGATCGGTCTGCTGGCACTGCTGCTGACGCTGCTCGCGCTCAAGCTCGGCGCGCAGTTCGCGCCCGGGATCGGCTCGATGATGGACGTGAGCCTCGCGGCGATCGGCAAGATGCTGCTGGTGCTGCTGCCGATGCTGTTCATCGGCACCTCGCTGCTGACCGTCATCGCCGCCGGCGCCAAGTCGGTGAAGGAGGCGCAGAGCTACATGTCGATGCTGATGCTGCTGCCGATGGTGCCGACGATCATGCTGATGGTCAGCCCGGTGAAGACGCAACTGTGGCAGTACGCGGTGCCGTTCCTGGCGCAGAACCAGATCCTGCTCAAGATCATCCGCAGCGAGGCGATCGCGCCGGTGGAATGGGCGGTCTACTTCGGCGCCGGCTTCGCGCTGGCGTCGCTGCTTTGGCTCGCAGCGACGCGGCGGTATCATCAGGAGCGGCTAGCGGTTTCGACCTAAAGGAAGCGTCTGCGCAAGCTTCCTTGCTAGGTAGACACCCAAGAAGTAGAGCTTTCTGGCATGTTTCGCAGCCAGGAAGTTCCGTGAAGAAGTCGCGATTCATTGAGACCTAGATCGTCACGATCCTCAAGCAGGCCGATGCCGGAGTGCCCGTAAAGGACATCTGCCTGCAGGCCGGTATCAGCGTACCGACCTCCTACCCATGGAAGTCGAAGTACGGCGGCATGGAGGCGTCCGACCTGAAGCGGGTCAGGAGCTGGAAGCCGAGAACGCCAAGCTCAAACGCATGCACGCGGAGCTGGCGCTCGACAACGCGGCGATGAAGGACCTGATTGCAAAAAAGCTGTAGGGCTGGAGCAGAGGCGCGAGGCGGTGCGGCATCTCAAATTTGCTCTAGGACATACCGCACAAATCTGATAATTGTCGAATGGCATCCTCTTGACATGCTCAATCGGATGTGCATATTTTTTCTTACCCCGGCAAGCGAGCAGGCATAAATATGCACAGATACTTAGTGCCTATAGTTGCTAGCTTGGTACTTCTTTCGGCAATTCCGCTGGCTCTGAAACTAGTCCCTCCGAACCACTATTACGGGGTTAGAGTCACTGCAACTTTTTCGAATGATGCGGCTTGGTATTCGATCAACCAATTAGCTGGCTTCTCGTTGATCGGTAGCATGTTGGTTTTCTTGATTCTGCACGTTAGCTCAAATATTGCCGCTCACCCCAAAGCCGACCTAACAATATTTGTGGCATTAGTTGCAATCCCTCTCATTGCCGCTCATTTGATTGCAGCAATCAAGTTCTAAAAGGGGATATGTATGAGCGATTTTTTGCCCTTGCAACTGGATGCTTATGAATCGTTACGTCCCAAAAGTCTCACATTCATAACTACTTATAAATGCACGGCCGCTTGTGCAGAGTGTTGTTTTGAGTGCAATACAAAAATTGAGGGCAGGCTCGGCATAGATTTTATTCTGAGAACAATTGATGAGGCGATTTCAACATTCTCATCGATTGAACTGGCTGTGTTTACCGGCGGGGAGTGCTTCCTTCTTGGTGAAGATCTCTTTACCGCAATCTCACATGCCACGCAAAGACAGCTTCGTACCAGATGTGTGACCAACGGTTATTGGGGGAAAAAACCGCAACTCGCAACACGCTATGCAAGACAATTAAAAGCAGCCGGCGCATCCGAAATCAATATCAGCACTGGTGTTGATCATGCAGAGTGGGTGCCGATTAATGCTGTAATCAACTGTGCCATGTCTCTTCATAAAGAGAGAATTCGTACTCTGATAACTGTGGAGAAAGATGGACCAGACAGCAATATTCTCGAGCAGATTCGATTCCATCCCGGCATAGCCCCCTTACTTGGAGACTCGAATCTAACAGTGGCGTCAAATGTTTGGATGCCCTTTCATGCTGACACACCCGAGCGCCTACCACAGGGCTCGGCTCATGGTTTAGACGAAGGCTGTAAACAACTATTCAGTAATATTGTTGTTACGCCACACAAGCGGCACTCTGCTTGTTGCGGGTTGACGCTTGAGCATATTCCGGAAATGCATCTGGGATATGTTACCGGTGAATCTTTAGGCAGTAACTACTCCTCACAGTTCGATGATTTTCTAAAGCTATGGATTCATTCAATAGGTCCTAAGAAAATTCTAGAGAAAGTAATGGGACCGGAAGCCTCATCATACTTAGAAGGTGTTGTTCATACTTGCCAAGCATGCGCGATATTACACAAAACGGAAGAAATCAGAGAACGCCTAATTTCGTCCTACCAACAATTCGTGCCAGAAGTGCTTGGAGGGTTAACTCTTAAAGAAAAAATTCTTCATAGACAAAACCTTAAGAACTGACTACTTAACTAGCGCCAAGGGGAAGGACATGAAAAAGAGGGATTTTCTCAAGGCTGCCGCGGCGTCTGCTGTCATGCCAATGTCCGCAATTGCTGCTGACACGACTGAGCAACGCCGCCGCTTATTCGGAACTCCAGGCAGCTTAGACCCTTCAATTAATAGACATCCACTAATAAAACTGGCGATCTCCCGATCCGAATTGCCAGTTCGTACATGGAATGAAGTGGAGCAGTTCTCCTATCTTCTCGGTCATATTTTTGACGATGACTCTGCGCGTCGCGAATTCGTAGAATCGCCGGATAAGTATTTTCAGAAGTTCGGGCTTGATATTCGTGACTATGGGAGTTTAGAGCACGAGATTAATTTTTTACGGATCGCATTTGATGAAAGCATACAAAAGTCCATTGCTAATGGATTGTACGAACCTCTATTTCGAGCTTTTCGCGACTCCGGCCTACATACTGGTAATTCGTCCGCGTTAGCTGCGCGGGTTGCGGTTGCGATAAAAGAAGATTTTTCTAAGTATAAGGAATTGTTGGAAAGGAATTCAGAGAAGAATTTAATAGCAGCTTCAGCTGCTGCAATTGCTCAGGATGTCAACGCTAACGGGGATATTGACGGTAATGTTTACAGCCACATTGTGATAATTACCGAAGTGGCGGCGGTTGCTGCCGTCTCGGTCGCCGCAGTTGCTCTTCTCATTGTCTACCTAGTCGTCACAAATCCGCAGCTCACGGATCTTTCGCGCAAGGTGGGCGGCCACGTTGGTCGACTAGACGATAAGCTTCTTGCAGATTACGTTGCTACCGCTCAGATGGCTAATTTTCTTGGGCAACCGAATCTCGAAGCCCTGGCTCTGCGCGAGCTAGTCCATCAGGAATATAATGCCATTTTTGATGCAGCAATAGCTACGGGATTAATTAATGACGATACGGTTGGTACAGATGGCCGCGAGAAAGTTCTAAAGCAACTTGACGATATGCTTTTGCTTCAATAATTGAACCGGCGGTTTGGCCAAGCCTACGGCGGCGAACTGTTGCCGCCGTGCTCAATCCGACGAGCGTAAGTCAGCGCTTGCTCCAATGTCTATTTCTGCCTCAGATGCGCATTGACAGCAATCACGATCGCCATCCCGGCCATCCATTGCCAGGCATTCGCAGTCGATGCCGGCAGGGCATCGACTAGGCGCGACTGCTCACCCCCCCGGGTTGAAGCCGATGGTGCGGCGGGTGGTGACGGGCGCCGCGATCGGTTCGAACCGCCAGCGCTTGACCGCCGCGACCGCTTCGCGGTCGAACACGCGCGGCGGGTTGGAACGCACCACGCGGGCGTTGCTCACCGAGCCGTCGCTGGCGACGGTGAACTCGACCTGCACCTCGCCCGACTGGCCCGCGCGCAGCGCCTCGGCCGGATAGCGCGGCGCCGGGGTGCTGATCGGGCGCAGGTCGCTGGCCGAGGCGGTGGCCGGCGCGGCCGGCTTCGCGGCCGCCGCCGCGCGCTGGGCGGCCGCCTTCTGCTCGGCTTCGCGCTGGGCGGCGGCCTTCTGCTCGGCCTCGCGGCGCGCGGTTTCGTCGCGCGCGGCCTGCTCGGCCGCTGCCTGCTCCGCGGCGAGCTGCTGCGCGGCCTGCTGCTGCTGTTGCTGCTGCTGCGCCAGGCGCTCCTTCTCCAGCTGCGCCTTCTTCGCCGTTTCTTCCTCGGCGGTGAGCTTCTGCTGTTCGACGCGCTTGGCCTCGGCCTCCTGCGCGGCGGCGATCGTGCTCTTCAGGCGCGCCAGCGCCGGGTGGTCCTTGTCGGCCTTCTCGATCAGGCCGTACAGGCGCTGCGCCTCGACGAAATCGCCGCGGTCGCGGCTCTGCTCGGTGGCGATGACGGTCATCGGCAGCAGGTCGGTCAACGCGCTGGACACGCCTGCGTCGCCGGGCGCCTTGTCGCGCAGCGCGAGGTAGTACTCCATCGCGTTGTCGCCCGCCGGCGCGTAGAGCTTGCTTTCCTGGTAGGCCTGCGTGGCCTTCTTGCGCAGGTCGTCGGCGCT
>JAYRKR010000015.1:51684-53145 GCA_041905645.1 Luteimonas sp.
CTGAGCGCGGCGACCTGCGACGACACCGCCTGCGCGGGCGGCGCGACCGGCTGCGCGGCGGTCGTTGCCGGCGCCGTTTCCCCGGACGGCGCGGCTTCTTCCTTCTTGCCGCACGCGGCGATCGCGACGACCAGCATGGCGGCCAGCGCCAGGCGCAGGCATGCCGGTCGCGCGTCCGGCGCGGGCGATGACGATGACGGTGACGAGAACATCTGACTTCCCCCTGGATGTGCGATGGCGGCACCCCTCTAGGACGCGATAGTACAGCCGGTTTGTCAACTCCCCGGCCGCCTGAACGCGCGCGCGGCTACTTGCCGATGCAGAAGGTCGAGAAAATGTGACCCAGTAGGTCGTCGGGCGCGATCCGGCCGGTGATCTCGCCGAGGCAATCGTGGCCGCCACGCAAGGCCTCGGCGGCGAGGTCCAGCGCCTCGGTGGCCAGCGCCTGACGCGCTGCGTCGAGTTCGGCCGCAGCGCGGCGCAAGGCCTCGACGTGGCGACCGCGGGCGGTGAACGCACCCTCGGCGGCATCCGCGCCGCCGCTTTCCCACAGCGCGCGCAGCCGGTCGTGCAGCCGGTCGAGCCCGGCGCCGGTGCGGGCCGACACGGGCAGCGCGTCCATCGGCGCGGACGGCGGCCGCGCGCCTTCGAACAGGTCGATCTTGTTGAGCAGCCACAGCCGGGCGGGAACGCCGGCCACCGCCGCGCGCAGCTGCTCGAGGCCGGCCTGCGGGTCGCCCGCGTCCAGCACCGCGAGCGCGATGTCGGCGCGCGCGAGTTCGGCGCGCGCCCGGCGGATGCCTTCGCGCTCGATCGCGTCGCCGGTGTCGCGCAGGCCGGCGGTGTCGACCAGGGTGAGTTCGACGCCGTCGATGCGCACGGTCTCGTGCAGCAGGTCGCGGGTGGTGCCGGCGATCTCGGTGACGATGGCGCGATCGCTCCCGGCCAGCGCGTTGAGCAGCGAGCTCTTGCCGGCGTTGGGCGGGCCGACGATCACCGCGTGCAGGCCGTCGCGCAGCTTGCGGCCGCGCTCGGCGTCGGCGAGCAGCGCTTCGAGCTGCGCGCACGCTTCGTCGAGGCGTGCGCGCAGCCGCGCGCCGCCGAGGGTGTCGAGCGGTTCGTCGGCGAAATCGATGCTTGCCTCGACCTGCACGCGCAGCGCCAGCAGGCCGGCGGCGATGGCGTCGACGCGGCGCGAGAACTCGCCGTCGAGCGCGCGGCGCGCGGCGCGCGCAGCGCGCTCGTCGCCGGCGGCGACCAGGTCGGCGACGGCTTCGGCCTGGGCGAGGTCGAGCTTGCCGTTGAGGAAGGCGCGCTCGCTGAACTCCCCCGGCCGCGCGCCGCGCGCGCCGAGCGCCAGGCAGCGCGCGACCAGCCGCTGCAGCACCGCGCGGCTGCCGTGCGCCTGCAGCTCGACCACGTCCTCGCCGGTGTAGCTGGCCGGCGCGCGGACCCACAGCG
>JAYRKR010000130.1:0-6165 GCA_041905645.1 Luteimonas sp.
CTTTCCCGGCGAAAAGCCATCGCGCCCATGGGGCGCTCCTACGGGGATGATTCGACGCCGGCGGCCTGCTGCAGGCGCCGCCGTGTCATCGGGCCGAAGCGCACCGCTTCGCACAGCGCGAGCAGGGTGGCCGCGTCGGCCGCGCCGCGCGCGAACGGCGGCGACGCGCCGGCGATCGGTGCGTCCAGGGCGATCGTCGACAGCCGCCTGCACAGCAGCGCCTGTTCGCGGTGCAGGCGCAGCTTCGCCCCCGCCTGCGCGGCGCCGCGGAAGCGCAGGAAGGCGACTTCGTCGATCCGTTCCAGCAGGGCGTCGAGGCTGCCGAAATGCGCCAGCAGCACCGCGGCCGTCTTGGCGCCGATGCCCGGCACGCCGGGGATGTTGTCGACCGCGTCGCCGCACAGCGCCAGGTAGTCGGCGATCTGCCGCGCCTCGACGCCGTGGCGCGCCTTGACCCCGGCCGCGCCCCAGCGCTGGCCGCGGGCGAAGTCCCACTGCTCGTCGTGCTCGCCGAGCAGCTGCGAGAGGTCCTTGTCGGCGGAGACGATCACGCCGCGATGGCCGTGCCCGCGGGCCAGGTGCAGCGCGGTGCCGATCAGGTCGTCGGCCTCGTAGTCCGCGTGCGCCAGCACCACCAGCCCCAGCGCGTCGCACAGCGCGCGGCAGTAGGCGAACTGGCGCTTGAGCTCGGGCGGCGCGGGCTCACGGTTGGCCTTGTACGCCGGATAGAGCGCGTTGCGGAAGCAGGTGTCGAGCGCCTCGTCGAAGGCCACCACCACGTGCGCGGGGCGCTCGCGCTCGAGCAGTTCCAGCAGGAAGCGCGCGAAGCCGTGGACGGCGTTGGTCGGCCAGCCGTCGGCGTCCTGGAATTCGTCCGGCATCGAATGCCAGGCGCGGAACACGTACAGGCTGGCGTCGACCAGGTGCAGGGTCGGGCGCGCGGCAAGGGAAGCGCTCAAGCCGGCGCCCAGTCGCGCAGCAGGACGGCGGCGTCGGGGCGGTCGCGCTCGGGCGCCGGCGCCTTCGGCGTGCCGATGTGGACGAAGCCGACGATGCGCTCCTGCCCGCCGAGGCCGAGCAGGTCGTGGATGGCCGGGTCGTAGGCGGGCCAGCCGGTCAGCCAGGTGGCGCCGTAGCCCATCGCCTGCGCGGCCTGCAGCAGGGCGAAGCAGGCCGAGCCGGCGCTGAGCAGTCGCTCCTGTTCGGGGATCTTGTGGTCGTCGGCATCGAGGACGGCCACCACCGCCACGACCACGGGCGCGTGGCTGAACCGTCCGCGGTCCTTCTCGATGGCGCCTTCGCCGGCGCCGGGATCGCGCTCGAGGGTGCGCGCGACCAGCGCCTCGCCCAGCGCGAGGCGCGCATCGCCGGCGATCCGCAGGAACCTGAACGGAACGCGCTTGCCGTGGTCGGGAACCCGGCACGCCGATTGCAGCATCCGCAGCAGGCTGGCATGGTCCGGACCCGGCTCCCCCAACTGCCGGGCCGGGACCGAGCGGCGCGCGTCGAGGTGCGCAAGGGCCCGGTCATCCCGGCGATCTGGACTATTTGCGGTGCTCGTCACAGACGTGAAGCTCCTCTTAACGGATCGTATTCATCTCGGCACTCCGCCGTTGGCGCATTCTCCCCCGAAATGACGCACCAGGACGATTTCGACACGCTGACCGCACCCGCGCGCGGCCGCGCCGGAAGCGAAGCCGTGCGCGTCTACGAGAACATCAAGCGCAACGCGCTCACCGAGATGGCGGGGGTGCTGTCGGGCTTCTGGGGCGGCATCGAGGAGCAGGTCCGGCTGGCCGCGCTCGCCGGGCACGACTACAGCGCCAACCAGGACGACCGCGTCGCGATCCTCGCCCTGCACCAGCGCGCGCTGGAGCTGGCCAACCGCTACCGCCAGGCGATCGAGCGCGAGTTCGACCGCTGGCTCGACCCCAAGCCGGCGCAGTCGTCCGAGAAGTCGCTCAGCCTGATGTCCGAGGACGAGCTCGAGATCCACCTCGCCGGGCAGCAGACCACCGAGCTGCTCGACCACCAGTTCCTGCATCCGCTGGAGCTGATGGACGAGCGCCTGCAGTCGCTGGCCAACGCGCTGGGCGTGCACGGCAAGCGCGCCAACCCGATGCGCCCGGAAGCCGCCGTCGCGGCGTTTACCGGCCTGTTCGACAGCGACGAGCTCACCCCCGGGCTGCGCACGCTGGTGTTCCGCCTGCACGAGAAGCGGCTGCCGCACGCGCTGGGCGCGATCTACGAGCGCAGCAACACGCTGCTCGAGGACGCCGGTTTCGGCGGCATGTCGAGCGCCAAGCCCCGCTACGGGCGCGCCGCCCAGGTGGCGGTGCCCGTCCCGGTCCCGGTTGCCGTGCCGGGACACGGCTTCCAGGGAGGGGAGGGCCTGTGGGTGCCCGATGGCGGCGTGGTCGAGCACATCCCGTCGGCCGCCGTGCCCGGCGTCACCGGGCCGATGGCCGCGATGCCCGCGGCGGCGACGCCCGTCGCGCCGATGCCGTTCGCGCCCATGCAGGGTGCACCCCTGCAGGGCGCACCGATGCCGGGCGGGGTGGGCGCGGTCCCGCTCGCCTCGCAGGTCGCGGCGGCCAATGCGGCGACGGCGCTGCAGGCGCCCGACTTCGCCGGTCGCGCGCCGCGCTACCGCGACGTGGTCCGCGAGCAGCTGCATGCCTGGCGTACCCGGCAGGTGGAGGCCAGCGAGCACGCCGCTCGCGAGGCGGCCGAACACGCCGCCGCGGACGCCGCCAATCACGTGCTGGGCACCGAGGACCTGCTCAACGTCGCGCGCCTGCTGCAGGGCGACGACCCGACGCCGTTCGTCCGCGCGCTCGGCGGCGAAGGCGGGTATCCCCTCGCCGGCGCGCTGCGCGAGGAAATCCTGGGCGGCATCCGCCAGCTCGGCCTGGATCCGGAGGAAACCGCGCTGAGCAGCGACGAGGAGGATGCGATCGACCTGGTCGGCATCCTGTTCCAGTCGCTGTGCGAGGCCAACGAACTGCTGCACCGCGCCCGCGCGATGTACGGGCGGCTGGTGGTGCCCTACCTCAAGATCGCCCTGACCGACGATTCGATGTTCAACCGCCGCAGCCACCCGGCGCGACGCCTGCTCGACGCGCTGACCGAGGCCTGCGACGGCAATGCCGGCGACACCCCGCAGGACCGCGACATCCTCGACCGTGCCGAGCACGCGGTCGAGCGCGTGGTCAGCGAGTTCGACGACGACCCGGCGATCTTCGAGCTCGCCGCGTCCGAGCTGCGCGACCAGCTCGACCAGCAGCGCAAGCGCTCCGAGCTGGCCGAGAAGCGCACCGCCGAGGCCATCCACGGCCGCGAGCGCCTGCAGCACGCCCGCCGCGCGGCGGAGGACCTGGTCGCGTCGCGGATCGCCGACCGTCCGCTCACCGACGCCATCGCCCACTTCCTCGACGGCCAGTGGCGCCACTACCTCACCCAGACCTGGCTGCGCGACGGCGCCGACTCGGCGCGCCACCGCGCCGCGATCGCGCTCGGCGACGCCATGGTGCAGGTGGACAACGACGCCGCGCACGCCCGCGGCGGCGTCGTGGCCGACCAGCTGCTGGCCCTGCAGGCGCCGCTGGTGGACTGCTATTCGAGCTGCGGCCTCGATGCCGGCAGCGCGCGCGACTCCATGGCCCGCATCATCGCCGCGCTCGGCCTGCCCGACACCACGCGCCGGGTGCATGAGCCGCGGATCGACGAAGCCGAGTCCGATGCGGACGACGAGCGCAAGCCGGCGATCCTGCGCGTGGTCGGCGGCCACGACACGCTCGATTTCGACCACGCCATCGCCGCACGCATGCGCCGGCTGCGCCCGGGGCAGGGCCTGCGCCTGGTGGACGAGGACGGCAGGGAGACCGCGGCGCGCGTGGCCTGGATCAGCCCGCTGACCTCGCGCCTGCTGATCGTCAACCGCCGCGGCGTGCGCAAGATGGTGGTCTCGCCCGAGGAGCTCGCGGTGCTGGTGGGCAACGGCCGGGCCATCGTGCGCTCGGTCGACGCCCCGTTCGACGAGGCCATGAAGCAGCTCTGGCAGCACCTCAACCAGGCGCCCGCCGGACTTGCCGTCGCCTCCTGAGCCGGCGTCGCCGGCCGCGCCCGCGGATCGGCGGGTACGGCCCGGCCTTCGTCGCAATCGCGCGCCCGCGGGCGATTCGATACGATGTCCGGCGACCGGATCGCGGAGCCAGGCATGCCAGTGACCATCGGAGTCGCGCGCGAATCCGCGCCCGGCGAGCTGCGCGTCGCGATGACGCCGGAAACCTGCAGGAAGCTGGTCGCCGCCGGCGCGCACGTGCGTGCGCAGCGCGGCCTCGGTTCCGGCGCGCGCTTCCCCGACGATGTCTATGCCGAGGCCGGGGCCGAGCTGGTCGATGGCGCGCAGGAGGCGACCGCCGGGGCCGACCTGGTGCTGTGCGTGCAGCCGCCCTCCGCGGCGGCGATCGGCGGCCTCGCGCGCGGCGCGTCGCTGGTCGGCATCCTGCAGCCGGAGGCCGATCCGGCGCGCGCGGAGGCGCTGCGCGCCAATGCGATCGTCGCCTTCCCGCTCGAGCGCCTGCCGCGCACCACCCGCGCCCAGGCGATGGACGTGCTCAGCTCGCAGGCCGGCATGGCCGGCTACAAGGCGGTGCTGATCGGCGCCCAGCTGGCGCCGCGGTTCTTCCCGATGCTGACCACCGCGGCCGGCACGATCCGGCCCTCGAAGGTGCTGGTGGTCGGCGCGGGCGTCGCCGGCCTGCAGGCGATCGCCACGGCCAAGCGGCTGGGGGCGCAGGTCGAAGGCTTCGACGTGCGCCCGGAGACGCGCGAACAGATCGAGTCGCTGGGCGGCCGCTTCCTCGACCTCGGCGTCAGCGCCGCGGGCGAGGGCGGCTACGCGCGCCAGCTCACCGACGAGGAGCGGGCCGAGCAGCAGCGCCGCCTCGCCGAGCACCTGAAGGGCATCGACGTGGTCGTCTGCACGGCCGCCGTGCCCGGCCGGCCGGCGCCGAAGATCATCACCGCGGCGATGGTGGCCGGCATGAAGCCCGGCAGCGTGATCGTCGACCTGGCCGCGGAGACCGGGGGCAACTGCGAGCTGACCCGCCCGGGCGAGACCTTCGACAGCAACGGCGTCGCCGTCGCCGGGCCGCTCAACCTGCCCAGCAGCGGGGCGCTGCACGCGAGCGAGATGTACGCCCGCAACGTCTTCAACTTCGTCTCGCTGCTGCTCGGGGACGGCGCGCTCGCCTTCGACTGGGACGATGAGCTGCTGGCGAAGACGGTGTGGCCCGGGAGGCCGTGATTCGTGATTGGTGATTGGTGATTCGTAGAAGCGGGCTTGCCGGTTTTCTCAAAGATCGCCGGATGCCTTTGCCCTTGCCAATCACCAATCACCAATCACCAATCACCAATCACCAATCACGGCTCCACCGGCGGATTGCGCTCGATCCACGTGCGGCGCTGTTCCGGCGTCATCGCCTTCCACTGGTCGCGCAGCGCATGGCGTTGCTCCGGGGACATGCCGCGCATCTTGTCGAACAGGGCGCGCGCCTGCTCGCGCTGTTCCGGGTCCATGTGCCGCCAGCGCTGCATGCCGCGGCGGGCGCGCTGCCGCTGCTCGGGCGTCATGTCCTGCCAGCGTCGCGCGTGCTCGTACATGCGCGCGCGTCCGTCGGGGTTGCCGTTCCAGCGCTCGCGTACCGGCGCGACCAGGATCTCGCGCTGCGCGGGGGTGAGCTGGTCCCATGCCGGCAGCGGGGCGGCGGGCGCTGGCGGCGGCGCCGCGACGGCCGCGCACGGCAGCAGCAGGGCGAGGGCGAGGGTCGTCCGGACGCGCATGGCCTACTCCATCGCGAGGGCATTGGCGTCGCTCGACGCCAGCCACAGGTAGAAATCGGGGTTCTCGTCGAGCACCGTGTCGAGGTCGTCGGCGTCGACGGCGGCGGTCGCCGCCGGGGGCGGCGTGGCCGGCGCCTGCTCGTGGCGCTGCAGCTGCAGGCCGACCACCAGCGCAAGCGCCACGGCGAACGAGGCGGCGAGCGGCCAGCCGAAACGGTGGCGCGCGGCGGCGGCATGCGGTGGCCGCGCCGCCGCCGCGGGACGCTGCTGCAGCTGCAGCAGCGTGCGTCCGGGCACGCGCCGGACGGCGGTCCCGTG
>JAYRKR010000016.1:0-52420 GCA_041905645.1 Luteimonas sp.
CACGGCAGCGAGGGATCGCCCAGCGCGATGAAATCGCCATTGAGCAGCGTGTCGCGCTGGTTGTAGCGCAGCGGGCGGCCGCGCGGGTCGAGCACGCAGCCGCCGGCCGCCTCGACGATCGCCTGGCCGGCCGCGGTGTCCCATTCGCTGGTCGGGCCGAAGCGCGGGTACACGTCCATGCCGCCCTCGGCCAGGCGGCAGAACTTGAGCGAGGAGCCGAGCGCGACCGGCTCGCCGTCGGCGCCGGTATCGGCGGCGATGCGCGCCAGCAGCGCCTCGGTGCGCGCGTTGCGGTGCGAGCGGCTGGCGGCCACGCGCAGCGGCGCGGCCGCCGGGACGCGCGTGCGCAGCGCGACCTCCGCGTCGCCCTCGCGCCGGAACGCGCCCTGCCCTCGCGCGCCGTGCCAGAGCGCGCCGGTGACCGGCGCCTGGATCACGCCGAACACCGCCTCGCCGTCCTCGACCAGCGCGATGTTGACGGTGAACTCGCCGTTGCGCTTGACGAACTCGCGGGTACCGTCGAGCGGGTCGACCACCCAGAGTCGGTCCCAGCGGCGGCGCGTGCCGGTCGCCACGGCATCGGCCGACTCCTCGGACAGCACCGGGATGTCGGGCGTGGCGGCGCCGAGCCGTTCGACGATGCAGCGGTGCGCGGCCAGGTCGGCCGCAGTCAGCGGGCTGTCGTCGGCCTTGCGCTCGACGTCGAAGCCGGTGTCGTAGATGCGCAGGATCGCCGCCGCCGCCGCGCGTGCGGTGGCGATGACTTCCTCGCGAACGGCGTCAGTGATCGGCATGGTGCTGCAGGTACTCGCGTGCGATGAACAGGGCGGCGATCGAGCGGCCTTCGGAGAACTCCTCGCGCAGCACCAGTTCGTGCAGCGCGTCGAGCCTCCACGGCACCACTTCCAGCTCCTCGGGCTCGTCGCCCGGCAGGCGCTGCGGGTACAGGTCGCGCGCGAGCACCAGGTGGGTCTCGTGGCTCATGTAGGTCGGCGCCAGCGACAGCGAGCGCAGCACCTGCACCGATCGGGCGCCGTAGCCGGCCTCCTCCATCAGCTCGCGGTTGGCCGCGTGCTCGGGGGTCTCGCCGGCGTCGATGCGGCCCTTGACCAGGCCGAGCTCGTAGCGGTGCATGCCCGCGGCGTACTCGCGCACCAGCAGCACGGTCTGGTCGTCCAGCAGCGGCACCACCACCACCGCACCGTGGCCGCGGCCGTGCAGGCGCTCGTAGCGGCGACGCTCGCCGTTGCCGAACTCCAGGTCCAGCCGCTCCATCCGGTACGGCCCGGCATCGTGCTCGGTGATGCCGTGGATCACGGGCAGGCGGCGCGTCACGGCGCGGTCCCCGGCCGGAGTGCGGCCGGCGCCACGCGGGCGATAATGGGGGAATGAAGGCAGTCCACGATGCAGCGATTCTAAACGACGCGGGCGCCGGCGACGCCGATCGCTGGCGTTCACGCGACCTGGCCGTGCTCTGGCACCCGTGCACGCAGATGCGCGAGCACCCGGACACGCTGCCGCTGCTGCCGGTGGCGCGCGGCGAAGGCGCCTGGCTGGTCGGCCACGACGGCAGCCGCACGCTGGACGCGGTCAGCAGCTGGTGGACCAACCTGCACGGCCACGCCGAGCCGCGCATCGCCGAGGCGGTGGCGCGGCAGGCGCGCACCCTGGAGCAGGTGATCCTGGCCGGCTGCTCGCATCCGGCGGCGGTGGAACTGGCCGAGCGGCTGCTGGCGATCGCCCCGCGCGAGGCCGGCCGCGAGCCGCTGGCGAAGGTGTTCTACGCCGACAACGGCTCGGCCGGGGTCGAGGTGGCGCTGAAGATGGCGTTCCACTGGTTCCGCAACCGCTCCGACGAGCCGCGGCGGACGAAGTTCGTCGCGCTCGCCAACGGCTACCACGGCGAGACCATCGGCGCGCTGTCGGTGGGCGACATCCCGCTGTACCGCCGCATCTACGCGCCGCTGCTGATGGAGGCGCTGTTCACGCCGTCGCCCGACGCCTACCTCGCGCGCGAGGGACAGTCGGCCGCGGCATGCGCGGAGGAGGCCGGCGACGCGCTCGCGCGCCTGCTCGACGAGCATCCGGGTGAGGTCTGCGCGCTGATCCTGGAGCCGCGCGTGCAGTGCGCCGGCGGCATGCGCATGCACGACCCGGTGTTCCTGCGCCGCGCGCGCGAGCTGTGCGACGTGCACGGCGTGTTCCTGATCGCCGACGAGATCGCGGTCGGCTTCGGCCGCACCGGCACGATGTTCGCCTGCGAGCAGGCCCCTGCCGACGCCCGCGCCGGGGGGACGGGCGGAATCCAGCCGGACCTGCTGTGCCTGTCCAAGGGACTGACCGGCGGCTTCCTGCCGCTGTGCGCGGTGCTCGCCACGCAGGCGATCTACGACGGCTTCCTCGACGACTCGCGCGAGCGCGCCTTCCTGCACTCGCACAGCTACACCGGCAACCCGCTGGCCTGCGCGGCGGCGCTGGCCTCGCTGGACATCTTCGAAGCCGACGGCGTGCTGGCGCGCAACCGCGCGACCGCGGACAGGATGGCGGCGCTGGCCGCGCCGCTGGCCGGCCACCGCCACGTCGCCGACGTCCGCCAGGCCGGGATGATCGTGGCCTTCGAGCTCGCCCGCGACGGCGACCGCCGCGCCCCGTTCGATCCCGCGCTTCGCGTGGGCCTGCGCGCCTACCGCGCCGCGCTCGAGCGCGGCGTGCTGCTGCGCCCGCTCGGCGACGTCCTGTACTGGATGCCGCCCTATTGCATCGACGACGGGCAGCTGGCGCTGCTGGCCGACGCGACCCGCGCCGCGATCGAGGAGGCGACCGCAGATGTCTAGCATGACGTCCGACAGAAAATCTTCGCTCGTCATCCCCGCGAAGGCGGGACAAGCGCGAAGCGCGCAGAACATCCGAAGGATGGCCCCGAAGGGGCCAGCGCAGCGAGTCATCCATGGGCCTTGCCTTCAGGCCACTGGCGTTCTTTCATGCGAGTGAACCGCGTCCATGTCGACCAGCCGCTTGCGGTCGGCACACATATCGCCCTGCCCGAGACCGCGGCCGCGCACCTCCTGCGCGTCCTGCGGCTGGGCGTGGGCGACGCCTGCGTGCTGTTCAACGGCGATGGCCGCGACTACAGCGCGCGCATCGTCGTCGCCGGCAAGCGCGGCGGCGAGGCCGAAGTGGTCGCCGCCGAGGCGAACGGCAGCGAGTCGCCGCTGCGGATCATGCTGCTGCAGGGCATCGCGCGCGGCGACAAGATGGACTGGATCCTGCAGAAGGCCACCGAGCTGGGCGCAGCGGCGTTCGTGCCGGCGTCGTCCGAGCGCAGCGAGGTCAGGCTCGATGGCGAGCGGGCCGGCAAACGGCTGGCGCACTGGCGCAGCGTGGTGGTCTCCGCCTGCGAGCAGAGCGGCCGGGCGCGCGTGCCGGTGGTGTCGGCGCCGGCGGCGCTGGCGGCGGCGGTGGGTGGACTGCCCGCGGACAGCCTGAGGCTGACGCTGGATCCCGAAGCGGATGCAGCGATCGACACGCTGCCGGCGCCCGGGGATCGCACGGTCGTCCTCGCGATCGGCCCGGAGGGCGGCTGGTCGCCGCGCGACCGCGGGACGCTCGCCGCCGCCGGCTTCGCCGGCCTGCGCCTGGGCCCGCGCATCCTGCGCACCGAAACCGCGGGCATCGCCGCGATCGTCGCGCTGCAGTCCCGCTTCGGGGACCTGTAGGCCGGGGTTGCGCCCCGACGCCCCGATCGCTACGCAGCCAGCGCCTGCTGGATCGAGGCTTCGACGCTGCCGATGTCGGGGATCAGGGCCGCGTCGTCGTTGAGCAGCACCCGCGCCTGCACGCCTTCCGGCAGCGCCGCGGCGTCGCCGGAATCGGGCACCAGCGCCTCGCGCGAGACCGTCACCAGCCGCGGGAAGCCCTGGGTCAGCATCGCGAAGTGCGGCAGCCTGGCGTCGCCGCCCAGCGCCTTGAGCACCACCACCTTGCTGCCCAGGCCGCCGCGCTCCTCGGCCAGGCCGGCGATGCGGGAGAACGAGACCAGCGGCAGCTGCCAGCCGCGCCAGCGGATGCGCCCGAGCAGCCAGTCGGGGGCGTCGGCGACCGGTTCGGGATCGGCGTAGGACAGCACTTCGGAAATCGTCGCGTTGGGCAGCAGCAGGCGCGCGCCCTCGACCTGGATCAACACGCCGCGGATGTCTTGGCTGGATGTGCTCATGCGTGCCTCGGGATCAGGACGGCCAGCGCTCGGCGAGCCGGGCGGCGAGTTCGGCCGGCGTGCCGGTGTCGCCGCCCTGCGCGATCAGCGCGTTGGACGCGGCCGGGTCGTAGCAGCCGTCCAGCGCCTGCGCGGCAACCAGCAGGCCGGCGTGGAGCTGGGCGACGGCCGCTTCCGCGCTCGCCACGGCGCTGCCGCTCATCAGCAGCACCGCGCTGTCGCCGGCGGGCAGCGCGGCCAGCAGCGGCCGCGCGCCGGACGCGTCGGCCACGAAGGCCAGCCGGCCGCGCTCGCGCTGGACGGACAGGTCGGGCGGGACGAAATAGATGGTGCCGGCGTCCACGGCCTGCCCGGCCTCGGCCAGGGCGACCGGCAGCTTCGCGGCGCGCTCCATCTGCCGCACCAGGCGATCGTAGCGGCCGCCGTCGAGCTGGAGGCGGACCAGGACCGGGCGCGGGAAGGCCTCGGGCATCGCGGCGAGCAGCTGGCGGACCGCATCGGGGCCGCCGAGGCCGCCTTCGACGAGCACCGCGCCGCGCTCAGGCCCGTGGCCGTAGTCGTCGACGTCGACGAGCGACAGCCCCGCCACGCGCCGCTCGAGCGCATCGAGATCGACCGCCGGCGCGGACGGCGCAGGCGGCGCGCGCTCGCGCTCGCCGGACTCGAGCGCCTCGACCGATGCGAGCAGCGCATCGACGTCGACCAGGTCGAGCGCGCCGGGCGGCGCGTCCGTCGCCCCGGCCGCGGCATCGTCGGGATCCCGCGGGAAGTCCAGGCCGGCGTCGCTCGCGACCGTCGCCAGCGGCGCGTCGTCGACGAATCCGTCGATGCCGAATCCGTCGGCATCGGCGAGCTCGAAGTCGCCTTCGACCGTCTCCTCGCCGGCGGCCACGGTCGCGAGCGGGGCGTCGTCGGCCATGTCCCCGAGGTCGAATCCGTCGCCGGGCACGGCCTCGAAGGTGAGCGTGTCGACCGACAGGACGTCGGCCGATGCTTCGTCGAGCGGGCCTTCGGCGAGCGCGTATCCGGTTTCGAGCGGCGCCGGGGCGTCGGCCTCGGGCGCTTCCGCGAGCCGCAGCCCGTCGCCGGATGCCAGGCGAACGCCGTCGGCCGGCCCGTCCTCGCGCGGCATCTCGTCGCGCGGCACGGCGGCCGCGCGTTCGCGCGCCTCGCCGGCGAGCGCGGCGATGTCCAGCCCGGGCGCCGTTGGCGGCGGCAGCGGGCCGGGCGAGGGCTGCAGGTGGCGGTCGTCGTCCCAGCCCGGCGGCAGCACGTCGTCGTGGCGGTTGAGCTTGGCCGACAGGTGGCGCACCCAGCGCGCAGCGTCCCAGCCGTCGCGCTGCGCGGCGAGTTCGGCCTCCTCGAAGACCACCGTGACGGCCGGGTCGGACAGCAGCGCGTCGAAGCGTTCCAGCGCATCCTCGATGGCCGGCTCCAGCGCCACCAGCACCGCCTGCGGGCGCGCGCCGACCGCTTCGCCCGGATCGACCGACAGCGGGTCGGCGACCAGCGCGAGCTCCACGCCGGCGGCGTCGAGGGCGGCGCCCAGCCGCTCGCGCGCCCTGCCCTCGCGCGCCAGCAGCACGACCCGGATGGCGGCGCGCTCAGGCATCGCCGCGCGGCTGCAGCTTGAGCAGCTCGTAGACGTTGCGGACCAGTTCGTGCTCCTGGTACGGCTTGCCGAGGTAGCGCTCGACGCCGATCTCGAAGGCGCGCTGGCGGTGCTTCTCGCCGGTGCGGGAGGTGATCATCACGATCGGCACGTTGCGCAGGCGCGGGTCGGCCTTCATCGCGGTGGCCAGCTCGTAGCCGTCCATGCGCGGCATCTCGATGTCCAGCAGCATCAGGTCGGGCACGCGCTCGGCCATGCGCTCGAGGGCGTCGATGCCGTCGCGGGCGCTGGCGACCTCGAAGTTGTGGCGCTCGAGCACGCGGCCGGTGACCTTGCGCATCGTCACCGAGTCGTCGACCACCATCACCAGCGGCACGCGATGCTGGTCGATCGCGGCGGCCGGCTCGGCCTCGCGCGGCTGCACGGCTCGGCGGCGCACCAGCGGGGCGACGTCGAGGATCACCACCACGCTGCCGTCGCCCATGACGGTGGCGCCGAAGATGCCGGGAATCGAGGCGACCTGCGGGCCGACCGGCTTGACCACGATCTCGCGGCTGCCGACGATCTGGTCGACCGCCACCGCGACACGCAGGTCACCGGACCGGATCAGCAGCAACGGCATCTGCAGCTGGCCTTCCGCCTTCGCCGCCCCGTGGCCGACCAGGCCGCCGAGGTCGTGCACCGCGTAGTCCTCGCCGCCGTAGGCGTAGCCGGCGTCCGCCCTGCCGAACTCGTCGCGGGCGATGCGGCCGACGCCGCGGACCGAGGCGATCGGCACCGCGAAGCTGGTTTCGCCGATCCTGACGAACACCGCCTGGGTCACCGCCAGCGTCTGCGGCAGGCGCAGGGTGAAGGTGGTGCCTTCGTTCCGCTTCGAGGCGATGTCCAGCGTGCCGCCGAGCTGGCGCACCTCGCTGGCGACCACGTCCATGCCGACGCCGCGGCCGGCCAGGCGGCTGACCTCGTCGGCGGTGGAGAAGCCCGGCTCGAAGATCAGCGCGTCGAGGTCGCTGTCGGCCAGCACCGCGTCCTTGCGCACGAGCCCGCGCTCCTCGCCGCGGCGGCGGATCGCCGCGCGATCGAGGCCGCGGCCGTCGTCGGCGACTTCCAGCACCACTTCCGAGCCCTCGCGGCGCACCGCGATGCGGACCGTGCCTTCCTCGCCCTTCTTCGCCTTGCGGCGCTCGCCCGGCGCTTCGAGCCCGTGCGCGACCGCGTTGCGCAGCATGTGCTCCAGCGGCGCGGTCATGCGCTCGAGCACGTTGCGGTCGAGCTCGCCCTGGGCGCCGTCGAGCCGGAGCTGGACCTGCTTGCCGGTCTCGCCCGCGGCCTGGCGGACCACGCGGCGCAGCCGCGGCACCAGCGCGTCGAACGGCACCATGCGCGTGCGCATCAGGCCCTGCTGCAGGTCCGAGCTCACCCGCGACTGCTGCAGCAGCAGGGTCTCGTACTGGCGGGTCAGGTCGTCGAGCGTGCCCTGCAGGCTCGACATGTCGGCCGCCGATTCGGCGAGCGCCCGCGAGAGCTGCTGCAGGGTCGAGAAGCGGTCGAGCTCGAGCGGGTCGAAGGTGGCGTCCGCGGTCTCGTGCTCGCGCTGGTAGCGCGCGATGATCTGCGCCTCGGTCTCGATGTCCAGGCGCCTGAGCTGATCGCGCAGGCGCATGTTGGTCTGCTCCATCTCGCCCATCGCGGTGCGGAACGCGCCCAGCTGCTGTTCCAGGCGGGCGCGGTAGATCGCCACCTCGCCGGCGTAGTTGACCAGCTTGTCGAGCAGGTCGGCGCGGATGCGCACCTGCTCCTGCGGCGCGCGCACGCCGATGTCGTCGTCGCCTTCCGGGGCGGCGTCGCCGATCGGTGCCGACAGCGGCTTGAGCTCGACCCTGGGCGCGGGCACCGGCGCGGCCGGCGCCTCCGCGGGCCGGCCCTGGGCGCGGGCGTTGAATTCCTCGATGAGCGCCTCGGACGGATCGATCGCGCGGCGCGCGCCGACCCGGGTGACCATCGCGTGCAGGCGGTCGAAGCCGCGCTCGAGCAGCGGGATGCCGTCGCGCCCGAGTTCGCCGCGCTGCTCGACCACCGCCTCGAGCAGCGATTCCATCGCGTGGCCGAGTTCGCCCACGGCCATGACGCCGGCCATGCGGGCGCCGCCCTTGATGGTGTGCAGGTCGCGCTGCAGGCCGACCAGCGGCTCGCGTTCGGACGGGCTCTCGCGCAGCTGCGCCAGCAGGCCGTCGGCGTGGTCGAGCAGGTCGCCGGCCTCCTCGACGAAGATGTCGACCAGCTCCGGATCGAGGTCGCCCAGGTCGAAGGCCTCGTCGGGATCCTCCGCGGAAGCCGGCAGGCTGGTGAGCCGTGCGGCGATCGCGGCGGCGCGCTCGGCTTCGCGGCGTTCGGCTTCGGCGCGCTCGGCCGCCGCACGTTCGGCTTCGCGGCGCTCGGCTTCGATCCGTTGGGCGGCGGCGCGCTCGGCTTCCGCGCGCTCGGCCTCGGCACGTTCCGCCTCGGCGCGCTCCGCGGCCACCCGTTCGGCGTCCCGTCGCTCGGCTTCGGCCCGTTCCGCGACGAGGCGCGCGGCCTCGGCCTGCTCGGCCTCCGCGCGTTCGGCTTCGGCGCGCTCCGCCTCCAGCCGCAGCGCTTCCGCCCGCTCGGCGGCGATGCGCTCGGCTTCGGCCTGCTCGGCCGCCAGCCTGGCCTCCTCCGCGACGCGCTCGGCCTCCAGGCGCTCGGCTTCGATCCGGGCGACTTCCGCGCGTTCGGCTTCGAGGCGCTCGGACTCCACCTGCTCCGCGGCAACGCGTTCGGCTTCGAGTCGCTCGGCTTCAGCCTGTTCGGCAGCGGCGCGATCGGCTTCAAGCCGCTCGGCTTCGACTTGTTCCGCAGCGACACGCTCGGCTTCGAGGCGCTCGGCTTCAGCCTGTTCGGCAGCGACGCGATCGGCTTCAAGCCGCTCGGCTTCGACTTGTTCGGCAGCGGCGCGATCGGCTTCGAGTCGCTCGGCTTCAGCCTGTTCCGCAGCGACACGCTCGGCTTCGAGGCGCTCGGCTTCAGCCTGTTCGGCAGCGGCGCGATCGGCTTCAAGCCGCGCGGCTTCAGCCCGCTCCGCAGCGACACGCTCGGCTTCGAGGCGCTCGGCTTCAGCCTGTTCCGCAGCGACACGCTCGGCTTCGAGACGCTCGGCTTCAGCCTGTTCGGCAGCGGCGCGCTCCGCTTCGAGGCGCTCGGCTTCAGCCTGTTCGGCAGCGGCGCGTTCGACTTCGAGGCGCTCGGCTTCGGCCCGTTCGGCAGCGACGCGTTCGGCGTCGAGACGCTCGGACTCCGCCCGCTCCGCGGCAACGCGTTCGGCTTCAAGGCGTTCGGCTTCGGCCTGCGCGGCTTCGTGGGCGACGTCGCCGGGCAGGATCGCCTCGGCGCCTGCGAGGCTGGCGTATGCGCTCAGGTCGGTGTCGGTCAGCTCGGCGCCGGCATCCGCCAGGGGCGCGACCGGCGCCTCCGGCGTCGGCTGCGGTTCGGCCGGCGCGGTGGCCTCGGGCAGGCTGTCGCGCAGTGCGGCGAGCTGCGCGGCGAGCGCGACGCAGGTGGGGACGTGCGGAGCGGCGGCGTGCAGCGCGGCGACGGTGCCGCGCACCAGCGTGGCCAGCTCGCCCAGTGCGGCCACGCCCTCGGCACTGGCGTCCCGGCGCGCGGCGAGCAGCCGGCGAAGGTACGACTCCGCCGGGCTCAGCGCATCGGTGATCGCCGGCACCTCGGTCATCGCGAAGGCACCGTTCATCGTATGCACGGCGCGCAGCAGCGCGTCGCTGGCGGGCGCCGGCGACGACTGCGCCTGCGCCAGCCAGGCGTCGACGGTGGACAGGTGGCCGGCCACTTCGGCGTCGAGGATCTCCAGCAGCAGCGCGTCCACGGACGCCGGCACCGTGCCTTCGCCTCCGACGGCCGCGACCGGCTCCGCTTCCTGCGCGCCCGGCGCGGCTTCGGCGACCGGAACCGGAACCGGAACCGGGGCTGGGGCTGGGGCTGGGGCTGGGGCCGTGCCCGTGGCGGGCGCGACGAAGAACGCCTCCTCGCCCTCGGCGATGCGGTCGGCCAGCGCCTGCATGCCCTCCAGGTCGGCGCCGACCGGGGCGGAGCCGCGCAGCGCCGCGAGCAGCTGCGGCAGCGTGTAGAAGGCCTGGTCGACCATCGCCACGACGGCGGGGCTTGCCTCGCGCGTGCCGTCCAGCACGCGGTTGAGCATGTTCTCGACCTTCCAGCTGAACTCGCCCAGCGCGCGCGCGCCGACCAGGCGCCCGCTGCCCTTGAGGGTGTGGAAGACGCGCCGGATCGGGCGCAGCCGCTCCATGTCGTCGGGCTGCGCGCGCCAGGGCGGCAGCAGCTTGTCGAGGTTGTCGATCTCCTCGCCGAATTCCTCGAGGAAGACCTCGCGGATCTCGTCGTCGATGTCGTCGCCGGTGGTCTCGAAGCCGCCGGCCATGCCCTCGCCGTGGGCGGCGACGGGCGGCGCGACGTGGGCCGGCGCGGCCGCTTCCGGCGCCTGGCCCGGCGCGGCGACGGCATGCGAGGCGCGCGCCTGGTCGATGCTGCGGTCGATGAAGGCGGCGACGTTGCGATCGACGTCGTCGGCGAGCCCTGCTTCGACCGGCTGCGCGGTTTCGGCATCGGCATCGGCCGCTGCATCGGCAACGGGCGCCGCTACCGGCGCTTCCGGCAGCGGCCAGTAGCCCAGCGATTCCAGGCTGCCGCGGGCGATGTCGAGGATGCTGTCGCGGTTGAGGCGGTTCTCGCGCAGCGCCTCGAGGTAGTACTCGAGGCTGGCCAGCGCGTCGGCGAAGGTGTCGAGCTGGCGGCCGTTGGGCACGCGCCGGCGGCCGAGCAGTTCGATCTCGGTATACAGGCGCACGCCGGCCAGGTAGGCCGCCGGCTGCGGCAGCTCGAGCATCGCCATGGCGCCGGCGACCTCGTTCAGCAGCCGCGGCACCTCGGCCAGCTCGCTGTGGTCCCAGCTGGTCTCGACGAAGGCGACGAAGGCCTGGCGCGCGTCGGCGAAGTTGGCGATCGCCTCGCGGGCGATGACCTCGAGCACCTTGCGCGATTCGTTGGAGAACAGGTCGTCCTGGCTGCCGCCGGCGTCGCTGTCGCCCAGGCGCGCGACCTGGTCGTCGAGGGTGGCGTCGACGTAGAGCAGCGCGCCGGCGACGTCGAGCAGCGCGCCCTCGTCGGCGACGCGGTCGCCGCGGACGATCGCGCCCATCGCGTCGCGCTGCTGCTGCACCACGTTGCGGGCGACGCCCAGGCCGAGCATGCCGAGGGTGTCGGCGACCCGGCCCAGCGCCTCGACCTGCGGCGCCAGCGCGGTGACGTTGGAGGCGTTGGTGCGCAGGTGCAGGTCGAGGACGTCCTTGACCCGCAGCAGGTCTTCCTTCACCGCGGCGGCGACGGTATCGAGCAGTGCGCGGTTGCGGCCGCTCAGGCTGCCCTGGGCGTGGCTGATCTCGCTCTCGGTGGGCTGCGCGGCGTCGAGGTCGAAGGTTTCGCGCAGCTCCTGCAGCGCCGGATGGCGGCCATCGCTGTGGGCGACGTGGTAGAGCAGCTGGCGGGTGGGCTCGAGCGTGGTCTCCGGGCGCGGGATGCCGAAGCCGTCGTCCTCGAACTGCCGGCGCGCCTCGCGCTGCACGCTGGCGAAGGCCTGGCGCAGGCCCGCCGACGGTTTGATCGCGCCCTCGCGCAGCGCGGTGGCGACCGAGCCGGCCACCCAGAGCATGCGCCGGGTCTCGTCCTGCGTCGTGCGCACGAACAGCGCGTCGATCGCGTTGCCGATCTCCGCGGCGTCCTTCGGCGCGCCGTCCTCGGGCCACTCCGCGATCGCGGCCGACAGTCGCTCGAGCAGCGGCAGCACCTCGGCGTTGCGGGCGCGGCCGCGGCCGGACTCGCCCGCCGGCAGGCCGGCCGGCAGCGGACGCGCGAGGTCGGGCGCGAACAGCACGCTCTCGCTCAGCCCCGCCTCGCCGCGCGCCGCGCGCAGCTCGTTGAGCAGCGGCAGCAGCACGATCGGGATGTCCTTGTGGCCGCTCTGCAGCCGCTCCAGGTAGTCGGGCAGCAGCACCACGCCGCGCATCAGCGTGGCGCAGGCGGCGTCGCGGTCGGCCACCTCGCCGTGCTGCAGCGCCTGGGCCAGGCGTTCCATCTCCTCGGCCACCATCGCCGGCGCGTACAGCTCGACCATCCGCAGCGTGCCCTGCACCTGGTGCAGGTAGCCGGCGCAGAAGCGCATGCGGCTGGCGTCGGCGGGATCGTCGACGAAGCCCTCGATCTCGATGCGCGCCTGGCGCAGCGTCTCGTCGAGCTCCGGCTTGACCCAGCCGAGCGTGGTGTAGTCGATCGCGTCGCGCAGCGCCGTCATCGCGCGCCCCCGCGCGGGAGCGGCGACGGCCGCGATCGGCGGGCGTCGCGGCCGTGGCCGCCGAAAGCACCGCTTGGAAGCTGGCGAATGCCGGTCATGCGTTCGGTCGTCCTGGCGCTCAGGCCGGCAGCTTGAAGTCGGCGACCGAGCGGCGCAGGTCGGCGGCGAGCTGGGCCAGGTTGCCGATCGACTCGGCGGTCTGGTTGGCGCCCTGCGAGGTCTGCGCGGTGATCGACTGGATCGTGTTCATCGTCGCGGTGATGTTGGTCGCCGCCGCGGACTGCTGCTGCGAGGCGCTGGAGATGCCCTCGATGAGCGCGGCGAGGCTGGTCGACACGTTCTCGATCTCGCCCAGCGCGGTGCCGGCGTCCTCGGCCAGGCGCGCGCCCGCGACCACCTCGGAGGTCGTCTGCTCCATCGAGCTGACCGCCTCGTTGGTGTCGGACTGGATCGCCTGCACCAGCGTCTCGATGCGCTTGGTCGCGTTGGAGGCGCGCTCGGCGAGGCGCTGCACCTCGTCCGCCACCACCGCGAAGCCGCGGCCCGCCTCGCCCGCCGACGCCGCCTGGATGGCCGCGTTGAGCGCGAGGATGTTGGTCTGCTCGGAGATGTCGTTGATCAGTTCCACGATCGAGCCGATCTCCTGCGACGACTCGCCCAGGCGCTTGATGCGCTTGGAGGTCTCCTGGATCTGGTCGCGGATCGAGTCCATGCCGGCGATCGTCTCGCGCACCACGCCCGCGCCCTTGGTCGCGATCTGCACCGAGCGCTGGGCCACGTCGGCCGATTCGGCGGAGTTCTTCGACACCTGGTTGATGCTCGCCGCGATCTCGTTGATGCGGTCGGAGGCGGAATTGATCTCCTGCGCCTGGTGCTCGGCGGCCTCGGCCAGGTGCATCGCGGTGGCCTGCGTCTCCTGCGCGCTGGAGGCGACCTGCACCGAGGTGTCGTTGATCGTCTGCACCAGGCTGCGCAGCTGCTCGACCGCGAAGTTGATCGAGTCCGCGATCGCGCCGGTCATGTCCTCGGTCACGGTGGCCTTCACGGTCAGGTCGCCTTCCGCGAGCGAGCCCATCTCGTCCAGCAGGCGCATGATCGCCTCCTGGTTGCGGTTGTTGAGCTCCATCGTGGTCTCGTAGCGCTGCCGCTGCGCGCGGTTCAGGCTGAGCACCAGCAGCACGATCGCCGCCAGCGCCACGATGCCCGACGCGATGCTGATCCAGATGTTGCCGAGGAAGCTCTTGTCCTTGAGCGAGCCGAAGGCGGTGAACGCGCGGAACAGGTCCTTGCTGTCGGCCAGCAGCTTGTCGGAGCCGGTGGTGAGCGAGGCCGCGGCGGCCTGGGCGCCGAACAGCTTCTGCGAGCTGCCCAGGATCGCGTCGAGGTCCTTCTTCATCGTGGCCCACTGCGCGGTGGCCTGGTTGAGCGCGGCGACCGCGTTGCCGTTCGACAGCGCCTGCACGTTCATCGCCTGGTCGCCGGCCTTCAGGCCCGCCAGCACCTGCTCGAACACGTTGGCGTCGCGCGCCAGCGCCTGGCCGGCGATCGCGGCGCCGGAGCCGCCCGCGCGCACCTCGGTCACGCGGCGCGCGAGGTTGCCCGCCAGCACGTTCTGGCGCAGCGCGATGTAGATCTGCGAGGACGGCGAGCCGCTGGAGGACATCGCGCGCACCACCTCGTCGAGCTGCGCCTGCAGCTGCGGGATGGCCTGGGTGAAGCGGTCGGCGTTGCCGGCCAGGGCGAGCACCGCCGATTCGCTGGCGATCACGTCGTCGGCGTTCTTGGCCAGCGGCGTCCAGGTCCGGGTGACCGTGTCGATCGGGCCGGACACGCCGGTCGTGTTGCCGAAGTTGCCGTTGAGGCCGGCGATGTCGCCGTCCACCTCGGCCTTGGTGGCCTTGAACGCGGCGAACGCCTCGCGGTTGCCGCCGACCGCCTCGCGGCCCTGGTTCGCGAGCCGCTGCGAATTGAGCTGCAGGTTCGACGCCGAGGTGCTGGCGCCGCCCAGCCGGGCCGCCTTCCACGTCGCGTAGCCGGTGTTCGCGCCGAACACCACCAGCGCGACCGCCAGCACGACCAGCCAGAAGTTGGTGCCCATGTTCCGGCCCTTGCCGGCGACGGCGTCCATTACAGTGCTCATGATGTGACCCCCAGAACCACGTACGTTGCGGCGTTCACGCCGCGGCTTGTCTGAATTCGGGCGTGCGGGACAGCCGGTCCAGGCTGAAGACCCCCCACGCGTGCTCGCCCAGGCGGTAGGCCCGGTCGATGAAATGGGCGTAGCGGCCTTCCGCCAGCGGGCTCGACGGCAGCTCCCCGTCCGGCAGCGCCTGCTCGTCCAGGAACGAGCGCTGGCCGAACAGCTCGTCGATCGTCACCGCGACGTCGCCACCGGGCTGGCGCACGATCAGCACGCGCTGGCCCTCGTGCAGCACGGTGCGCTCGCCCTCGAGGAACTGCTTGAGGTCCACGGTCGGCAGCAGGTTGCCGCGGATGTTGGCCACGCCGAGCATCCACGGCTGCGAGCCTGGCACCGGCGTGACCTGCGGCATCGGCAGGATCTCCACCACCTCGTCGAAGCCCGACGCCAGCCGGCGCTGGCCGATGCGGTAGCCGACGCCGCGCCACAGGCCCGGCGCGTCGAGCTGCTCGGGCAGGCCCGCGACGTGGTCCAGGCTCCTGCGCTCGTAGTCGGCCAGGATCGCGAACGGATCCACCGGCGCGGCGGCCCGTTCGGGCTGGTCGTGGTGGCGGTGGCGGCCCATGCTCAGGCGCCGATCAGCTCGTTGATGCGGGCGATCAGCGCGCCCTCGTCCGGCGGCTTGACGATGTAGTCGCGCGCACCCTGGCGCAGGCCCCAGGCGCGGTCGGTCTCCATGCCCTTGGTGCTGACGATCAGCACCGGGATCTGGCTGGTGGCGCCGTCGCGCGAGAGCGCCCGCGTGGCCTGGAACCCGTTCATGCCCGGCAGCACCACGTCCATCAGGACCAGGTCGGGCTTCTCGCGCTTGCAGACCTCGATGCCGTCCTCGGCGCTCACCGACGACAGCACCTCGTGCCCGTTGCGCTGCAGCAGCTGGGTGAGCACCGCCGTATCGGTCGGCGAGTCCTCGATCAACAGGATTCTTGCCATGTGTGCCTGTCCCCCCGGTCAGGCGTTGACGTGCTTGCGGATCGCGTCGAGGAGCTCCTCGCGCGTGAAAGGCTTGGTGACGTACTGCTCGGAACCGACGATGCGCCCGCGCGCCTTGTCGAACAGGCCGTCCTTGGAGGACAGCATGATCACCGGCGTGTGCTTGAACATCTGGTTGTTCTTGATCAGCGCGCAGGTCTGGTAGCCGTCCAGCCGCGGCATCATGATGTCGACGAAGATGATCTGCGGCTTCTGGTCGGCGATCTTGGCCAGCGCCTCGAAGCCGTCGGTCGCGGTGGTGACCTCCGCGCCCTCGCGCTTGAGCAGCGTCTCGGCGGTGCGGCGGATGGTTTTCGAATCGTCGATCACCATCACCCGCAAGCCATCGAGGCTGCCGGCGCGACTGTCTTCTGGCGTCATCTTCAAATCCCCCGTGCGCGGCGCTTCGTCGATTCCGGCACCGCTGCAAACCGTCTTATATCCCAGCCGGGCGCCGCACTGTCAAGCGTCCGTTGGCGCGCCGTCGGGCTGAATGCCACGCGGTCCGCAATCGCGGCCCGGCGCCCTGCTAACATTTGTCAGAATCTGCCGCGGAACGCTGGAAATGCCTCTCGACGTCATCGTGGTGATGGACCCGATCGGGTCGATCAAGATCGCCAAGGACTCCACGTTCGCGATGCTGCTCGAGGCGCAGCGGCGCGGGCACCGGCTGCACTACGTGGTGCCGGGCGGGCTGTCGATGCTGGGCGGCCGGGCGCAGCTGCGGGTGGCGCCGCTGCGGGTCCGCGACGACCCGGCCGGCTGGCATGAACTGGGACAACCGTCACAGCGGACGCCGGGCCCGGGCGACCTGGTGCTGATGCGCAAGGATCCGCCGGTCGACGCCGACTACCTGCACGACACCCAGGTGCTGGACTTCGCCCGCCGCCAGGGCGCGCTGGTGGCCAACGACCCGCGCGGGCTGCGCGACTTCAACGAGAAGCTGGCGGCGCTGGAGTTCCCCGAGTGCTGCCCGCCCACCCTGGTCAGTCGCGACGCCGCCGCGCTCAAGGCCTTCGTGGCCGAACACGGGCAGGCGGTGCTCAAGCCGCTGGACGGCATGGGCGGGCGCTCGATCTTCCGCGCCGCCGCCGGCGAGCCCAACCTCAACGTCATCCTCGAAACCCTGACCGGCGGCGGCCGCCACCTGGCCATGGCCCAGCGCTACCTGCCGGAGATCAGCGGCGGCGACAAGCGCATCCTGCTGGTCGACGGCGAGCCGGTCGACTACTGCCTGGCGCGGATCCCGCAGGGCGACGAGTTCCGCGGCAACCTCGCCGCCGGCGGCCGCGGCGAGGGCCGCCCGCTGACCGAGCGCGACCGCTGGATCGCGGCCCGGGTCGGCCCGCGGATGCGCGAGCGCGGCATGCGCTTCGTCGGGCTGGACGTGATCGGCGACTGGCTGACCGAGGTCAACGTCACCAGCCCGACCTGCATCCGCGAGCTGGACGCGCAGTTCGGCCTTAACATCGCCGGGATGCTGTTCGATGCGATCGAGCGGAGACCGGGGAATGGGGAATAGCGAACGGGGCGTCCGCCCGCCTCCCGCCGTCGCGGCGGGAACGGCAAGCCGGCCTGCTCCATCGGCAAGCGCCGGGCCCGCTCGCCCGCGGCGCGATCGCGGACGCCGCGCGCCCGGCCGCCTGCCGTGAACGCCGTCGCCGTCGCGCCGCCCGCCGCCCCGCCGGTCATCGGCGACCGCCAGCGCCTGGGCGCGACGATGGTGCTGTCGCTGCTGCTGCACGGCATGCTGATCCTGGGCGTCGGCTTCGCGCTCGACGACGCCGCGCCGGTGCTGCCGACGCTGGACGTGATCCTGACCCAGACCCGGACCGCGCTGACCCCGAAGCAGGCCGACTTCCTCGCCCAGGCCAACAACCAGGGCGGCGGCGAGCACGAGAAGACCACCCGCCCGCGCGACGCCCAGGCCGGCGTGCTGCCGCAGCCCGAGCCCGGCGTCGCGCCGCGGCCGATGCGCGCGCAGTCGCCGAGCCCGCGGCCGCCGCCGGAAGCGCGCGTGGTCGACAGCGCGCGCGGCCTGCAGCCGATGCCGGCCCCCGACGCCCGCCCGCAGGCCGACGAAGTGCCGCTGCCGCGCGGCCAGGAAAAGATCGACCACGACCTGGCGATGGCGCGGCTGGCCGCCGAGATCCACCTGCGCTCGGAGCGCTACGCCAAGCGGCCCAAGCGCAAGTTCGTCTCCGCCAGCACCACCGAGTACGCCTGGGCCGGCTACCTGCGCGCCTGGGTCGACCGGGTCGAGCGCGTGGGCAACCTCAACTACCCGGACGAAGCGCGGCGCCGGCACCTGGCGGGCACCCTGGTGATCAGCGTGGCGATCCGCCGCGACGGCTCGGTCGAGCGCGCCGACGTGATCCAGTCCAGCGGCATCCGCCTGCTCGACGACGCCGCGCTGCGCATCGCCAGGCTCGCCGAGCCCTACCCGCCGCTGCCGAAGACCGACGAGAACATCGACGTGCTGCACGTCACCCGCACCTGGAACTTCCTGCCGGGCGGCGAGCTGCTCGACGAGCGCTGAGCCGCGCGCCATGGTGCGTTCACGGGAGACGACCGCATGACCCCGTTCGAATACCTGTCGGTGCTGGTCTCGATCATCGTCGGCCTGGCGATCACCCAGCTGCTGTCCGGCGCCGCGCGCCTGATCCAGCTGCGCCGGCGGGTGCGCCCGCACGCGGCGACGCTGTGCTGGATGGTGTTCCTGTTCCTGCTCGACACGCAGATCTGGTGGGCCGCGTTCTTCCGCCGCTTCTACCGGGACTGGAACTTCTTCCCGTTCCTGCTCTACCTGCTGATGCCGATCCTGGCGTTCCTGCTGAGCTACCTGGTGCTGCCCGAGCTCGGCGACGAGGACGAGATCGACCTGGCCGCGAACTTCGAGGGCAACCGGCCGTGGTTCTTCGGCCTGGCCGCGCTGCTGCTGGCCACCAGCCTGGCCGAGCAGGCCGTGCGCACCGGCGGCCTGCGGCTGGACGCGGACGTCGCCTTCCGGCTGCTGTTCCTGGCGATGTCGCTGGCCGGCGCCTGGATCCGCAGCGCGCGCGTGCATGCCTGGGGCGCGGCGATCGCGCTGGCGCTGATGTGCGGCTACGTGGCGACGCTGTTCCGGCACCTGCACTAGGCGCTCACAGCGGCTCCCACACGGGTCCCTCGCCGCGCCGCCAGAACACGCCGACCGCGCGCGCGTACAGCGCCGAAGCCGGCACCAGGCCGAAATAGCGCCCGTCGGCGCTGTTGCCGCGATGGTCGCCCACCATCAGCACCTGCCCGGGCGGAACGGTGAAGTGGTCGATGTCCGCGCCGCCGCCGGCATCGAGGTTGAGCGCGGCGATGCGGCCGTCGAAGCGCTCGCGCCGGCCCTCGCGCCCGGCCGCCAGCGGGCGGCCGTCGATGCTCAGGTGGCCTTCGCGCAGGTCCACGACGTCGCCCCGACCGCCGCCACCCGCTTGATCAGCCGGGTACCGTCGCGCGGCGACCTGAACACCGCGACGTCGCCGCGCCGCGGCACGTCGCGCGGGAGCAGCACGACGTCGGTGAACGGCAGGCGCAGGCCGTACGCACTCATGTCGACCGCGACGTGGTCGCCCGGCATCAGCGTGTACTCCATCGAACCGCTGGGCACGGTGTAGTGGTTGGCGAACGAGGTGCGCGCGACGATCAGCAGCGCCACCATCAGCAGCGCCTTGCGCCCTTCGCCGCGCAGCCAGCCGCGCACGCGGTCCGTTGCCTGTCCCGTGGTTCGGTTCGTGTTCGCCATGGCGCTCCCTCCCGGGGTGTTCGCGGCAACGACCGCCGCCGGGGCCCGATGGTTCCCGGCGTCAGCGCGAATCGCGCAGCGCCTGCTGCTCGGCCAGCGTCAGCGCGACGTTGTCGCGCAGGTAGGCCGGCTCCAGGCGCTCGGGGGCGAGCGCCTCGCCGCGGGCGAAGGCGGTGGCGCCCAGCCGCGCCACGTCGGCGGCGTGCGGCAGCGCGGCGGCGTCGACGACGGCCAACCGCGCCCCCAGCCGCGCCGGCAGCGCGCCGTCGCCCGCGGCGAAGCCGGTGCCGACGCCGATCCAGCCGCCTGCGTCGCCCGGCAGCGCGACCGCCTCGGGCCGCGCGACGGTTTCGTCCGAGCGCGCGGACAGCGCGTCGCCGCTGCGCGCGAAGGCCGCCGAATACACCTCGCCCATGCGCGCGTCGATGGCGGCGAGGATGCGATCGCCCTCGGCGGACGCGCCGCGCGGCGCGCCCGCGGCCCGCGCGGCGAGGGGGGAGACCGGCACGACCGGGCGATCGAGCGCGAGCGCAATGCCCTGCGCGATCGCGATCGCCAGCCGCACGCCGGTGAACGCGCCGGGCCCGCGGCCCACGGCGATCGCGTCGAGCCGCGACTTCGCCACGCCCGCCTCGGCCAGCAAGGCCTCGGCCCAGGGCAGCGCGAGCTCGGCATGCCGGCGCGGCGCGACCTCGAACCGCTCGCGCACCTCGCCGTCGATCCAGAGGGCGATGGAGCAGGCTTCGGTGGAGGTTTCGAGGGCGAGGAGGTGCATGGGCGGGGGCGGGATGGGGGCTAGGAACTAGTGGTTAGGAACTAGGAACTAGTGGGGAGGGGTGAGACCTGGAGGCAAGGCCTGTGCTTCCTGTCGGGTTCAAACAAGCTGTTGCCTGCGTCCGCGGAAGCAGGAAGCCGACGCTTGCCTCGGCCTGTGCCGAGGATAATTCATGGATTCCTCAGCAACCCGCCACCCCGCAATTCACCTGCCTTCACTCCCCCCTCCCCACTAGTTCCTAGCTTCACCCCCTCAGATTCCGCCCCCAAAAAACGCCTCCACCTCCCCCAACTCCCGTGTCCGCGGAAACGGCGGCAGCGAGTCCAGGAACAGCTTGCCGTAGCGCTTGCCGAGCAGGCGCGGGTCGCACAGCACCAGCACGCCGCGGTCGGTCTCGGTGCGGATCAGGCGGCCGACGCCCTGCTTGAGCGCGATCACGGCCTGCGGCAGCTGTTCGTCGCGGAAGGGGTTGCCGCCGGCGCGGCGGATCGCCTCCAGCCTGGCCTCGAACACCGGGTCGTCGGGCGCGGCGAAGGGCAGCTTGTCCACCACCACCACGCTCAGCGCGTCGCCGGCCACGTCCACGCCCTCGCGGAAGCTGGCGGCGCCGAGCAGCACGCCGTTGCCCGATTCGCGGAAGCGCTGCAGCAGCTGCGCGCGCGGCGCCTCGCCCTGCACGAACAGCGGCCACGGGCCGCCGCGCAGCAGCTGCGCGGCCTCGCGCAGCGCGCGGTGCGAGGCGAACAGGACGAAGGCGCGGCCGCCCGAGGCCTCCAGCACCGGGCGCACGGCGGCGGCGATCGCGGCGGTGTAGTCGCGCGAGGCCGGCTCCGGCAGCCGCGGCGGCAGGTAGCACAGCGCCTGGCTCGCCCAGTCGAAAGGGCTCGGCGCGAGCAGCGTCTCGAAGGGTGAAAAGGGGACGGAGGCAATTAAGCCGTCTGCAGACCCTGTCGATGCAGACGACGACAGCTTAATTGCCTCCGTCCCCTTTTCTGCTGCGTGCGCAGGCGAAAGCCCCAGCCGCGCGGCCACGTGGTCGAAGCGCCCGTCCACCGCCAGCGTCGCCGAGGTGAACACCCACGCCGCGCGCGAGCGCTCGCGGTGCGCGCGCAGCGGTGCGGAGACGTCCAGCGGCGTGCGCTGCAGGCGGAACCCGCGCGGCGACAGCTCGTACCAGCGCACGTCGTCGTCCGGCGCCTCGAGCTCGCCGTCGATGTCGCGCTCGATCCGCCAGCGCGCCAGCCGCGCGAGCTGGTCCTGGGCCCGCGCGTGGCAGGCGTCGAAGCCGGGGCTCGCCTCGCGCAGCGGCGACAGCGCCGCCGCCAGGGCCGAAAGCGCCGCGGACAGCGCCTCCAGCCCCTCGCGCACGCCGGCGTCCTGCAGGGCGCGGAACTGGGTGCCGCGCGGCGGCAGCGCCTCCATCGCCGCACGCAGCGCGCGGGTGGCGTGCTCGAGGTCGCGCGCGGGCTCCTGGACGACGGCCAGCGATCCCTCGACGTCCTTGCACTCGCCCAGCGCGTCGCGCCCGAGCTCGGCCAGCGGCCGCGCGCTCAGCGATTCGCCGAAGAACTGCGCGGCCAGGTCCGGCAGCTGGTGCGCCTCGTCGACGACGAAGGCCTGCGCGCCGGGCAGGATCTCGCCGAAGCCCTCCTGCTTGAGCGCCAGGTCGGCGAGCAGCAGGTGGTGGTTGACCACCACCACGTCGGCACCCTGCGCGCGCTGGCGCGCCTGCACCACGAAGCAGTCGCTCCAGAACGGGCATTCGCTGCCCAGGCAGTTCTCCGCGGTCGAGGTCACCATCGGCAGCAGCGGCGAATCGTCGGGGAGGCCTTCGAGCTCGGCCAGGTCGCCCATGCGGGTGCGGCCGGCCCAGGCGACCACGCGCTGGAACTGCGCGACCTGCTCGCGCGAGGAGAACCGCGGCTCGCCCTTGGCCCGCTCCAGCCGGTAGCGGCACAGGTAGTTGGCGCGGCCCTTGAGCAGCGCGGTGGTCAGGCCGACGCCGAGCGCATCGCGCACGCGCGGCAGGTCGCGATGGTAGAGCTGGTCCTGCAGCGCGCGGGTGCCGGTGGAGACGATGGTCTTCAGGCCCGACAGCAGCGCCGGGACCAGGTAGGCGAAGGTCTTGCCCGTGCCGGTGCCGGCCTCGGCCAGCAGCGTGCCGCGCCGCTCGAGCGCAGCGGCGACCGCGGCCGACAGTTCCTGCTGCGAAGGCCTCGGCGCGAACGCGGGGATGCGCGCGGCCAGCAGCCCGCCTTCGGCGAGCGCCTCGCGGCTGCGTGCGCCCAGGTCACCTGCGTCCCCCGGCGTCATCTCAATAGCGCTGGACGCCGGCGACCGTGCACTGCTCGACCTGGGCCTTCGCGGTCGCGGCGCCGGCGGCGTCGCCGGCCAGCAGGCGCGCCTGCTCGACGGTGGCCCAGTGGCGGCGGCACAGCGGGCCGACCTTCGAGCCGAGCTCGAAGGCGTGGCGGGCCAGCGACTCGGCGCGGGCGGGATCGCCGAGCAGCAGCGCGGCTTCGGCGCGCTCCTGCAGCAGCGCCGGATCGTCCGGCACGATCTCCAGCGCCTGGTCCAGCGCCTTCGCGGCGTCGGCGTAGTGCTGCTGGTCCTCGAGGCGCTGCGCCTGCTCGCGCAGGTCCTCGACCTTGGGGTCGCGCAGCGGCTGGATCGCCAGCTCGCCCTCGCCGTCGCCGGCGGCGGCGCGGACCGCGGCGACCTGCTGCTGCGGGGTGGCGGATGTGAGCGCCGGCGTCGCCGGGGGCGGCGGCGGCGGGGTCGCGCAGGCGGCCAGCGCCAGCGCGAGGACGGGAACGACGCCGCGACGCGCGGCGGGAATCGATCGGCGGAACATCACGGTTGCTCTTGCTGCGAGGGATTCTGGGCGGGCTGCGGCGCGGGAGGCACCTCTCGGGCCGGATCCTGCGGCTTCCTGCGGCCCAGGCCGAACCAGCTGCGCCAGCCGCCGCCCTGGTCGTCCTGCGACTGCGACCAGTCCTCGGGCTCGGCATAGGCGCAGGGCTGGTAGGGCGGCGCGTAGCCGGCCGCGAACGGGAAGCGGCGCGCGCCCGGGCAGCCGGCGTCCGTGCTGCTGGATTGCGCCACCCACTGCCAGTCCAGGCCGTCGCCGCCGACCTTGAGCGGCGCGCTGGGCAGGCGCGAGAACAGCGCCGACCACACCCGCATCGCGCCGGTGGCGCCGTACAGGCCGGTCATCTCGTTCTGGTCGTTGCCGACCCACACCACCGCGAGGTGGTCGCCGGTGTAGCCGGCGAACCAGCTGTCGCGGCCGTCGTTGCTGGTGCCGGTCTTGCCCGCGGCCTGCAGCCGGCCGAGGCCGTCGCGGACGAGCTGGTGCGCGGTGCCGGCGGTGACGGTGTGCTGCAGCGCCGTGGTGATCAGGCGCACGGCGATCGAATCGCCCGCCTGCGCGGGCCTGGGCGGCTTGTCGTAGCGCTTGAGCATGCGCCCGTCGCGGTCGAGCACGCCGCGGACCATGTGCAGCGGCTGGATCTCGCCGCCGGAGGCGAGGAACTGGTACAGCTGCGCCATCGCGTACGGGCTCTGGTCGACCGCGCCCAGGATCAGCGAGGGATTGCTGCCCACCTCGATCCCGGCGAGCTTGTCGACCAGTTCGGAGATGCGCTCGGGCGTCACCGCCATGCCGACCCGCACCGTGGCCTGGTTGTAGGATTGCGCCAGCGCGTCCATCAGCCGCACGCTGCCGTGGCTGCGGCCGTCGGAATTCCCCGGGGTCCAGCGCTTGCCGTTGCCGAGCGTGACGGTGACCGGCGCGTCGTCGACCCAGCTGGCCAGCGACCAGCGGTCCGGCGTGGCCAGCGCGAGCATGTAGACGAAGGGCTTGAGCAGCGAGCCGACCTGGCGCTTGGCCTCGATCGCGCGGTTGAAGCCAGGCTGGCGGAAGTCGCGGCTGCCGACCACCGCGAGCACGTCGCCGTTGTCGACGTCGGTGACCACCACGCCGGACTGCAGCGGCGGCCGGCGCTTGCTGGCCAGCGCGTCGAGCGTGCGCGCCACCGCGCCCTCGGCGTAGGCCTGGGCCGCCGGCGACATCGCGGTCATCACCCGCAGCCCGGCACCTTGCAGCGCGTCGGCCGGGTAGTCGCGCACCAGCTGCCGGCGCACGAGGTCGATGTAGGCGGGGAAGCGGTTGGCCGAGGTGCTGCCCGGCGCGTCGGTCACGCCCAGCGACGCCTTGCGCGCGCGGGCGTACTCGGCGTCGCCGATCAGCTGCGGCTGCGAGTCGTGCATCCTGGCCAGCACGAAGTCGCGGCGCGCGCGCGCGCGCTCGGGGTTGCGGCGCGGGTCGTAGTACGACGGCCCGCGGATGATGCCGATCAGCAGCGCGACCTGCTCGGTGGACAGGTCGCGCAGGTCGCGGCCGAACCAGTACTCCGCGCCCGCAGCCACGCCGCGGATCTCCTGCGCGCCGCGCTGGCCGAGGTAGACCTGGTTGAGGTAGGCCTCGAGGATGGTGCGCTTGTCGTAGCGCGCCTCGATCAGCAGCGCGAACAGGATCTCGTTGAACTTGCGGGTGAAGGTCTGCTCGCGGCCGATGCCGAGCAGGCCCGAGCGCGCCAGCTGCTGGGTCAGGGTGCTGGCGCCCTGCTTCGCCTCGCCGGACTTCATGTTGACGAAGGCCGCGCGCAGCATGCCGGACAGGTCGATGCCGTGGTGGTGCGCGAAGTCGCGGTCCTCGACCGCCTGCAGCCCGGTCACCAGCAGCTCGGGCACCTCCTCGATGCGCACCAGTTGGCGTTCCTCCTGCGACTTGCCGTACAGCGTGGCGATGCGGGCGGGATCCAGTCGCGCGGACTTGAGCGCCTTGCGGGCGACGGCGTCGCGCAGGCCGGAGACGCGGCCGCCCGACAGGGTCAGCTCGATCCGGCTCGCCGGCACCTCGCCGCCGACGTCGCGGAAGCCGCGGCTGGTGATGGTCCAGCGCGCCCCGTCGTGGACGAAGGTGCCCGGCCGGCCGCCGCCGTCCTCGCGGTAGGCAGCGGCCGCGAGCTCGGTCTGCAGCGCCTTCGCGTCCATCGCCAGGCCCGGGGCCAGCTGCAGCGGACGACCGTAGACGCGGGTCGGGACCTGCCAGCGCAGCTGGCCGAAGCGCTCGCTGACCTGGTGGTTGAGGTAGAGCGTGTACGGGATCAGGAAGCCCAGCCCGAGCCCGACCGCCGCCAGGGCCCAGGTCAGCAGCCTGCGGCGCCAGTCCGGCGCCTGGCGCCCGCCGTCGTCGAGGTCCTCTTCGTCTTCGTCGTAATCGATGCGGGCCACGGATGCGGTTCGGGACGGGGATGCGACAATGGCGCTTGCGCCTGGGAAGCCGCGAGTCTAGCGCAGACCCCGCACGGCTCCCGGCGCCCGCCCGTCCACAGTCAGCCGGAGTTCCAGAGTTGCCGATTTCGTTGGCCGACGCGCGGTTCCTGCTCGATCGCGCGACCGGCCTGGTCCGCCGCGGCTGGCTGAGCCTGCGCACGCGCGGGTGGCGCGCGAGCTGGGCGCGCGTCCGCGCGCAGTTCCGCCGCGTGCCGGCGGCGCGGCGCGCGGTGCCTTGGCTGCCGCCCGCGGAGCCGCGCGTACCCGCGCTGCCGACCGGCGACGCGCCGCTGGCGAGCATCGTGATCCCGGTCTACGGCCAGCTCGAACGCACGCTCGGCTGCCTGCGCGCCCTGGCGTCGCGGCCACCGCGGGCGGCGTTCGAGGTGATCGTGGTGGACGACGGCTCGCCGGACGACACCGCCCGCGTGCTGCCGTCGATCGCCGGGCTGCGCTACCACCGGCGCGCCGCGAACGGCGGCTTCATCGCGGCCTGCAACGACGGCGCCGCGCTCGCGCGCGGCGAGTACCTGGCCTTCCTCAACAACGACACCGTGCCGCAGCCGGGCTGGCTGGACGCATTGCTGCGCACCTTCGCCGAGCAGCCCGGCACCGGGCTGGCCGGCGCCCAGCTGCTGTACCCGGACGGCAGGCTGCAGGAGGCGGGCGGCGTGGTGTTCTCCGACGGCAGCGGGTGGAACTACGGCCGCGGCGAGTCGCCCGCCGATCCGCGCTTCGGCTACCTGCGCGACGCCGACTACGCGAGCGGCGCGGCGATCGCGATTCCCCGCGCGCTGTTCGCTTCGCTGGGCATGTTCGACGCGCGGTACGCGCCGGCGTACTACGAGGACACCGACCTGGCCTTCGCCGTGCGCGCGGCCGGCCTGCGCGTGCTGTACCAGCCCGCCGCGCGCGTGATCCACGACGAGGGCGCCACCGCGGGCACGGACACGGCCAGCGGCGCGAAGGCGTTCCAGGTCCGCAACCGCGAACGTTTCCTGGAACGCCGCCGCGCAGAGCTCGCCGGGCAACCGCAGCCCGGCACCGTGCCCTCGCCGGCGGTCCTGCACCGCAGGCAGCCGCAGGTCCTGGTGGTCGACGCGCTGACGCCGATGCCCGACCGCGATTCCGGCTCGCTGCGGCTGGTCAACCTGATGCGGCTGCTGCGCGAGGAAGGCGCGCACGTGGCGTTCGCGCCGGCCGACGGCAAGCACTCGGGCCCTTACACCGAAGCGCTGCAGCGCGCCGGCGTGGAGGCCTGGTACGCGCCGTACCTGGGCGGGTTCCCGGCATGGCTGCGCGAGCACGGGGCGCGCTTCGACGCCGTGGTCGCCTGCCGCCACTACGTGGCGCGCCAGTTCCTGCCGCTGCTGCGCAAGCACGCCCCGCAGGCCAGGATCGTGTTCGACACCATCGACCTCCACTACCTGCGCGAGGGCCGCGCGGCCGAGGTCGCCGGGGACGCGGCGATGGCGCGCGCGGCGCGGCGCACGCGCGAACTGGAACTGGACGTGGTGGCGCGCAGCGACCTGACCCTGGTGGTGAGCGAGGCCGAGCGCGCGCTGCTCGCCCGCGACGCGCCCGGCGCGCGCGTGGAGGTGCTGTCCAACCTGCACCACGTCGCCGGGCCCGGCGCGCCGTTCGCGCAGCGCAGGGACCTGGTCTTCGTCGGCGGCTTCCGCCATCCGCCCAACGTCGACGCCGTGCGCTGGTTCGTCGAGGCGGTGTTCCCGCTCGTGCGCGCGCGGCTTCCGGACGTGCGCTTCCACTGCATCGGCGGCGACGTGGTCGAGGCGGTGGCGGCGCTGGCTTCGCGGCCGGGCGTGGTGGTCCACGGCCACGTTCCCGACATCGCGCCGTACATGGACGGCTGCCGCATCGCGCTGGCGCCGCTGCGCTACGGCGCCGGGGTCAAGGGCAAGGTCAACCTGAGCATGGCGCATGGCCAGCCGGTGGTGGCCACCGCCTGCGCGGTCGAGGGCATGCACCTGCGCGATGGCCACGATGTGCTGGTAGCCGACGCACCGGAGGCCTTCGCCGAGGCGGTGGTGCGCCTGTACGGCGACGAGGCGCTGTGGAACGCGCTGGCCCGCAACGGCCTGGAGAACGTGGCGCGGCACTTCTCGCTCGACGCCGCGCGCGGGACGGTGCGCCGGGTGTTCTTCCCCGCGCCGGGCTGACCGCGCCCCGCGGGCTCAGCGGCGCGGCGCGGTCGCGGCGCGGGTGCGCCGCTCGAACTCCGCGAGCCCCGGCGTGGCGGGATCCAGCGCGCGCGCCGATGCCAGCGCCGCGCTGGCGCCGCGCAGGTCACCGGCGCCCAGCCGCTCGTCGCCGACCGCCAGCCAGCGCCCGGCCAGCCGGCGCCGGGCCCCGGCCAGCGCAGCATCGTCGCTGTCGACGATCGCCCGCGCATCGAGGCAGGCGCGCGCGCGGCCGAGGTCGTTGTCGCGCAGCCCGCGCTCGAAGCATCGCCTGGCTTCCGGCAGCAGGCGCGCCGAGGCGCGGCGCACCGCCGGGTCGTCCGGCGCGACCGCGCGCGCGGCGCGCAGCTTGTCGAAGGCGCTGTCCCCCGGCGGCTCCACCAGGTCGCCGCGCGCCTCCGCCGCGCCGGCCTCGGCGAGCAGCTGCCGGACCCGGCGCGCGCGCTCCTGCGGCGGCAACCGGCTGCCGATGCGCGCATGCGCCTGCTGCGCGCGCTGGATGCGGCGCTCGGCCTCGGCCACCGCGTCGGCCGTCGGCGCCAGCGTGCGCGCATGCGCCAGCGCGGCGTCCGCCGCGGCGAAGCGGAAGTCGCCCGCGAGGGCTTCGGCGCGCTCCGCCCACGACGCGGCGACGCGCTGCAGCCCGGCGTCCGCGTCGGCGCCCTGGCCGGCCTCGGCGAGCAGGCGGTAGCGCTCTTCCGCGCGTTCGAACCGGCCCGTGCGCAGGTCCGCGGCGGCGTCGCGGCGGACGTCGTCGAGCTCTTCGTTCAACCGCGCCTGCGTGTCCGGCAGGTCGACATGGCCGGGATCGTACCGGCGCGCGGTCTCGATCGCGGCCGTGGCCTCGGCGAGGCGACCCTCGCGCAGCCGGGCCCGCGCCTGCTGGAGCAGTTCGCCGAGCGCATCCTCGCGGCCTTCGAGCGCACGCGTGTTCTCGGGCTGCAGGGCGAGGATGCGCGCGTACAGCGGCAATGCCGTCGCGTCGTCGCCGGTGAGCCGGCCGGCGCTGCGGGCGGCGTCGGCCTGGTCCAGCAGGCGCGGGATGCCGGCGTGCGCGGCCTCGCGCGTGCGCAGCGCGGCTTCGACGCGTGCCGCGTCGGCGCGCGGCACGGACAGGGCCCGGGCCAGGTCGAGCGCCGCGTGCGCGTCGGCGAAGCGGTCCCGCGCGAGCGCCGCGCGCGCCTGCGCCAAGGCCGCGACCGCCACGCGGGCCAGGCCGACGCGGGCTTCGTCGCGATCCGGGTCCATCGCGAGGGCGGCTTCGTAGAGTTCGCGCGCGCCGCTACCGTCGGGCGCGGTCAGCCTGCCCTGCGCCAGGGCCTGCGCGGCCTGCGCGCGCAGCGCCTGCGCACGGGTCTGCGGCCACAGCCGGTCCGCGAGCGGCTTGCGGAACGCGACCGCCAGCACGACCAGCAGCAGCGGGATCGCCGCCAGCCAGGCCCACCAGCGCAGCCGCAGGCCCGCGCGCGGCGGACGCCCCGGCGATGCGCGGCGGGACCCGAAATCGAGGCCGGCGAGCCCGCCCAGGCGCGGCTCGCGGCGCCCGCCGCGCGGGACGGGCGGCTCGTCGCGCGGCGCATCGTCGGCGTTGGGCAGGTCGCGTTCGCGGCTCACCTGCGCAGCATAGAAGATGCGCAAGGCGATCGCCGTGAGCGGATGGGGCGGGAACGGGATGCAGGCGGTCGCCTGCGCGTCTCACCCCCGCCTTGCCTGCTGCACCCCGGGCAGCGCATCGATCTTGCCGAGCAGGCGCGAGAGCTGGCCGAAGTCCTGCACGCGCAGCTGCAGCTGCAGCCGCACCTGGCCGTGGCGGCCGCCGTCGCTGCGGATCTCCAGCACGTGCGCGTCCTCCTGCGCGATCAGGTTGGTCAGGTCCTTGAGCAAGTGCTTGCGGTCGAGCGCGTCGATCAGCACGCCGGCCTCGTGGCCGCCGCCGGTGCGGCCCCACTCCACCGGCAGCACCCGCTGCGGGCTGGCGGCGGCCAGGCGCAGGAACGCGGCGCAGTCGCTGCGGTGCACGCTCACCCCGCGGCCGCGGGTGAGGTAGCCCGAGACCGCCTCGCCGGGCACCGGCTGGCAGCAGCGCGCCACCTGCACCAGCAGGTTGCCGACGCCGACGACGGTGAACGCGGACGCGGGCGTCTTCGCCGCCCTGCGCGGCGTGCGCACCGCCGGTTCCGGCGCTTCCACCGCCGCGGCCTCGCGCTCGCTGCGTTCCTGCTCGAGCAGCGCGCGCCCGACCTGGTGCGGGCCGACGTCGCCCAGCGCGACCAGCACGTACAGGTCGTCGAGCGTGGCGGCGTTGAACTTCTGCAGCGCCGGCGCCGGGTCGGCCTGCTGCAGGCCCAGGCGCTTGAGCTCCTTGTCCAGGAGCTCGCGGCCATCCTGCAGGTTGCGCGCGCGGTCGAGCTTGTGGAACCAGCTGCGCACCTTCTCGCGCGAGCGCGCGCTGGCCAGGAAGCCGTTCGCCGCCACCAGCCAGTCGCGCCGCGGCTCCGACACCTTGCCGGTGAGGATCTCGACCCGGTCGCCGCTGCGCAGCCTGTGGTCGAGCGGGACGATGCGGCCGTCGACCTTGGCGCCGCGGCAGCGGTGGCCGACGTCGGTGTGCACGTGGTAGGCGAAGTCGAGCGGCGTCGCGCCGCGCGGCAGATCGACCACCTCGCCGCGCGGGGTCAGCACGTAGACGCGGTCCTCGACCAGCTCGGTGTCGAGGCCGCCGGCGAGCTCGCCCTGCCCTTCGGCGTGCGCCTCCAGCAGCCGGCGCATCCACTCGATCTTGCGGTCGAGCGCGGCGTTGCCGGCGGCCGAGCGCTGCGAGCCGCCGGTCTCCTTGTAGCGCCAGTGCGCGGCCACGCCCAGCTCGGCCTGCGCGTGCATCTCGCGGGTGCGGATCTGCACCTCCAGCGTCTTGCCCCCGGGCCCGACCACCGCGGTGTGCAGCGAGCGGTAGTCGTTGTGCTTGGGGCGCGCGATGTAGTCGTCGAACTCGCTCGGGATCGGCACCCACAGCGCGTGCGCCACGCCCAGCGCGGCGTAGCAGGCCGGGATGTCGTCGACCAGCACGCGCACCGCGCGCAGGTCGTAGAGCTCGCCGATCGGCACGCCCTTCTTCTGCATCTTCTTCCAGATGCTGTAGATGTGCTTGGGCCGGCCGGCGACCTCGGCATCGACGCCTTGCGCGGCCAGCGCCTCGCCCAGCGCCCTGGTCACCTGGGCGATGTAGCGCTCGCGCCCGGCACGCTTGTCGTCGAGCAGGCGCGCGATGCGGCGGTAGGTGTCGGGGTCGAGGTGGCGGAAGGCGAGGTCCTCGAGCTCCCACTTGAGCTGCCAGATGCCGAGCCGGTTGGCCAGCGGCGCATGGATGTCGCGGGTGAGCTGCGCGAGCGCGCGGCGTTCGTCCTCCGGCAGGCGCGCGGCGGCGCGCAGCAGCGCCAGCTGCCGCGCCAGCAGGATCGGCACCACCCGCAGGTCGCGCACGATCGCCAGCAGCAGCCGGCGCAGGCCCTCGGCGTTGCCGGCGCCGCTGCGCTCGGCGTGCAGCGCCCAGACCTGGTTGGCGGCGCGCGGGCCTTCGACCAGCGCGGCGACCGCCGGCTCGGCATAGGCGAGCCACGGCCCGAGGCGCTCTGCGGCATGCGGCAGCGCGTGCAGGACGGTGGCGAGCACCACCTCGCCGTCCGCGCCCAGCAGGGCCAGCGAATCGAGCGTGTCGACCAGGACGTCGACCGGCTCGACGGCCTCGCCGCCGCCCGACGCGAGCGCCTCGTCCAGCAGCCGGCGCAAGCGCTGCGGCAGGGCCGCGACCGCCGGATGGACGGCCAGGGCGGCTTCGACGTCGGGCACCGGCACGGACACGCGCGCGTTCACGCTCGGGGGGGGAGCGTCTACACTAGCGGCCCCACGCCCGGAGGAACAGGCCATGCGTCCGCTGCGACTGCTCGCGTTCACCCTGCTGCTCGGCTGCGCCCTGCCCGCGTTCGCGCAGGAAGCCGGCGGCAACGCCCCGATCGAACGCCAGATGACGCCCGAGGAGTTCAAGGCCGCGGGCCTGGACAAGCTCAGCGCGCAGGAACTGGCCAACCTCAACACCTGGCTGGGCCGGACCATCGACACCGCGACCACCCAGGCCGCGGCCCAGGCGAAGAAGAAGGTCGAGGACGACAACCGCGGCTTCTTCGACTTCGGCTCCAGCGAGCCGGTGGTGGGCCACATCGTCGGCGCGTTCCGCGGCTTCGAGAAGGGCCGCCAGTACACCCTCGACAACGGCCAGGTATGGCGCCAGACCGACACCGCCTCGCTCGCCGGCGTGCGCCTGAACGATCCGGAGGTGCGGATCAAGCCGAGCCTGGTCGGCAACGCCTGGTACATGATGATCAAGGGCTACAGCACCAACGCCAAGGTCGAGCGGGTCAAGTGACGCACCGGCGCGACCGCGCAAAGCGCGATCGCCTTTGCCGGTGCGTCATCCCAGCGAAGGCGGGGATCCAGTGACCTTGGCTTGCTCCAGCGCAGGGGTAAGCCGCCGGGTTCCCGCTTTCGCGGGAATGGCGGCGCCGGGAACCCGACAGCCTGTGCAGGGGATGGTCGTCATCCCCGCGAAGGCGGGGATCCAACGACTTGGGCTTGTTCCAGTGCAGGCGCAAGTCACTGGGTTCCCGCTTTCGCGGGAATGACGGCGTTGGGGTGGGATCGCGGCTGGGCCTTCCCACATGCGAATCGCCGCCTCTCCCGTACCTCTCGTCATCGCCGCAGCGCAGCCACCCGCGCGGCGAGCTTCTTCGGCGAGACGCCGCCCTTCGCGCCGAGCTCCTGCGCGAACAGCGACACCCGTAGCTCCTCCAGGTCCCAGCGCAGCGCCTGCCAGCCGGGCTCGGCGGCGCGCCCCGCCAGTTCCGCGTCGGCGAGCGCGTCGGCGAACGGCTTGAGGTCGAGCATGCGCTGCTGGTCGCGCGCGGGGTCGGCGAGCGCGCGCTGCGCGCGCACGGCCAGCGCGCGCAGGTAGCGCGGGTACTCGGCCAGCGCGGCGGCGGGCACGTCGCGCAGGAAGCCCGGCGGCACCAGCGCGGCCAGCTGGGCGCGCATGTCGTCGAGGTTGCCGCGCGCCCAGCCGACCAGCTTCGAGTCGAGCTTCGCGCGCGCCTCGGCGACCAGGCCGAGGATCGCCTCGGCCTGCTGCAGGCGGCGCATCGCCTCGCCGAACAGCGCCCTGCCCACCGCGTCGCGCCGCTGCTCGAACGCGGCGGCGTCGCGGATGTCGCCCAGGCCGTCGGCGGCGAGCGCGGCGAAGGCGCCATCGACCAGGTCCTCGCGCAAATGGTCGGCCGGGCGGCCCTGCGAGTCGCGCGGTGCGGCGGACTCGATCGCCGCGTACAGCAGCGCGGTCTTCGGCGCCACCGGCAGCTGCTTGCGGGCCTGGCGCATGCGGTCGGCGAGCGCGAGCACCAGCAGGCGGCGCACGCCGCGCGGGTGGTGCCTGCGCGCCTGCTCGCGATCGGCGTGCACGTCGAGCGAGACGCTGCCGCCCTCGTCGTGCAGCGCCGGGTAGGCGGGGACGCCGCCGGCGCCGGGCACGGACTCCGGGATCGGCTCGTCGGGAAACGCGACGAGGCCATCGCGCGCCAGCCCTTTCGACGCGCGCTCGGCGAAAGCGTCGCGCGCGCGGGCGCCGAAGCGTTCGCGCAGCTCGTCGAGGTCGCGCGACTCGGCCAGCACGCCGCGCCCGTCGGCGTCGAGCAGGCGCAGGTTGGCGCGCAGGTGCGGCTCGAGCGCGGCCTCGTCGAAATCGGTGGACCCGACCTCGACGCCGGCCAGCCGCCGCAGGAAGCGCGCCAGCGCGCCGCCGAATGCGTCGGTTTCCGCGTCCGCGGCGCCGTGCGCCTGCGCGAAGGCGCGCGCGAAGTCGGGCGCCGGCACGAAGTTGCGCCGCAGCGCCTTGGGCAGCGAGCGGATCATCGCCGCGGCCTTGTCGGCGACGAAGCCCGGTGCCAGCCACGAGAGCCGCGCGGCATCCAGGGCGTTGAGCAGGTGCAGCGGCACCGCCACCGTCATGCCGTCGTCGACCGCGCCCGGCTCGAAGCGGTAGCGCACCGCCAGCCGCGCCTCGCCCAGCGGCAGGAAGGCGGGGAACAGCGCGGCGTCCGACTCGTCGGCCACCAGCAGGTCCTCGCGCGTCCATTCCAGCGCGTGCCTCGCGACCGCGGGCAGCTTCGCGTACCAGGCATCGAGCGCCTGCGCACCGACGACCTCCGCCGGGATGCGGTCACGGTACCACTGCGTCATCCAGTCCTCGTCGACGACCAGGCCCGTGCGGCGCTGCTTGGCCTCCTCCTCCTCGGCCTGCGCCAGCACCTTGCGGTTGCGCGCGAGGAAGGCGCTGCGGGTATTGATCTCGCCGGCGACCAGGCCGTCGCGCAGGAAGAACTCGCGCGCCTCGGCCGGATACAGCCCGCCGTAGTGGATCGGCCGCTTCGGTGCCAGCACCAGGCCGAACAGCGAGACCTGCTCGCTGCCGACCACGCGCCCCTGGCTGCGCGACCAGCGCGGGTCGAAATGGCGGCGCGCGAGCAGGTGCGGCAGTTCGTCGATTACCCAGTCCGGCTCGATCGCGGCGTTGGTGAGCGACCACACCTTCTCGGTGTCGAGCAGGGTCGCCGACAGCACCCACGGCGGCGGTTTCGACGCGAGCGGCGATCCCGGGAACAGCTGGAATTTCCGGCCGCGCGGGCCGTCGTACTGGCTGCGCTCGGTGCGCTGGCCGACCTGGGTCGGCAGGCCGGCGATGAGGGCGCGGTGGAGGCGGACGTAGGCGGCGTGGGTGTCGGGATGCGTATCGGCAGCGCGCGTCGCCGCCCCGGAGTCGTCATTCCCGCGCACGCGGGAACCCGGCGACTTTGGCCTCGAATGTCGAAGAGCCAGGTCACTGGATCCCCGCTTTCGCGGGGATGACGACCTCGAGCTTCCGCGGGTTGCGGACAGGGGAGAGGAAAGGGGGTCTGAGTCCCTTTTTGTGGCGGCATCGCGAACAGGACCAGGTTCTCCCAACGCAAGAAGGGACGCTGACCCCCTTTCCTCGCGCCAGCCCAGCTCCTCGCACTGCAGCTTCAGCTGCCGGTGCAGCTCGCGCCACTCGCGCATGCGCAGGAAGCCGAGGAAGTTGCGATCGCACCACCGGCGCAGCTGCGACTGGGTCATCTCCTCGTGCGCGGCACGGTAGGCGTCCCACAGCCTGAGGATGCCGACGAACTCCGAGCGCGGGTCGCGGAACTGCGCGTGCGCGCCGTCGGCGGCGGCGCGCTGGTCGGCCGGGCGCTCGCGCGGGTCCTGGATGCCGAGGAAGGCGGCGATCGCCAGCATCTCGCGCAGGCAGCCGTGCTCGCGCGAAGCGACCAGCATGCGCGCGAGCTTGACGTCCACGGGCAGTTTCGACATCAGCCGCCCGACCGCCGTCAGCCGGCGCTGCGCGTCGACCGCGCCGAGCTCGGCCAGCTGCTGCCAGCCGTCGGCGATCGCGCGCGGATCGGGCGGGTCGATGAAGGGAAAGTCCTCGACCAGGCGCGGGTTGCCCGCGGGCGGCCGGGAGTCGTCCCCGTGCGCGCCCGCGTCGCCGCGGCCGGGGCGCCGGCGCTTGCCGCCTTCCCCGCCGCCCAGCCCCAGCGACAGCATCCGCAGGATCACGCCCGCCAGCGCGGCGCGACGGATCTCGGGATCGGTATACGGCGCGCGCGCCTCGAAGTCGGCCTCGGAATAGATCCGGTAGCAGGTGCCCGGCGCGATGCGGCCGCAGCGGCCCTTGCGCTGGTCGGCACTGGCCTGGCTGACCGGCTCGACGTGCAGGCGATCGAGCTTGAGCCGCGGGCTGTAGCGCTTGACCCGCGCCAGGCCCGGGTCGACGACGTAGTGGATGCGCGGCACCGTCAGCGAAGTCTCGGCGACGTTGGTGGCCAACACGATGCGGCGCTGCGGGCCGGGGTGGAACACGCGGTCCTGGTCGCGCGCCGACAGCCGCGCGTACAGCGGCAGCACCTCGGTGTGGCGGTACCTGCGCCGCTCCAGCGCCTGGTGCGCGTCGCGGATCTCGCGCTCGCCGGGCAGGAAGACCAGGGTGTCGCCGGTGCCGCGGTCGCGCATGATCTCGTCGCAGGCGGCGACGACGCCGTCCAGCACGGAAAGGGGGTCGGAGTCCCTTTTCGCACCGCCTAATCCAGGTTCGACACGCGACGCTGCCGCGAAAAGGGACTCCGACCCTCCTTCTGCTCCGCCCTCCAGCGGCCGGTAGCGCACCTCCACCGGATAGCCGCGGCCCTCGACGTTCACCACCGGCGCATCGCCGAAGTGCGCGGCGAAGCGCTCGGTGTCGATGGTCGCGGAGGTCACGATGACCTTGAGGTCGCGGCGCCGCTGCAGCAGCTGCTTCAGGTAGCCGAGCAGGAAATCGATGTTGAGGCTGCGCTCGTGCGCCTCGTCGATGATGATCGTGTCGTAGGCCGACAGCCAGCGGTCGGAGGCGATCTCGGCGAGCAGGATGCCGTCGGTCATGAACTTGACCGCGGTCTGCTCGGAGACCTGGTCGCTGAAGCGCACCTGGAAGCCGACCGCGCCGCCCAACGGCACCTGCAGCTCCTCGGCCACGCGCCGGGCGACCGCGCGCGCGGCGATCCGGCGCGGCTGGGTGCAGGCGACCATGCCGGCGGCGCCGCGGCCCGCCGCCAGGCACAGCTTGGGCAGCTGGGTGGTCTTGCCCGAGCCGGTCTCGCCGGCCACCACCACCACCGGGTGCGCGCGGACGAGGGCGACGATGTCGTCGGCGTGCGCGGCGATCGGCAGCGCCGGGTCGACCGCGGCCCGTGGCAGCCGCGCCGCGCGCTCGGCGCGCTTTTCGACCGACTGCGCCAGCGCGGCCTCGATCGCCGCGCGCGCGGCGGCGGCCGCCGGCGCGGCCTGCCCGCGGCGCCGCAGTCCGTGCAGGCGCGGGGCGTCGCGGCTGCACGCGCCGCCGATGGCGCGCGCCGCCTGCCTTGACGCCGCACTTGCATTCCCGCCGATAGGCTCCATCGATCCTTTCCAGAGCGACGTTCCATTTCACCTGGCCGTCGCGACCGCCTATTGTGGCGGCATCCCCATTCCAGGAGAAACGAGCATGGCCAAGTCCAGCGACAGCAATCGCAAGTCCGCCGCGAAGCCCGCGCGCACGAGCCCCGCGGCCTCGCCCGGCGCGGGCGACCGCGGCCCGGCGATCGACATCGGCATTTCCGGGTCCGACCGCAAGCGGATCGCCGAGGGCCTGTCCGCCTTCCTCGCCGACGCCTACACGCTGTACCTGAAGACCCACAACTTCCACTGGAACGTGACCGGACCGATGTTCAACGCCCTGCACACGATGTTCGAGGCGCAGTACACCGAGCAGTGGAACGCGCTGGACGACACCGCCGAGCGGATCCGCGCGCTGGGCTTCAACGCGCCCGGCTCGTACGCGGAGTTCATCCGGCTCTCCAGCATCCCGGAGGAGCCCGGGCTCGCGGAGGCGCCCGAGTGGCGCGAGATGGTGCGCCAGCTGGTGGTCGGCAACGAAGCGGTCTGCCGCACCGCGCGCAAGGTGCTCAAGACCGCCGACAAGGCCGGCGACGATCCCTCGGTGGACCTGCTGACCCAGCGCCTGCAGACCCACGAGAAGTACGCCTGGATGCTGCGCTCGCTGCTGCAGTAGCCGCGCCGGCCGCACGACCGGCAATCCGCGGCATCGACCGAAGGCCCGCGTCCGCGCGGGCCTTTTGCTTCCGATCGGGGAATCCGCTCGGGAAAAGGCGTCGCATGAAACCGGGCTTCTGCGGGATGTGCGCCTGCGGGATGCGCGACGGAAGGCGGCGGCCGGCCGACGACCCCTCTCCCGCTCCGCGGGAGAGGGAGGCGCGAAGCGCCGGGTGAGGGCCCGGCTCTCCGCCGCGCAACCCACTCCGGCCCGAAACCGACAAACGAAAAGTCCCCGCAGAGCCGGGGCCCACGGCAAGTGCGCCATGGCCGCCGAGCGGTCGAACACCGGCCTGTAATCGTTTACATTGCCGCGGAATCCACCGCCTCGACGAGGACCCGCCATGGCCCCCACCCTCTCGCGCCGCGAACTGCTCGCCGGCGCCGGCGCGCTGGCGCTGCTCTCGCGCACGCCGGTCGGGCTGGCGCTGGGACCGTCGAAGGCGGCCGGTCCCGCCTTCATCGACGACCTGGTCGCGCGCATGAGCGTCGAGGAGAAGGCCGGCCAGCTCACCCTGTTCGGCTCCGCGGTGCAGGATCCGGCCGCCGCCGCGATCAACCCGACGGCCGCGCGGCCCACCGCCGAAGGCCAGCTCGCCGCGGCGCGCGCGGGGCGGCTGACCGGCGTCTTCAACGGCTCCGACCCGCGCTGGCACCAGCAGCTGCAGAAGGCGGCGATGGAAAGCCGGCTGAAGATCCCGCTGGTCATCGCGGCCGACGTGATCCACGGCTTCAGCACGATCTTCCCCGTCCCGCTCGCCGAAGCGGCGAGCTTCGAGCCGGAGCTCGCGCAGCGCACCGCGCGCGCGGCCGCGATGGAGGCCACCGCGGCCGGCATCGACTGGACCTTCGCGCCGATGGTCGACGTCGCCCGCGACGCGCGCTGGGGCCGCATGGTCGAGGGCAGCGGCGAAGACGTCCTGCTCGGCCGCCGCTTCGCCACCGCGCGCGTGCGCGGCTTCCAGGGCGACGGCGGCCTCGACCGCGCCGACGCGATGCTGGCCTGCCCCAAGCACTTCGCCGGCTACGGCGCGGCGGAGGCGGGCCTGGACTACAGCACGGTCGACGTGTCCGAGCGCACGCTGCGCGAGGTCTACTTCCCGCCGTTCCAGGCCGGCTTCGACGCCGGCGCGCTGTCGACGATGGCCGCGTTCAACGAGCTCTCGGGCATTCCCGCGACCGCCAACCCGTGGCTGCTCGACGACGTCCTGCGCGGCGAGTGGGACTTCCGCGGGCTGGTGGTGTCCGACTACACCGCCGACCTGGAACTGGTCGCGCACGGCTTCGCGGCGGATCCGCGCGACGCGGCGCGGCTGGCGTTCCTGGCCGGCGTCGACATCAGCATGCAGAGCGGCCTGTACCTCAAGCACCTGCCCGGGCTGGTGGCGGACGGCGCGGTGCCGATGGCGCGCCTGGACGAGGCCGTGCGGCGCGTGCTGCGCGTCAAGGCGGCGCTCGGCCTGTTCGACGATCCGTTCCGACGCCACGCGCCGGCGCGCGCGCAGTCGCGGCAGCAGCGGCCGGAAACGCTGGCGCTCGCCCGCGAGGCGGCGCGGCGCTCGATCGTGATGCTGAAGAACGACGGCGACCTGCTCCCGCTCGCACGCAAGGGCCGGCGGATCGCGTTGATCGGGCCGTTCGCCGAGGACTGGGAGAATCCGGCAGGCCCGTGGGCGATCTTCGGCGGCGGCGCTCCCGGCGCCGACCTGGCCAGCGCGATGCGCGCGGCGATGGCCGATCCGCAGGCGCTGCAGGTGGTGCGCGGCTGCAACGTGGAGAGTTCGCTGGCCGGCGGACTGCAAGCGGCGACCGCCGCCGCCGCCGCCGCGGACGTCGTGGTGCTGGCGGTCGGCGAGTCGCGCGAGCAGTCCGGCGAGGCGCAATCGCGCAGCGAGATCGTCATCCCGTCGGCGCAGCAGGGACTGGTGGCCGCGGTCGCCGCGACCGGGACCCCGACCGTCGTGGTGCTGTCCAACGGCCGTGCGCTGGCGCTGGACAGGGCGACCCTGGCCGCGCCCGCGATCCTGGTGACGTGGTTCCTCGGCGCCGCCTCGGGCCCGGCGATCGCCGACGTCCTGTTCGGCGACCACGGCCCGTCCGGGCGGCTGCCGGTGAGCTTCCCGCGCGAGACGGGACAGGCGCCGTACCACTACGACCACAAGTCGACCGGCCGGCCCGGCATCTCGCCCGATGCGCTGGAGAAGTTCACCACCCACTATCGCGGCGTGCCGAATACCGCGCGCTTCCCGTTCGGGCACGGCCTGACCTACGGCAGGATCGAATACAGCGGCCTCGACATCGGCGACGGCACCCTGGCCGCCGGCGGCGCGCTCGAGGTTTCCGCGCGCGTCCACAACCGCGGCGCGCGCGCGGCCGAGGAAGTCGTGCAGCTGTACGTCCACGACCGCGCCGCGAGCGTGACCCGTCCGGTGCGCGAGCTGAAGGACTTCCGCAAGGTCCGGCTCGGCCCCGGCGAGAGCGCCACGGTGCGCTTCTCGCTGCGGCGCGACGACCTGCTGTTCGTCGGCACCGACCTGAAGCCGACGGTGGAACCGGGCATGTTCGACCTCTGGGTGGCGCCTTCGGCGGAGGCCGACGGGCTGTCCGCGAGCTTCGAACTGCTCACGTGAGCGCTCCCTCTCCCGCTCCGCGGCGGAGGGCTGGAAGGGCGCTCCTGGGCCGTTGTGGGAGCGACGGAAGTCGCGACAGGCGTCGCCGCACGGCGCAGCCCGCAGCACGCATCGCGGCGAATCCCGACACGACGCGGCGGCGGTCTCCGATGGCCGCGAGCCGGCCGCTTGCTACCCTTGCGCCATGAGCGACGCCGCCCTCGACACACTCCGCACCGTGTTCGGCCACGACGATTTCCGCGGCCTGCAGCGGGAGATCGTCGGGCACGTCGTCGCCGGCAACGACGCCCTGGTGCTGATGCCCACCGGCGGCGGCAAGTCGCTGTGCTACCAGGTGCCGGCGCTGCTGCGCGCGGGTTGCGCGATCGTGGTCTCGCCGCTGATCGCGCTGATGCAGGACCAGGTCGAGGCGCTGCGCCAGCTCGGGGTGCGCGCCGAGTTCCTCAACTCCACCCTCGACGGCGAGGCGTCCGCGCGCATCGAGCGCGAACTGCTCGACGGCCGGCTCGACCTGCTCTACGTGGCCCCGGAGCGCCTGCTGACCCCGCGCTTCCTGTCGCTGCTCGACCGCAGCCGCATCGCCCTGTTCGCGATCGACGAGGCCCACTGCGTCTCGCAGTGGGGCCACGACTTCCGCCGCGAGTACCGTGAGCTGACCCTGCTGCACGAGCGCTGGCCGCAGGTCCCGCGCATCGCGCTCACCGCCACCGCCGACCCGCCGACCCAGCGCGAGATCGCCGAGCGGCTGCAACTCGAGGGCGCGCGCCGCTTCGTCAGCTCCTTCGACCGCCCCAACATCCGCTACACGGTGGTGCAGAAGGACAACGGCAGCCGCCAGCTGCGCGACTTCCTCGACGCGCGCCGCGGGCAGGCCGGCATCGTCTACTGCCTCTCGCGCGCCAAGGTCGAGAAGACCGCGGCGATGCTGCGCGACGCCGGCTTCGACGCCCTGCCCTACCACGCCGGCATGGACGCGACGCTGCGCGCCGCCCACCAGCGCCGCTTCCTGCGCGAGGAAGGCGTCGTGGTCGTCGCCACCATCGCCTTCGGCATGGGCATCGACAAGCCCGACGTGCGCTTCGTCGCCCACCTCGACCTGCCCAAGTCGATCGAGGGCTACTACCAGGAAACCGGACGCGCCGGCCGCGACGGCGAACCGGCCGAGGCCTGGCTGTGCCACGGCCTCGGCGACGTCGTGCTGCTGCGGCAGATGATCGAGCAGTCCGAGGCCGGCGAGGAGCGCAAGTGGCTGGAGCGGCGCAAGCTCGACGCGCTGGTCGGCTACTGCGAGACGCTGCGCTGCCGCCGCCAGGTGCTGCTGGCCAACTTCGGCGAGGACTATCCGGAACCGTGCGGCAACTGCGACAACTGCCTGCAGCCGGCCGAGACCTGGGACGCCACCGTCGCCGCGCAGAAGGCGCTCTCGTGCGTGTACCGCAGCGGCCAGCGCTTCGGCGTCGCCCACCTGGTCGACATCCTGCGCGGGGCGGAGACCGAGCGCATCGTGCAGTTCGGGCACGACCGGCTGTCGACCTTCGGCGTCGGCGCCGACCTGGACGCGCGCACCTGGCGCAGCGTGTTCCGCCAGCTGGTCGCGGCCGGGCTGCTGGAGGTGGATGCGGAGGGCTACGGCGGCCTGCGCCTGTCCGACGCCAGCCGCGACGTGCTGCGCGGCGAGCGCAGCGTGATGCTGCGCAAGGACCTGCCGCGCGCCCGCCAGCGCGAGCGCAGCCGCGCCGCGCGCGCGGGAACCACGCTGCCGGCGGAACTCGCGCCCGCCGACCTGCCGCTGTTCGAGGCCCTCCGCGCCCTGCGCACGCGGCTGGCCCGCGAGCAGAACGTGCCGCCCTACGTGATCTTCCACGACGCCACCCTGCGCGGCATCGCGCAGCACCGGCCCGGATCGCTCGACGATCTGGCCCAGGTCGGCGGCATCGGCGGCACCAAGCTCGAGCGCTACGGCGAGCAGGTGCTTGCGACGATCGCCGCCGCTTCGGAGGAAGCCTCGCCCCAGGGCGCGTGAGGCTCCGGTCCTGTTTGCCGGAGGAAAGCAGGGGCGGGCTCGCGTCGGGGGCGCGCAGCAAGGCGTCGCCCGTTGCCTGCGAACCGGCGCTCGCGGGTTCGATGGATGGTGGGCCGTGTTGGAATCGAACCAACGACCAGCGGATTAAAAGTCCGATGCTCTACCGACTGAGCTAACGGCCCACGAGCCCGCGCGCCTCGCGCGGGGCGGCAATTCTACCGCACCGTCGCGCCCACGCCCTACGCGACGTAACGGGTCGGATCGGCCGCGCCGGCGGCGGCGAAGCCCTCGGCGCGCAGTCGGCAGGCGTCGCAGTGGCCGCAGGCACGGCCTTGCGCGTCGGCCTGGTAGCAGGACACGGTCTGCGCGAAGTCGACGCCCAGGCGCTGGCCCTCGCGGACGATGTCGGCCTTGCTCATCCGCTGCAGCGGGGCGTGGATGCGGATGCCGGCGCCCTCGACGCCGGCCCTGGTGGCCAGGTTGGCCAGGCGCTCGAAGGCCTCGACGAACTCGGGCCGGCAGTCCGGGTAGCCGGAGTAGTCGACCGCGTTGACGCCGCAGAAGATGTCGGCCGCGCCCAGCACCTCGGCCCAGCCCAGCGCCACCGACAGCATGATGGTGTTGCGCGCCGGCACGTAGGTCACCGGGATGGCGGGCGCGCCGGCATCCTGGTCGGAATCGAGCGGCACGTCGATGTCGGCGGTGAGCGCCGAGCCGCCGATCGCGCGCAGGTCGACGTTCACCGTCTTGTGCTCCACCGCGCCCAGCACGGCGGCGACGCGGACCGCCGCGTCGAGCTCGGAGGTGTGGCGCTGCCCGTACGACACGCTGAGCGCGTGCACGGCGAGCCCCTGTTCGCGGGCGATGGCGAGGACGACGGCGGAATCCATGCCACCGGAGACGAGGACGACGGCTTTTTTCATCGTGATTCGTGATTCGTGATTCGTGATTGGTGATTCGTGATTCGTGATTGGTGATTCGTGATTGGTGATTCGTGATTGGTGATTCGTGATTGGTGATTGGTGATTGGTGATTGGTGATTGGGTTATCGGCTCTAGCTTTTCACTTCAGCACGCAGATGGAAAATGGCGGCAGGTTGCAGCCTCTTGCTCTTTCGAATCACCAATCACGAATCACCAATCACGGCCCCTCACCTCCCTGGCTCGTCGTTCCAGAGCAGCTTGTGCAACTGCAGCTGGAACCGCACCGGCAGGCGGTCGGCGACGATCCAGTCGGCGAGCTCGCGCGGGTCGAGTTCGGACTTGCTGGGCGAGAACAGCACGTCGCAGCGCTGGTCCAGCTCGTGGCGGGCCAGCACTTCGCGCGCCCATTCGTAGTCGGCACGGCCGCAGAGCACGAACTTGACCTGGTCGTGCGCGGTCAGCAGCGGCAGGTTCTCCCAGCGGTTGCGCGCCGCTTCCAGCGAACCGGGCGTCTTGATGTCGAGCACGCGCGAGACCCGCGGGTCGACGTCGGCGATGTCGAGCGCGCCCGAGGTTTCCAGCGAAACGGCGTAACCCGCGTCGCACAGCCGCCGCAGCAGGCCGATGCAGCGCTTCTGCGCCAGCGGCTCGCCGCCGGTCACGCAGACGTGGCGCACGCGCAAGCGCGCGACCTCGGCGAGGATGTCGTCGACCTCCCGCCACTGGCCGCCGTGGAAGGCATAGGCGGTGTCGCAGTACTGGCAGCGCAGCGGGCAGCCGGTCAGGCGCACGAACACGGTCGGCCAGCCGGCGTCGCGGGCCTCGCCCTGCAGCGACAGGAAGATCTCGGTGATGCGCAGCCGGTCCGCCGAAGCGGCGGCGGCCGCGTCGTTGGCAGCGGTTTCGGCGTTCATGGGTGGATTGTAGGGGCCGGGTCCGACATCGCGGCCCGTGGGTGGCGACGGAGACCGGCGGTGCCCGGGCCGTCGCGGCGGCCGGGCGGCGGACGGAATCCCGGAGGCGGGCCGGGAGACGCCCTACTGGACCTGCGAAAGCTGGATGGCGCGCAGGCGGTCCTCGGCGGTGCGCGCGGCGTCGGTGCCGGGATAGCGCGTCGAGACCTCCGCCAGGGTCTTCTCGGCGGCGTCGACCTGCTTCTGCCCGTACTGCGAGAGCCCGAGCTTGAGCAGCGCGCCCGGCGCCTTGTCGTGGGTCGGATAGCGGTCGATCAGCGCCTGGAACTGCTGCTGCGCCAGCGCGTAGTTCTGGGTGACGTAATAGCTCTCGCCGAGCCAGTAGTAGGCGTTGGGCGCGTAGGCACCGTTGGGGTACGACTGCAGGAAGCCCTGGAACAGCTGCGCGGAATCGGCGTACTGGCCTGCCTTGAGCGCATCGAACGCGGCCTCGTAGGCGCTGCGCTCGTCGGCGGTGCGCGCCATCGCGCCGGCGTCGCCGTACACGGCGGGCGCGGAGTCCGCCGCGGCGGCGGCCGGCGCGGGCGGCGCGCCCGCCGGGGCGGAGGTCGCCGGCACCGAATTGGGGTCGAGGGTCGGCGCGCCGGCGCCGCTTTCGATCCGGTTGAGGCGCCCGTCGAGGTCGAGGTACTGGGCCCGGCTGGTCGACTGCAGCTGCTCGTTCTGGTGCTGCAGGTCCTCGACCTGGGAGCGCAGCGCCTGCAGCTCGCCCTTCATCTGGGTGACCTGGTTGAGCAGGTCGACATTGCCCTGGTTGTCGCCCGCGCGCTGCTCGAGGGCGGCCACGCGGTCGGCCAGGCTGGCGCGCTGGGCGGAGGCGGGCAAGGCCACGAAGGCGGCGGCCACCGCCGCGGCCAGGGCCAGGCCGTGGAAAGGCTTGCTGGGGAGGATCGGGGTCTGGAGCATGGCGTGGGACCGGTGTTTTCGGGTACTTGAAAGACAATCGGCAGCTGGCGGGGGTTCCGCCAGCTGCCGACGTTACGCCATCGGACCGCTTACTTGGCGGTGTAGACGATCTCGACGCGGCGGTTCTTGGCCCAGCAGTCCTCGCTGGACTCGGTGCAGGTCGGGCGCTCCTCGCCGTAGCTGACCACGGTGATCTGGCTGCCCGAGCCGCCGTTGGCCTGCAGCGCGGACGACACGGCGTTGCCGCGGCGCTCGCCCAGGCCCAGGTTGTACTCGCGGCTGCCGCGCTCGTCGGCATTGCCTTCCAGGGTCATGCGCGAGGACGGACGGTCGCGCAGGTACTTGGCGTGGCAGGCCATCACGGCCTGGAACTCCGGACGCAGCGCGTCCTGGTCGAAATCGAAGTACACCACGCGCTGGCGCAGGCAGGCGTCGGTGTCCAGGTCGCCCGGACCGTACACGCCGGTGGTGGTGGCGCCCTGGTCGACCACACCCGTGCTCGGCGGGGTTTCGGCCGGCGGGACCTCCTTGACCTTCTTGGAGCAGGCGACGGCGGCGGTGCACAGCACGGCCGTCAACAACACACGGGTAGCGGTATTCATGTCGTCGAATCCTTTGCGTTGATGGGTGTTGCGTAGAACAGCAAAAAGCGTGCGCGTACGGACGTGCAGGAGGCGTCAGCGCTGCGAACGGTAGGGCCCCCAGGCGGGCTCGCGGACGTCGCCGTCGGCGAGCACCAGCCGCTGGCGGACCCGGCCATCGGCGGAAACGGCGTACAGCACCCCTCGCCGTCCCTCGCGTGCCGCGTAGAGGACCATGCTGGCGTTGGGGGCGAAGCTCGGTGATTCATCGAGCGAGCCCGGCGACAGCGTGGACCAGCGCGGCGACCCCAGGCTGCGGTCCAGCAGTGCAATACGGTACACGTTGCCGCTGCCTTGCGCCACGGCGATCTTCTTGCCGTCGAAGGAAACGGTGGCGCTGGCGTTGTAGCTGCCCTGGAAGGTCACCCGGCTCGCGCCACCGCCGCTGGCCGAGACCTGGTAGATCTGGGGCCGGCCGCCGCGGTCGGAGGTGAAGTAGATCGTGCCGCCGTCCGCGCTCCAGGTCGGCTCGGTGTCGATGCCGAACTGGTTGGTGATCTGGGTCAGCGCCTTGCTGCCCAGGTCCATCACGTAGATCTCGGGGTTGCCGCTGCGCGAGAGGGTCAGCGCGAGGCGGCGCCCGTCGGGCGAGAACGAGGGCGCGCCGTTGATGCCGCGGAAGCTGGCGACGAGCTCGCGGCTGCCGGTGCCGATGTCCTGGATGTAGATCGAGGAGTTGCCGCGCTCGAAGCTGACGTAGGCCAGCTTGCGGCCGTCCGGGCTCCACGAGGGCGAGAGCAGCGGCTCGGGCGAGCGCACCACGGTCTGCGGGTTGTAGCCGTCGGAGTCGGCGACCATCAGCGCGTAGCGCGCCCCCTTGCCGGTGCCGACCGCGGTGACGTAGGCGATGCGGGTCCAGAACGCGCCGCGCACGCCGAGGATCTTCTCGTAGATGGCGTCGGCCATCTGGTGGGCGACGTCGCGCATCGCGCTCGAGCGGGCGGTCATCGCGAAGCCGAGCAGGCGTTCCTGCTTGGCGACGTCGAACAGCTCGTATTCGACCCGGTAGCTGCCGGCGCCGGCGTCGAGGACGTGGCCGACCACGATGAAGTCCTGCTTGAGCAGCCGCCAGGTCGGGAACTGGATCTCGCCGCCGCGCGCCGGCTTCTCGACCATGTCGCCCACCGGCAGGGGGCGGAACTGGCCCGACCGGGCCAGGTCGGCCCGGACCACGTCGGCGACGTCCGTCGCCGGCGCCTCGGCACTGCCCTGGTAGGGCATCGGCACCACGGCGATCGGCAGGGCCGAGGCGTTGCCGCCGACGATGTCGATCTCCAGCCCGCGCTCCTGGGCGAAGGCCGCCAGCGGCAGCAGGAAGGCGACGACGGCGGCGAACAGGCGCAGGGGTGCTTTCATGGGCAGGCCGGGCTCCGGAAAAACTGAATGGTGGCAGGGGTTACGTGAACGGCGTCTCAAAGCTGAATGCGGAACGGCGGGGCGAACACCATCCCCACCCAACCCTCCCCTTGAAGGGGAGGGCTTCAAGACGCTTGCCTCATCTCCCTTCTTTTCGTGTTCTCCCGCGCCTTCGCCTTTGCCTTTGCCTTTGCCGTCATTCCCGCGAAGGCGGGAATCCATGGACCTTGCGGGTCGGTGGCCTGACGTCCATGGATCCCAGCCTTCGCGGGGATGACGATCGATGGAGAGGGACGGTCAGCGATCCTGCGCCTCGAAGTTGAGGATCAGGTTGCGCTGGAACACCGACTCGAAGCCGGCGTACGGCAGCGGCTTGGCCTTGAGCACGGCCGCCTCCACCGAACGGCGCCCCAGCTCGTCGTAGGGGCAGGACGGGTCGACCTTGGCGCTCATCACGTCGCCGCCGGGCAGCTGGGTGATGTAGATGCGGCAGCGCTGGCCGATCGGCACGTTCTCCGGCCGGGTCCAGTTGCGCAGCACCGCCTCCTGGATCGCGGCGGCGTAGCGCGCGGCCAGCCCGGTGTCGACGCCCTCGTTGCCCGGCGGCGGCGGCGCGGTCGCGGCGGCCTGGCTGGAGGCCTGGGTGGCCCGCAGGTCGGCGATCTGCTTGAGCTTCTGCTCGGCGAGGTCGGCCTCGCGCTGCAGGCGCGCGCGCTCGGCCTGGATCTTCTTGAGCTTCTCGTCGCGCTGCTGCTCCGCCAGGCGGAGCTTCTTCTCCGCCTCCTCCTGCTTCTTCTGCTCGGTCAGGTCGATCTGCTCCTGGCGCCGCTTCTCCTCCTGCTCGCGCTCGCGCGTCTCGGCCGAGACCGCGTCGCGGTCGACCTTCTCCTGCTCGACCGGCGCGGGCTCGGGCACGAAGTCCTGCGCCTGCTGCTGCTGCGGCACCGGCGACTCCTGCGGCCGCTCCTCGGGGATCGGCTGCGGCAGCGGCGCGGCTTCCTCCTCCACCTTCCGCGGCGGCGCGGGCTGCGGCTTGGCCGGCTCCGGGCGCCTGGCCAGGGTGCGGCGCATCGCCGCCGACAGGTCGCCGGTGTCGATCAGCTCGGCGCTGACCGGCGAGCCGGCGGCCGACAGCGGCGTCGCACTGCGCGTCCACCACAGGCCGACGAACATCAGCCCGAACAGCAGCAGGTGCAGCAGCAGCGCGAGGACGACGGCCTGCGCGGTGTCGGCGCGGGTCTCGCGCATCAGTTCCCGCCTTGCGCCTGGCCCTGGGCCGGCTCGCTCATCAGCCCGACCTTCTCCACCCCGGCGCGCTGCAGCAGCACCATCGCGTCCATCACCTTCTGGTAGTTGGCGCTGCCGTCGCCGGCGACGAAGATCGCCTGCTTCGGGTTCTGGTGGATGATCGCCGCCACCTTCTCCTCGAGCTCGGCGGCGCCGATCGCCTCGTTGCTGCCGGCCTTGACCGCGAGGAAGTAGTTGCCGTCGCGGTCGACGCTGACCACCATCGGGTCCTTCTTCTCCTCGATCGACTTGGCGTTGGACTGCGGCAGGTCGATGTCCACGCCGAGGTTCATCAGCGGCGCGGTCACCATGAAGATGATCAGCAGCACCAGCATCACGTCGATGTAGGGCACGACGTTGATGTCGGCCTTGAGCTTGTGCTTGCGGATGCGGCGGCCGGATGCGTTCAGGGCCATGCGGGAGTCACCTCGTGCTCGGTGGATGGCCGTCCCGCGAACGCGCGCGGGCCGGCTCCGGGGTTCGGGCCGTCAGTCGTCGAGATGGGCCTGGCGCTGCAGGATCGAGGAGAACTCCTCGGCGAAGGCGTCGTAGCGGGTGGCGATGCGCTCGACCTTGGTGGCGAAGCGGTTGTACGCCCACACCGCCGGGATCGCGGCGAACAGGCCCATCGCGGTGGCGATCAGCGCCTCGGAGATGCCGGGCGCGACGCTGGCGATGGTCGCCTCCTTGACGTTGGCCAGGCCCTGGAACGAGATCATGATCCCCCAGACCGTGCCGAACAGGCCCACGTAGGGGCTGATCGAGCCGACGTTGGCGAGGAACTCGAGGTTGCGCTCCAGCCCGTCGAGCTCGCGCGAGGTGGTCACCCGCATCGCGCGCTGGGCGCCCTCGAGCTGGATCCGGCTGTCGACGCCGCGGCGCTCGCGGATGCGGTTGAACTCGCGGAAGCCGCCCTCGAAGATCGCCTCCAGGCCGCCCGAGTCGCGCCCGCGCCCGGTGGCGCCGGCGTACAGCTTGGACAGCTCCGCGCCGGACCAGAACCGCTCCTCGAAGCGGTCGGCCTCGTCCTCGGCGCGGCTGAGCATGCTGCGCTTGCGGAAGATGATCACCCACGAGACGATCGACGCCAGCAGCAGCAGCAGCATCACGAACTGCACCGGGATCGAGGCGTGCAGCACCAGCTGCAGGATGTCCAGGTGGTTGCCCGATGCCGCGGCGGCGGCGCCGGCGACGTTGGGATCGGCCGCCAGCTCGGTCGCGGTGGTCGCGGCATCCTCCGGCAGGGGTTCGACCGAGGTCGCCTGCAGCAGGGCGAGAAGTGGCGTCATGGATCGGCTCCGGTGTCAGGTGTCGTTGGAAAGAAGGCGCGCGCCCGGCGCTGGCGCGGCATGGTGGCGTTGTCAGGTCGCGCTGGTTTCAAGGGTCTTGAGTTCCTGGTAAAGCGTGTCCGGGATGCCGCGGGGGCGGAAGCTGGCGGCCTCGAGCGCCGCGAGCCTGACTTCCGCGTCGACCAGCAGGCGGCCGTCGCAGCGGATCTCCTGCGCGACCACCAGGCTGGCGCGCCGGCACTGGCGCAGCGCGACGGCGACCTCCAGCGCGTCGTCCAGCCGGGCCGGCGCGCGGAAATCGATCCGCATCGCCCGCACCACGAACACCAGCCCGTGGCCATCCCGCAGCAGCGCCTGCCCGTAGCCTTGCGCGCGCAGCCATTCGGTCCGCGCGCGCTCGAAAAACGCCAGGTACTGCGCGTGGTAGACCACGCCACCGGCGTCGGTATCTTCCCAATAGACCCGTGTCGGCCAACTGAACGGCGGGGATTCGGGATTGGGGGTTCGGGATCCGGAGGTCAAGAGCGTCCATCCCCGGGATCATCGGGCTCGAAAAGCTCGTTCGAATCCCCAATCCCCAATCCCGAATCCCGCCTCGGCTGCAGGCCGAGGTGGCGGTAGGCCTTGTGCGAGGCCATGCGCCCGCGCGCGGTGCGCACCAGGAACCCCTGCTGGATCAGGTAGGGCTCGATCACGTCCTCGAGCGTGCCGCGCTCCTCGGACAGCGCCGCGGCCAGCGACTCGACGCCGACCGGGCCGCCGTCGAAGTTCTCGATGATCAGCAGCAGCAGGCGGCGGTCGAGGTCGTCGAAGCCCTCCGGGTCGACCTTGAGCATCTGCATCGCCGCGTTCGCGACCTCGCGGTCGATGCGGCCGCCGGCGCGCACCTGGGCGTAGTCCCGGACGCGCCGCAGCAGCCGGTTGGCGATGCGCGGCGTGCCGCGCGAGCGGCGCGCGATCTCGCCGGCGCCCTCGGCCGCGCAGTCGATCCCCAGGATCTGCGCCGAGCGGCGCACGATCCGCGTCAGCTCGTCGGCGCTGTAGAACTCCAGCCGCTGGACGATGCCGAAGCGGTCGCGCAGCGGCGCGGTCAGCAGGCCGGCGCGGGTGGTGGCCCCGATCAGCGTGAACGGCGGCAGGTCGAGCTTGATCGAGCGCGCGGCCGGCCCCTCGCCGATCATGATGTCGATCTGGAAGTCCTCCATCGCCGGGTACAGCACCTCCTCGACCACGGGCGAGAGGCGGTGGATCTCGTCGATGAACAGCACGTCGTGCGGCTGCAGGTTGGTCAGCAGCGCGGCCAGGTCGCCGGCCTTCTCGATCACCGGACCGGAGGTGACGCGCAGGCTGACGCCCAGCTCGTTGGCGATGACGTGGCTGAGCGTGGTCTTGCCCAGCCCGGGCGGGCCGAAGATCAGCACGTGGTCGAGCGATTCGCCGCGATGCTTGGCCGCCTCGATGTAGATCCCCAGCTGCTCGCGCACCGGCTGCTGGCCGAGGTACTCCTCCAGCCGCCTGGGCCGGATGCTGGCCTCGACGGCGTCGTCCTCGCGGGTGGCGGCGGCGGCGATGATGCGGTCCTCGGTCATGCCGTCTATGTTCGCATGGCGGCGGCGCGATCTGGGCGCCGCAGGATGGGTAGCACCGTAGGATGGGTAGCACCGTAGGATGGGTAGAGCGCAGCGAAACCCATCATCCGCGACTCGCGGCAGCGGGCGGGCGATGGGTTTCGCCCTTGGCTCAACCCATCCTACGGCTTTCCCGGCCTCCCTCGCCGCGGCAGGGGGTTCAGGCGATTTCGCGGCAGGCCTGCGCCGCGATCGCGAAGCTGTGCCGCCGCGCGCCGTGGTCGAAGACGTTGGCGGTCAGCATCAGCTCGTCCGGGCGATGGCGGTCGACGAAGGCGGCGATGCCGGCGCGCACGCCGGCCGCGTCGCCCAGCACGGTGCAGGCCAGCGCCTGCTCCACCATCGCCTTCTCGGCCGGGCTCCAGAACGCCTCGATGTCGTCGACCGGCGGCGGCACCAGCCCCGGCTGGCCGCGGCGCAGGCGCACGAAGCTCTGCTGCTGGGTGGTGAACAATCGCCGCGCCTCCCGTTCGCTGGCGGCGCCGACCACGTTGAGCGCGAGCATCGCGTGCGGGCGCTCGAGCCGCTCCGACGGCCGGAATTCGCCCCGGTACAGCGCCAGCGCCTGCTCCATCGCCGCCGGCGCGAAATGCGAGGCGAAGGCGAACGGTAGCCCCATCGCGGCCGCGAGCCGGGCACTGAACAGGCTCGAGCCCAGCAGCCAGACCGGCACGTCGACCCCGGCCCCGGGCACGGCCTGCACCGGCTGTCCCGGCTGCGCGGGCTCGAAATAGCGCAGCAGCTCCGCCACGTCCCGCGGGAACGCGTCGGCGCCGTCGAAATAGCGGCGCAGCGCCCGCGCCGTCGCCTGGTCGGTGCCCGGCGCGCGCCCAAGGCCCAGGTCGATGCGCCCCGGGTACAGCGAGGCCAGCGTGCCGAACTGCTCGGCCACCTGCAGCGGCGCATGGTTGGGCAGCATCACCCCGCCCGCCCCGACCCGGATCGTCGACGTGCCGCCGGCGACGTGGCCGATCAGCACCGCGGTCGCCGCGCTGGCGATGCCGGGCATGTTGTGGTGCTCGGCGAGCCAGTAGCGGTGGTAGCCGAGGGACTCGGCGTGGCGCGCCAGGTCGAGGGCATTGGCGAAGGCCTCGCGCGGCGTGCTGCCTTCGGTGACTGGGGCGAGGTCGAGCAGCGAATACGGGATCATGGCGAAGGGTTCCGGAATGGAGCCACCGATATCGGGGTACCCGGCAGGATTTTCCACTTGGGCCGCTGTTTCGGGGCGACATCGGCGGACGAAACCAGGTTGCCTGCCTCATGCCACTTCTTCCCGGCCCAGCTCGACCCGGCTTGGCTTGGCTTTTGGTTTTGGTTTTGGCCGTTTATGCGCCAATGAATCGACGTCGTCGTAGCGGACGAAACGCTCTTGATCGTTGCCTTTATCGGCTCTCTTGGCCAAAGGCAACAAGTGCCAACATCAAAGGCTTCCGCCTTCGGCGGGTTCATTTCTTTTGATAAGCGTCAAAAGAAACGAACCAAAGAAAAACGCTTTCCCGACAAACCTCCCGTCGTCCTCGGAGGACGCAGG
>JAYRKR010000017.1:0-51795 GCA_041905645.1 Luteimonas sp.
GACCGCGGTGGGCGCGCGGGCGCAGGTGACGGCGGCGAACGGCGTGGCGCTGGGGGCGGGTTCGGTGGCCGACCGCGCGGACAGCGTGTCGATCGGCAGTGTCGGCCACGAGCGCCAGCTGACCAACCTCGCCGCGGGCGCGCTGACGGCCACCAGCACCGAGGCGGTGAACGGCGCGCAGCTGTTCGGCTTCGGCGACTCGATGGCGCAGTCGCTGGGCGGGGGCGCGGCGATGGGGGCGAACGGCTTCACCGGTCCGGTGTACGCGATCCAGGGCGGGAGCTACTACAACGTGGGCGACGCGCTGGGCGCGCTGGACGGCGCGATCAGCGGCATCGACAGCCGCCTGAGCGCGCTGGAAACGGGCGCCGCCTCGACGGCCGCGTCCTCCGCGCCCGCGACCGCGAGCAGCGGCAGCCAGGCCGCCGGTGCCGGCACGCCGGTGGCCGATGCCGGCGACGCCGGCGCGGACAGCGCCATCGGCGCCGCGCGCGAAGCCGGAGGCGGGAGGTCGCCGGACACCGGCGCGCAGACCGGCGGGCAGTCCGCCCCGGTCGCGCAGGCCCCGGCCCCGGCGGCGATCGACCAGGAGACACTGGACTCGGCCAACGCCTATACCGACACCACCGCCACCAAGACGCTGCAATCGGCCAACGCCTACACCGACAGCAAGTTCAGCGCGCTCGACGACCAGTTCCAGCAGCTCAGCGACAACCTCGGCAGGCGCCTGAGCCAGCAGGACAAGCGGATCGACCGGATGGGCGCGATGAGCTCGGCCATGATGAACATGGCGATGAACGCGGCCGGCAGCCGCAGCCCGAACGGACGCCTCGGCGTGGGCGCCGGCTGGCAGAACGGCGAGAGCGCGCTGTCAGTCGGCTATTCGAAGCAGATCGGCGATCGCGCGTCGTTCTCGATCGGCGGTGCCTTCAGCGGCGACGACAACTCGGCGGGCATCGGCTTCGGCATCGACCTGTGAGCCTGCGCATCCCGCGTCGCCGTCGTCCCGCGGCCGACGCAACGTCCAGGACGGCGCTACTCCCGGCGCGCAGTCCGGCGACGCGGGGTGCCTTCCTCGTTCCAACACGATCCCCACGGTCGGCGTCGTCCCTTCCCTGGCTGCTCGGGACGCCGCCGCGCCGACTTCCACTCGCAACGTTCCACCCATTGGAGAGAGAGCAATGACGAACACGATCCGCAACGTCTGCGCGGGCATCCTCGGCACCGCGATCGCCGCGGCGCTGGCGGCGCAGGCCGGACAGCCCGCGACCAAGCCGGCCATGCGCAAGGTGATGCCGCACGCGGCGCCCGCCCAGGCCGGCTTCGACCGCTTCATCGTCAAGTACGACGACGGCGCCGCCGCGCGCCGCAGCGCCGCGACGCTGGTCGGCAACCTCGACGCCGCCGCGCGCAGTGCCGCCACCGCCGTCGCCACCGCGCGCGCCGGCGCCGCCAAGCCGGCGACCTTCCGCCAGCTGCGCACGACCGCCACCGGCGCCGCCGTGGTGCGCGCCTCGCGCGCGCTGTCGAAGGCCGAGGCCGACGCTTTCCTCGCCCGGCTGCGCCGCGACGCCAGCGTCAGGTACGCGCAGCCCGACTACGTGCGCCATGCGCTCGACGTGACCCCCAACGATCCGCAGTTCGCCGAGCTGCAGTGGGACTTCACCGACGCCACCGGCGGCGTGCGCGCCCCGGCCGCGTGGGACATCGGCAACGGCGAGGGCACGGTCGTCGCGGTGCTCGACACCGGCTACACCGACCACGCCGACCTGGTCGGCAACGTCGTCCCGGGCTATGACTTCATCAGCTACTACGGCCAGACCACCGACGAGGGCCAGTACCCCGACGTGGCCGGCGACGGCGACGGCCGCGACGCGGACGCGCACGACCCGGGCGACTGGACCGACAGCAGCATGAGCCAGTGGTGCCCCAGCGTCTCCAGCAGTTCCTGGCACGGCACCCACGTGGCCGGCACCGTCGCGGCGGTGGCCAACAACGCGCAGGGCGTCGCCGGCCTGGCGTACGGCGCGAAGGTGCAACCGGTGCGCGTGCTCGGCCATTGCGGCGGCGTCACCTCCGACATCGCCGACGGCATCATCTGGGCCTCGGGCGGCCACGTCGACGGCGTGCCGGACAACGAGACCCCGGCCGAGGTGCTCAACCTCAGCCTCGGCGGCGGCGGCAGCTGCGAGGACGACCCGGCCACGCAGGAGGCCATCGACGGCGCCATCGCGCGCGGCGTCACGGTGGTGGTCGCCGCCGGCAACGACGGCGACGATGCGCAGTACTACTCGCCGGCCAGCTGCAAGGGCGTGGTCACGGTCGGCGCCACCGGCATCGACGGCGCCAAGTCGTGGTTCTCCAACTACGGCGCCACGGTCGCGATCGCCGCGCCGGGCGGCAACGCCACCAGCGGCTCCGACAGCAACGAGCACTGGATCTGGTCGACCGGCAACAGCGGCGCCACCGTGCCCGAGGACGACGTGCTGATGGGCTTCATCGGCACCTCGCAGGCGACCCCGCACGTCGCCGCGACGGTGGCGATGATGCAGAGCGCGGCGGTGGCGGCCGGCAAGCCGGTGCTGACGCCGGCGCAGGTCAAGCAGGTCCTGCGCAGCACCGCGCGTCCGTTCCCGGTGCAGCCGCCGGCGAGCACGCCGATCGGCGCCGGCATCCTCGACACCGCCGCGGCCACCCAGGCCGCCACCGAGGACCCGTCGGACGAGCAGGCCGTCGTGCTGGTCAACCGTACCGCGCTGGGCGGCCAGACCGGCGGTGCCGGCGACGGCATCCTCTACAGCCTGCAGGTGCCCGCGGGCATGCGCAGCCTCAACCTGCGCAGCTACGGCGGCACCGGCAACGTCTCGCTGTACGTCTCGCGCGACAGCGTGCCGACGGCCAGCGTGTACGAGCGCAAGTCGGCCAAGCCCGGCAACAGCGAGGCGGTGGTGGTGTCCAACCCGCAGGCGGGCACCTGGTACGTGCGGATGGTCGGCGAGTCCGCCTTCGCCGGCGTGTCGGTGATGGGCCTGTACCAGTAAGCGGCGGCGACAGCGCGACGAAGCAGGGGAGGCGGGGGAACCCGCCTCCCCGTTTTGTCGCCTGCGGCCCCATGCCCCATGTAGGAGCGCCCCATGGGCGCGATCGCCTTCGCCGCGAAAGCATCGCGGCCATGGGCCGCTCCTACGGGGTTCGGGACGGAATCCCCGGGGCAATGGCGCCGTCGGCGCTCCTCAGCACTCGATGACGTTCACCGCCAGCCCGCCGCGGCTGGTTTCCTTGTACTTGTCCTGCATGTCGCGGCCGGTGTCGCGCATGGTCTTGATGACCTTGTCCAGCGACACCTTGTGCTTGCCGTCGCCGCGCAGCGCCATGCGCGAGGCGTTGATCGCCTTCACCGCGCCCATCGCGTTGCGCTCGATGCACGGGATCTGCACCAGGCCGCCGATCGGGTCGCAGGTGAGCCCCAGGTTGTGCTCCATGCCGATCTCGGCGGCGTTCTCGATCTGGCCGGGATTGCCGCCCAGCGCCGCGGTGAGCCCGGCCGCCGCCATCGAGCAGGCCACGCCGACCTCGCCCTGGCAGCCGACCTCGGCGCCGGAGATGCTGGCGTTCTCCTTGTAGAGGATGCCGACCGCCGCGGCGGTGAGCAGGAAGTCGAACACGCCCTGCTCGTTCGATCCGGGGATGAAGCGGTCGTAGTAGCGCAGCACCGCCGGCAGGATCCCGGCCGCGCCGTTGGTGGGGGCGGTGACGACGCGCCCGCCGGCGGCGTTCTCCTCGTTGACCGCCAGCGCGTAGAGGTTGACCCAGTCCAGCGTGGTCAGCGGGTCGCGCATCGCCGCCTCCGGGCGCTCGGACAGCTCCGCGTACAGCGCCGGCGCGCGCCGCGCCACGTGCAGGCCGCCGGGCAGGGTGCCGGTCTGGCGGATGCCGCGCGCGATGCACGACTGCATCGCCTCCCAGATCTCGCGCAGCCCGGCCTTCACCTCGTCCTCGCTGCGCCAGGACTGTTCGTTGGCCATCATCAGCCGGGCGATCGTCAGGCCGTTGTCACGCGCCTGCGCCAGCAGCTCGTCGCCGGTGTGGAAGGGGTAGGGCACCGGCGTGGTGTCGGCGACGATGCGGTCCTCCGCGGCCTCGTCCTGGTTGACCACGAAGCCGCCGCCGACCGAGTAGTAGTCGCGCGTGGCGACCACCTCGTCGTCGGCGTCGTAGGCGGTGAAGCGCATGCCGTTGGTGTGGAAGGGGAGCTTCTGGCGCTTGTTCATCACCAGGTCGCGCTTCTCGTCGAAGGCGATCTCGTGGCGGCCGCCCAGCCGCACGCGCTTGCCGGCGCGGATGCGCGCCAGCGCATCGGGGATCAGGTCGGGGTCGATGCGGTTCGGCCAGTGGCCCTCGAGCCCCATCAGCACCGCCTTGTCGGTGCCGTGGCCGCGCCCGGTGAGCGCCAGCGAGCCGAACACCTCGGCGCGGACGCGGGCCACGTCCTGCAGGCGTCCGGGCTCCTCCAGCCAGCGCTCGACGAACCGCGCCGCCGCGCGCATCGGCCCCACCGTGTGCGAGGAACTCGGCCCGATGCCGATCTTGTAGAGGTCGAAGGTGCTGACGGCCATCGGCGTATTCTATGCCGCCGACCCGGTCCGCCGCTTCCGCCCCATGAGCGCCCTTTTCCGCCTGCAGCTGGTCCAGCGCGACGACTGCCCGCTCTGCGACCGGGCCCTCGCCGTGCTGGCCGAGGCGCGCGCCCCCGAGTTCGAGAGCGTCTGGATCGACGGCGACGACCGCCTCGAGGCCGCCTACGGCGCGCGCGTGCCGGTCCTGCGCGACGACGCCGGCGGCGCGGAGCTGGACTGGCCGTTCGACGCCGCGCGCGTCCGCGCGTGGCTGGCGTCCGCGGCATAGGGCCAGCCCTAGTCGTTTCGTTCACCCGGCCGCGGGGATACTGCCCCGGCACGTGGCGGCGGCATCGCCACGCCGGAGATGCACCGATGCGCGGACTCCTTCCCGTCTTCCTGACAGGCATGATCCTCATGAACAGCAGCCAGGCCGGCAACGGCATCCATACCCCCGACGTCGGCAGCGCGGAGCGCCGCCAGGTGCTCGACGCGGTGCGCGCACCGCTGGAGAAGAAGCTGGGCCAGGACGTGCGCTTCGACGTCGAGCAGATGAAGGTCGGCGACGGCTGGGGCTTCCTGTATGCCCGCATGCAGGACGCGGGCGGCGGCGCGATCGACTACGCGAAGACCCCGATGGCCGACGCGGCGAAGCAGGGCTACGTCTCGCCGGTGTACGTCGCCCTGGTGCAGCGCGTCGACCAGCACTGGCAGCTGCGCGCGGAAGCCATCGGCCCCACCGACCTGGCGTGGGCGGACTGGTCGCAGAAGTACGGCGCGCCGCAGGCGCTGTTCGAGGGCGATTGAACCCTCGCGGGCGCGCCATGGCCGCACCGGCGGCCTCGGGAAACGTCGTGGAAAGCCCTTCTCCCCGCCAGCGGGGAGAAGGTGCCCGAAGGGCGGATGAGGGGAGCGAGCGAAGCGAGCTGCTTTTGCCCTTGCCCTGGAACGCGAAAGCAAGATCCAAGATCAAAGGCACGCTTCGCTACGCTCGCGCACCCTCATCCGCCCCCGACTGAAGCATTCGAGGGCAGGCTCTCCGGCACCTTCTCCCCGCCAGCGGGGAAAAGGGGAATCTGGCGGGTCCTTTCGCCGGTGTGGAGGAACACGCAAAAAAACGGCCGCTTTCGCGGCCGTTCCGCCCGCCTCTCGCAGCGGGCCTGGGCGGCGACGATTGGGGCCGTCGCCGCCCGTCTCTTCCCCGGGGGATCAGGGAGGCGACAGGTAGTACTCGTTGCCGTACGGGTTGCCGTAGCCCACGCGCTGCGAACCGTCGGCGTTGGTGTTGTTGGAGCCGATCAGCTTGATGTGGCCGTTGTTGTTGCTGGCCACCAGCTCCACGTGCCCGCCGTAGTTGAGGATGCACACGTCGCCCGGCTTGGCCTGCGAGGCGGGCACGACCTTCCAGCCCTGCGCCTTGAGCCTGCTGGCGGTGCCGGCCACGGTGTTGTCGTGCCAGTTGATCATGCCGGCCTTCTGCAGCACGGCGGTGACGAAGTTGGCGCAGTTCACGTCGTTGGGCACCCAGGATTCCATCGGCAGCTCGCCGCTGCGCTTGAGGTCGGAGGCGTTGCGGCCGAGGAAGCGCTGCGCGATGTCGACCACGTTGCCGTTGCCGCCCTGCGGCGTGCCGCCCGGCCCGTCCACGGGGCCGCTGCCCTTGCTGCCGCCGGCGCCCGGGATGTGGAGCGTCTGGCCGGCGTAGATGAGGTTGGGGTTGCCGACCTGCGGATTGGCGTTGATCAGCGCGGACAGCGAGACGCCGTTGCGCGAGGCGATGCCCGACATGGTGTCGCCCGAACGCACGGTGTAGTCGTGGCTGGCCGGCGCGCTCTGGTTGCCGCCGCCCGAGGACCCACCCGGGACGTGGATGGTCTGGCCGGGATAGATCAGGTTGGGGTTGCGGATCTGCGGATTGGCCGCCAGCAGTGCCGACAGCGAGACGCCGTTGCGCGAAGCGATGCCCGAGAGCGTGTCGCCCGAATGCACGGTGACGTTGTGCGCGGCCGAGCCGGAGCCGCCGCCGTTGCCGCTGCCCGGCAGGTGGATGGTCTGCCCCGGGTAGATCAGGTTGGGATTGCGGATCTGCGGGTTGGCCGCCAGCAGCGCGGACAGCGAGACGCCGTTGCGCGCGGCGATGCCCGAGAGCGTGTCGCCCGAGTGCACGGTGACGCTGCCGCCGTTGCCCGACGGCTTGTCCGGCGTGCCGCCGTCGCCCGGATCCGTCGGCTTGTCGGGGATCGAGGAGCCGCCCTCGTCGATGTTGCCGGACACGCGCCCGCGCACCGCGTTGGCCGCCTCGCCGGCGGTGATGCGGCCGTCGCCGTTGCGGTCGAGGCCCTTGTTCCAGGAGTAGGCGCTGCTGCCGCTCGACCACAGCGTCGAGTTCGGGTCGGACTTCGGCGAGCCGTACAGCACCGTCGTGTACACGCCCTCGAGCGTGGACAGCTTGCCGTTGTGCGCGCCGGCGCGCTGCATGAAGTACTTCTCGACGTACTGCAGCTGCTGGGTCGAGCTCATGCGCGCGAGCGCGTCGGTGCTGGTGCCCAGGCCCGAGGCCGTGCCCGGCATGAACTGGATCAGGCCGGTGGCGCCGCTGCCGGCGTTGTTCTTCTGGCCGGGCGAGAAGCTGCCGCCGGTCTCGAAGCTCATCACCGCCATCAGGTACTCGGGCTTGGTGCCCAGACGCGCGGCCATCGCCTCGACTTCCTTGATGAAGGCGGGCGTGACGTTGGGGTTGCCCTTCACGCCGGCGATGCGGTTGTAGTCGAACTTGCCGCCGGTGGCGGCCGCCGGCTGCGCGGCGGGCGTGTCGTTCGCGGCCCCGGCGGTCTGGTGCGTGCCGCCGCCGGAGGACGGGATGTCGAGCTTGTCGCCCGGGTAGACGAGGTTCGCGTTGCGGACCTGCGGGTTGGCCGCCAGCAGCTCCGACAGCGAGATGCCGTGCTGCCGGGCGATCGCCGAAAGCGTGTCGCCGCGCTGGATGGTGTAGGTGGGCTGGCTGTCCTGGGCTGCGAGGGTCTGGCGTTGGGAAACGGCGGAGATGCTCATCGGGATTCCTTGCGCTCGCGGATTGGCGGATTGGAACGCCGAGCTCCCCTCGGCTCGATCTGCAGCGATTCCAGCACCAGCCCCGGGGGTGAGCCATCCGGGGCGTGCCCTACCTAGGGTCGCCCCCGGGTTGAGGGCGCCCGACGGCCGCGCGGCGGCGACCGGGCGTCACGGAATTTTTCCAGCGCGGTGCGCTGCGGAAGCGTCGGGGCACGCTGCGGCGGTGTGATGAATCCCCTCCTGCTTGCGGGAGAAGGTGTCCGTAGGGCGGGCGAGGAGGGCTCGAGCGCGCGAAGCGTGCTTTTGACTGTCGCTGTCGCCGAAGCAAGGGCAGTAGCAAGAGCGGCTCGCTACGCTCGCGCCCTCATCCGCCCTACGGGCACCTTCTCCCGCAGGCGGGAGAAGGGGTTCGTCACGCATCCCGGTTTCGATGCGTGGACGCGGCGTTATCCGCAGCCAATCAGCCATCTGCCGCCAGCTGCCAGCTGCCAGCCATCAGCCGTCAGCTGTCAGCTGTCAGCTGTCAGCTTTCGACCTTCAGGCATCAGCCATCAGCCTCCAGCTTTCAGGCGTCAGCCGTCAGCCGTCAGCCGTCAGCCGGCGGGCGCGAACACCACCTTCGTGCTGATCGCGACCTTGTCCGGGATCGTCCCGGTGTCCGACCAGTCGCCGCCGCCGACGCCGAAGTCCAGGCGCTTCACCGTCGCCTTGCCCTGCAGCACCGGCGCCGCGCCCGCGGTCCAGGTGAAGGTCAGGGTGACCGGCTTGCTCACGCCGCGCAGGTCGAGGGTGCCGTCGGCGGCGTACCGGTTGCCGCCGAGGCTGCGGAACCTGGTCGCGGTGTAGCGCGCCTGCGCGAACTTGCCCACGTCGAAGAAGTCGGCGCCGCGCAGGGTCGAGTCGCGATCGTCGTTGCCGGTCTTCGCGCTGGCCAGCGGGATGGTCACGTCGAGCTTCGAGGCGGCGAGGTCGGCCGGGTCGAAGCTGAGCTTCGTCGAGAAGCCGGGGAAGCTGCCGGTGAACACCTCGCCGTCGTACTTGCTGGCGAACACCAGCGTGGAGCCCGCCGCCTGCACGTAGTCGGCGGCGCGCGCCGGCAGGGTGGCCAGCATCGCGACGAGGGCGGCGGCGACCGCGGCCGGCGTGGTGGGCTTGAAGGACATGGCTTGGCTCCTGTGGGGTATCGGGACCGCGCCCGGCCGCGGCCGGCGATCATCGGCAAGGCCGGCCGCGCCCGGATGCGCTGCCGGGAAGGTTGACGCGGGACGGCTTAACCGGCGCTGGAACCGCCGCGCGCGCGCCGCCCGGGCAGCATGCGCAGCAAGGTGGCGTCGTTGCGGAAGACGTGGTGGTGGAAGGCCGCCGCCGCGTGCAGCACGACCAGCGCCACCAGCACCCAGAACAGCAGCTCGTGGGCCTCGCGCGCGACGTCGCGGATCGTTTCGTCGGGCGCCACCAGCTTGGGCATCAGGACCAGGCCGTACAGCCTGAACGGACGCAGCCCGCTGGCCGAATCGAACAGCCAGCCCGACAGCGGCATCGCCAGGATCAGCGCGTACAGCGCCCAGTGGGTCAGCGTGGCGACGCGCTCCTGCCACTTCGGCGTCCCGGGCACCGGCCGGGGCGCGCCGGCGTACAGGCGCCAGCCGATCCTCAGCAGCACCAGCGCCAGCACGGTGATGCCCAGCGACTTGTGCAGCGTGTACACCCAGAAGTACCGCGGCGTCTTCGGCAGCTCGACCATGGTGAGGCCGACGATGGCCAGCGCGAGGATCAGCAGCACGACCAGCCAGTGCAGCAGCTGGCTGACCGGCCCCCAGTCGTCGTCGGTGTTCTTCCAGCTCATGCACGGGCCTTGGCGATGGTAGGTGGAATGCCGGGGAGCAGTGCGTGCGCCGGCGCGCCTGCGTCGACGTCCGCGCTCGCGGCCGTCGTCCCGGGCGCCGCGAGGATTCCGTCCAGCGCCGCCGCCGACCGCGGGAAACCTGCCGCTGCGTCCGGCGCGGTGGCGGTCGCGGGCGGGGTCGAGGCGGGCTCGCCCTCGCCGGCCGGAGGCGGCGTTTCCCCGGGTGGCTTCGCAGGATCCGCTTTCATGGGCGCCTCGGGCGGTGGGCCTTGGGCCGGCGGCGCCTCGACGGGTCGGGCGTCGGTCGGCGTCGCATCTCCTTCATCGGACGTCGGCGTCGACTCGTCTTCGTCCAGCGGCGGGATCGCCTCGTTCCGGTCCTGCTTCGGCGGCATCGGCTGCGCCTGGTCCGGTGGCGGCGCCTGCCTGTCCTCCGCGCCGGCGTCCGCGGGCTCGCCGCCGCCGCGCGCGCGGTGCGCCTCGGCCTCGATGCGCAGCTCGACGCGGTCGCCGATCACCGAGGGCCAGGCGTCGATGCCGAAGTCCTTGCGGCTGATCGCGGCGGTCGCGGAGAAGCCGACGGTGCGCCGGAACGGCGGCAGCGGATAGCGCTTGAGCTGGTTGAAGACCACGTCCAGCTTCACCTCGCGCGCGACCCCGTGCAGGGTCAGCGTCCCGAACACGGCGGCATGGCGCGCGTCGACCGGTTCGACCCGGGTCGAGGTGAAGGTCGCCTCGGGGTGGTCGCGCGCATCCAGCAGGTTGGAGGCGAGCGCGGCCCCGGTCCACTTCTCGTCGCCCAGGTCGAGCCGCGCCACCGGCACGCGGACCTGCACCCGCGCGCTGCTCCAGTCGTCCGGATCGAACTCGAGCGTGCCGGTGCTGCCGGACACCGTGCCGATGGCCTGCGAATAGCCGGCGTGGGAGATCGCGAACATCACCCGGGTGTGGACCGGATCGAACTCGTAGTGCCGTGCCTGGGCGAAGGCGGGCGCGATGGGCAGCAATGCCGCCAGCGCCGCGAGCGCGGCCGCGCGCGCGCGATGCGCGATGCGCGCCAGGGGCGGGCCGTGGTGCGCGCGGACGAACGCTGGCCGCGCGGGCGCCCGTGCGTCGCGTCCCTCGGGTCCCGCCGTCGTCGCCATGGTCATCGCCGTGTCTCCGTCATGCCGGGAGATTCTATGCCCGGGGGCGGTGATCGCCCCGGGGGCGTCTGGAACGCAGCTTTTCCGCGTCCGGACTGCGGGCGCGCCGACGCCTGCCTGCCTGCGAAGAAGTGCCGCAGCCGCGTGACGGACGCCCGGAGCGCAGGATTTTCCGGTGCTCGTGGATGCGTGGGGCCAGAGCAGGCTCGCTGCGCTCGCCCCCTCATCCGCCCCCGACCAGAGCATTCGAGGGCAGGCTCTTCGGCCCCTTCTCCCGCAAGCGGGAGAAGGGGAGATGCTGCCCGCGTCCACCGGGGAAGCTGCCGGGCCCACGAACGCCCGCCGCCTCCCGCGGCTTGCGCCCGCTCCCCCGCATTGCGAGGATTCCCGATGGCCACGGGGAGCCGTCGACGGGGAGGGAGCCGGAGGTGCGCAGACTCGCCATGCTGCTGGTCGCGACGTGCATCGCGGCCGTTGGTGCCGCCGGTCCCGCGCGCGCGGGGCTGCCGGAGACGCCGCAGCCGGTCCAGCTCACCGTCGCCGACGGCCTCCCTTCCAACCGCGTCACCGGCATCGACGAGGATGCCGAGGGCTACCTGTGGATCGCCACCAGCGACGGCCTGGCCCGCTACGACGGGATCGGCTTCCGCACCTGGCGCGTCGACCAGGGACTGCGCGACAACTTCGTCTGGGCGGTGCACGTCGACGGGCAGGACCGCGTGTGGGTCGGCACCCGCAGTGGCGGCCTGGCGGTGCTCGGGCCGGACCGCGCCAGCTTCCGCTACTTCGACAGCGAACACGACCTGCGCATCGCCGGCGGCGGCATCTGGTCGATCAGGTCCACGCCCGACGGCCTGCTGTGGTTCGGCACCGCCGACGGCGGCCTCTACAGCATGGACGGCGCCGGCCGGCTGACCCGCCACCTGCCGCGGCCGGGCGATCCCGCCAGCCTGCCCGACGCCTCGGTCGGCCAGCTCGAGATCGCACCCGACGGCTCGCTCTGGGTCGGCACCAAGAACGGCGTCGCGCGCTGGAACGGCCACGGCTTCGAGCGCCTGCCCGCCGACGCCTACAACTCGCGCGCGATCAACGCGCTGAGCTTCGACGACGACGGCACGCTGTGGATCGGCACGCCGCGCGGCGTCAGCGAGCGCAGGCCCGACGGCAGCGTGTCGCTGCGCCCGTGGCCGGGCTACGCCAAGACGGTGTTCCACATGCTGCTGCGCGACCGCGCCGGCAACCGCTGGCTCGACACCAGCGACGGCCTGGGGCGCGACAGCGAGGACGGGGTGCGCAACGTGCCGCTGTACAGCGCCAGCGCGCGGGGCACGGTGCGGCCGTCGTGGTCGTGCGCGTTCGAGGACCACGAAGGTGGGGTGTGGTTCGGCAGCAGCGACGCCGGGCTGTGGTACCTGCGCGCCAACTGGTCGCGCTTCTCCGTCCTCAGCCGCATCGACAGCGATCCCGGCTCGCCCGGGAACGCCTACGTGCGCGGCATTTCGCCCTCGGCCAGCGCCGACATGTGGCTGGTGGGCAGCGGCGGCGTGCTCGACCTGCTCGATCCGGAAAGCGGCGAGGTCCGCCACGTGGTGCGCGACATCGGCGAGGGCTATATGCCGCTGCAGGTGCACGAGGACCGCAACGGCCGCGTCTGGGCGAGCTACTACGACGGCCTGGCCCGCTACGACCCGCGCACCGGCGCCATCCGGCGCTGGCACGCCGGCGACGCCGGTGACGCCGCGCTCCCCGGCGACCGCGTCTGGTTCGCCGAGACCCGCGACGGCCGGCTCTGGCTGGGCTCGGAGGCCGACGGCCTGCAGGTGCGCGACGTCGACGACGGCCGTGTGCTGGACGTCGTCCACGCCGACGGCAGCCGCGGCCTGCAGCGCGGGCGCATGCTGCACCAGATGGACGTCGCGCCCGACGGCGGCCTGTGGGTGGCCGGCGTGCAGGGCCTGCTGATGTGGAACGACGGCGCGCGCCGCTTCGAACCCGTGCCGGGCGCGCCCGCGCAGGACATCTACGGCTTCGTCGCGACCGAGCGCGCGGTGTGGCTGGCCGGCTTCGGCACCCTCGATCAGTACCGCTGGGACGGCGCCGCGCTGGCCCTGCTCAAGCACTTCGACCAGCGCCAGGGCCTGCCGAGGCTCGCGCCCAGCGGCCTGACCATCGACCGCAACGGCGTGCTCTGGCTCACCAGCATGCGCGGCCTGGTGCGCTTCGATCCGGAAGGCGCGCGCGCCCGCATCTACGGCGTGCGCGACGGCCTGCCCAGCCAGGAGTTCGGCGAGCGCCCGGTGCAGCGCCCGCAGGACGGCCGCATCCTCGCCGCCACGCCCGAGGGCCTGGTGCTGTTCGATCCCACCGTGGTGCGGCCGGCCAGGACCGCGCCGCGGCTGGTGGTGCAGTCGATCGACGTGCGCCGCGGCGACCAGGTCGTCGAACTGCCGCGCACCGGCTCGATCGGGATCGCCCCGGACGACCGCGACCTGCGCATCACCGCGCGCCTGCTCTCGTTCAACAACGCGCGCTCGCACCGCTTCCGCTACCTGCTCGAACCGTTCGACACGCAGTGGATGGAAGTGGGCGCGAGCGGCGAGCGCGTGTTCTCGCGCCTGGAGCCGGGCCGCTACACGCTGCGCGTGCAGGCGGCCACCTCCGACAACCTGTGGACGCCCGAGCGCGTGCTGCGGCTGGACGTGCGCCCGCCGTGGTGGCGCACCTGGTGGGCGCGCGCCGCGTTCGTGCTGGTGGCGCTGCTGCTGCTGTGGAAGGCCTTCGCCGACTACCGCCGCCGCCTGCGCCGCCGCCACGGCTGGCTGATGGCCGAGCACCAGCGCCGCGTCGCCGAGCAGGCGTCGGAGGCCAAGAGCCGCTTCCTGGCCACCCTCGGCCACGAGGTGCGCACGCCGATGACCGGGGTGCTGGGCATGAGCGAGCTGCTGCTGGGCACCGAGCTCGACGCCCGCCAGCGCGGCTACACCGAATCGATCCGCAACGCCGGCGACCACCTGATGCGGCTGGTCAACGACGCGCTCGACCTCGCCCGCATCGAGGCCGGCAAGCTCGAGCTCGACGCGCGCGCGTTCGACCTGCAGGCGCTGGTGCGCGAGGTGGTCGCGCTGATGGCGCCGGTGGCGCGCCAGCGCGGGCTGCGCTTCGCGCAATCCGTCGCCGCCGACGTGCCGCCCTGGCTGCTGGGCGATCCCGTGCGGCTGCGCCAGATCCTGCTCAACCTGCTGGGCAACGCGATCAAGTTCACCGACAGCGGCGAAGTGGCCCTGCGCGTGGAGCGCCCGGAAGGCGGCGGCCTGCGCCTGCGCGTGAGCGACACCGGCCCCGGCCTCGACGACGAGCAGAAGCGGCGCCTGTTCCGCCGCTTCGAGCAGGCCGAAGGCGCGCGCACCGCCGCGCGCTACGGCGGCAGCGGCCTGGGCCTGGCGATCTGCCGGGAGCTGGCCGACGCCATGGGCGGCCGCATCGAGGTCGACAGCGCGCCGGGCGAGGGCACCCGTTTCACCGTCGACCTGCCGCTGGCCGCGGCCGACCCGCCCGCGGCCGTGCGCGCGCGCCCGGCACCCGCCATCGGCGCGGGCGGCCGGCTGCAGCTGCTGCTGGTGGAGGACGACCCCACCGTGGCCGAAGTGGTGGCCGGGCTGCTGCGTGCGCAGGGCCACGCCGTGGTCCACGCCCCGCATGGCCTGGCCGCGCTCGCCGAGGCGGGCAGCCGGCACTTCGACCTGGCCCTGCTCGACCTCGACCTGCCCGGCATCGACGGCCTGGCGCTGGCCCGGCAGCTGCGCGCCAGCGGGTTCGACCGCCCCCTGCTCGCCGTCACCGCCCGCGCCGATCCCGACGCCGAGCCGCAGGCCCGCGCCGCCGGCTTCGAAGGCTTCCTGCGCAAGCCGCTCACCGGCGAGATGCTGGCCGACGCCCTGGACGCGCTGCTGCCGGACGCCGCCGTCGCGGCCCCCGAAACGCATCCCGTGGACGCGACGCCTCCGTAGGCGCGCGACCGGCGCGATCGCCATCGCAGCCGCTACCCTGTGCGCATGCGTTCGGCCATGCGCATCCGGTCGAGCCGGCCCCGGCATTCGACCGGGCCGCGGTCCCGGAGGCATCCCGACCCGCCATGAGCCCCATGTTCGAAGCGCTCCTGCCTGGAATCGGCCTTTCCTCGGCCTTCGTCGCCGGCATGATCGCGATCCGTGCGGCCGCGCGGCGTCGCGGCGGATCCGTGCCGATGCTGACGCTGGCCTGCTTCCTCGTCGTCGCCGCGTTCTCGCTCGCCCAGCTCGCCGTCGCGCCGGGCCTGCTGCGGCTGCTGATGCGCGATGCCGCAAGCGTGCGCTCCGGCGAGCCGTGGCGGCTGCTCACCTCCCTGCTCGTGCAGGACGGGGGCTGGGCGGGCGCCGCGTTCAACCTCGTCGCGCTGCTCGCGATCGGCGCGGTGGCCGAGCGCATGCTCGGCCGGCCGCGGTGGGGCCTGGTCGCGGCGGTCTCGGTCGCGGGCGCGCAGGCGCTCGCCCTCCGGTGGCAACCGGTCGGTGCGGGCAATTCCATCCTCGACTTCGGCCTGGCCGGCGCCGTCGCCGCGGCCTGCCTCGCGGCCCGGCCCGCGCGCCGCGCCTTCGTGCCCGCCATCGCTGCCCTGGCGTGCTTCGTCCTCCTGCTCGTGGAGCGGGACGTCCACGGCGCCGCCGCCGTCGCGGGGGCGCTCGTGGCGCTGGCGCTCCCGCCCGCGGATGCGACGACGCCCGCTGCCGTTCCGCGCGGCCCCTCCGGCCCGGGAGCGCGGCACTAGGAAAACTTCCCGGCGCGCTCCACGCGTCTCCAGGCGCCACTAAGATGCGCGCACGGACGAGACCAGAGGAGCAACATGGGCGCCATCGCCGGACCGCAAGCCGAACCCGTCGCCGGATGGATCCGCGGCCTCCACGCCAGCCGGCGCGCGAAGTGGTCGCTCAACATCGCCTTCATCGTCCTCGTCGCCCTGGCCGCCTGGGGCCTGGCCGGCCTCTACAACAGCTGGAATCCGCGCGCCGCCGCGGTCGACCAGCGCTTCGTCGACCGCCAGGCGCTGCAGCGCGAGACGCTCCGGCGCGTCCGCTCCGACCTCCAGGCCGTGCGCCGCGCGCTTCCGCCCGCCGGCCGCGCCGACCTGCGCCGCCTGCAGGACTCCATCCGCGCGCTGGAACGGCACAGTGGCGGCCTGGTCCAGCAGCTCGCCCTCGCCAAGCGCGAGAACGACGCCCTGCGCCGGCGCATCGAGCGCGGCGGCGGCCCCGCCGGCGGCTACGACTTCACCGTTGCCGAGGACGCCGGACTGCGCCTCGACGACAGCACCGTGCTCGGCGTCGCCGGCGTCGGCCGCGACGGCGTGCGCGTGAACCTCACCACCGCCGGCGACAACGGCGCGCGCGGCAGGCATCTCGCCAGCGGCCAGTCCATCTCCTACCGCGACGCGGACGGGCGGGCGTGCAAGGTGTCGCTGCTGGGGACGCGCGTCGGGGACGTGGGAGCGGCGGTGTTCGGGTTGGGGTGCAGGTGAGGGAGCAAGCAAGCGCGCGCTCGACCCATGGCGGATCCTAGGTGCCGGAACAACACGTGCCCTTCTGCCTCGGTGGGCAGGGCGTGCTGCCATAGGAGCAGAACACGCAGCAATCGCCCGGCTTGGGCCGCATGACCCGTCCGCATGCCTTGCAATCGAAGTAGAAGCAGCACGCATCGGTGGGCATGGGCTCGGTCGAGCGGGCCCCGCAGTGCGGGCAGGTCAGGGTGGCGTGCAGCACGATGTTCATTGCGGTGTCGCCCTTCTGCTTGCCGGCGCCGTCATCGGCTGCGTTTCGAGCCATGCCGAGGCCGCGGCCGGGACGAGGACAAGGTCGGCGAATCTCGTCGCCGCGGGAGCCGACGCGGCTGCGCGGGCCCTGCGCCGCTTCGATTGGCGCCGGATCCGCGGCACGCCGATGCGCCGTGCTGATTGGCCATGGAATTGTGTAACGCTTCGGGCCGCCGTTAGGATCCCGCTTCCATGAAGTCACCGCAAACATGCCCCGCGATGCTGGGACGGCTGCGCGCTTCCACGCGCCTGGCCGTGCTCGTGCTCCTGGGGTTCGCGTTGAACTTCACCTCGGCCTTCGCGTGCGCGACGCACGACTACGCCGACATCGGCCTGGGCGGCGATCCGGCCGCGATCGCGCATGCCGATGACGGCGCCGGCGATGGCGTCGCGCCGCCCTTCGAGAACGCCGGCGCCTGCAGCCACTGCGGCGTCCACCACGCCGCCGCGATACCCGTGGATGCACGGGTCGTTTCGGTGCCGAACGAGGGCGGAATCGCGACCCGGCGCGTGGCGCTGCGGCTGGATCCCGAGCCTGGCGAGGACTTGCGGCCCCCGATCGTCTGAGCGACGCGAATCGTCCGCGGCCCTGCCGCGACGAAACCAGTCCACTCAGAGGATCCCCCATGCACCGTTTGCCTTCGCCGCGGCGACGCTTCGTCGCGCGGCTGGCGGCCGCCGTGATCATTGCGAGCGCGCTCGCGATGCCGGCCTGGTCCGCCGAACCCCTCGTTGCCCCGGCCCCGCTGCGCTCCGCGCTGGCCGCGGCGTGGCGGCAACATCCCGCCTACCGCTCCGTCGAGGCCCGGCTCGCCGCGGCCCGCGCCCGGCTGCAGGCGGCCGGGCAGCCGCTCTACAACCCCGAGCTCGAACTGACCCGCGACGACGAGGGCCCGGAAAAGACCACCAGCGCCGGCCTGAACCTGACCCTGGACCTGGGCGGCAAGCGCCGCGCCCGCCGCGACGCGGCCAGCGCCCGGGTCGAGCAGGCGACCGCGGAAGCCCGGATGCGCCGCCGCGATTTCATCCGCCAGTGGATGACCGGCTGGGCCGACCTGCAGGCCGCGCAGCAGCGCGTCGCCACCGGCGAGCGGCGGCTGGCGCTGGTGACGCGTTTCGCCGAACTGGCGCAGAAGCAGTTCGCGGCCGACGACATTTCCGGCCTGGAACGCGACCTGGCGCTGCTGGCGCGCGACCAGGCGCAGGCGGAGCAGTCGCAGCTGGTGTCCGAACGCGCGGAGGCCGAGGCACGGTTCCGTGCCGTGGGCGGCGTCCCGGAGGTCGTGGCGACGACCGGGCGTTCTCCCGATGGGCTGCCGCCGGTCGACACCGCATTGGGCGATCCGCAGACCCTGCCGGACTGGCAGGCCGCGCGGGCAGCAGCCGACGCGGCAGACCGCGAAGTCACCGTCGCACGCCGCAATCGCATCAGCGATCCCACCATCGGCGCCTACACCGGCCGCAAGACCTACGACCTTGGCGGGCCCAGCGACAACGTCTACGGCCTCACCGTCAGCGTGCCGCTGTTCGTTCGCAATTCCTACCGTGCCGAAGTCGTGGCGGCGCAGGCCGAGGCCGATGCCGCGCAAGCGGACCTGCAGCGCGTGCAGCTGGAACTGGAGGCTGATCGACGCCGTGCGATCGACAGCTATGCCGCGGCCTGCCTGGCGTGGACGGGCTGGCAGCGCAGCCGGGGCACCGACGTGCAGCGGCGTGCCGACCTGCTAGAGAAGCTGTGGCGCGAGGGCGAGCTGTCCACCGCAGATTACCTGCTGCAACTCAAGCAGACCCTGGACACGCAGTTGGCTGGCGCCGAACTGCAAGCGCGCCTGTGGCGCACCTATGCCGACTATCTCGCCGCCACCGGCCGTCTCGAGGACTGGGCCGGCCTGGAGCGCACGCCATGAGAAACCACATGATGCCGAGTTCCCGATGGATCCGACTGCCGTTCGCTGCGGCTCTGCTGCTGGCACTGGCCGCGTGCTCGAACAAACCCGATACCGCGGCTTCCTCCGATGAACCCCGGGCCGAAGGACAGGAGGCGGGTCACGCCGAGGAAGGCGGGCATGCCGAAGGCGCAGCAAGCCCGGAGGGTACGCGCACCGTGACGATGGACGCTGCGGCAATGAAGGCCACCGGCGTTCGATTGACTGTGCTGCAACCCTCTGCACCTGGCGAGCAGTTGCGTGCCCCGGGCGAGGTGCTCGACAACGCCTACGGCACCACCTTGATCACGCCCCGCGTCGAAGCGCTGGTCGTGCGCCGCCAAGCCAAACTGGGCGATGAGGTCCGCGCCGGGGCGCCACTGGTGACGCTGGCCAGCGTCGAAGTCTCCGACGCGCAGGCCGAGTTGCGCATCGCCGAGCAGGAGTGGAAACGGGTCTCGGCGCTGGGCCGTGAAGCCGTCGCCGGGCGCCGCATCAGCGAGGCCAAGGTGGCGGTCGATCGCGCCCGCGCCAAGGCCCAGGCCTACGGTCTGCCAGGCACGTCTGCCGGCACAGTCAACGGCCAGTTCACGCTCAGTGCGCCCCATGCGGGCCGGATCACCGAGGACGATTTCGTGGTCGGCGAGCGCATCGAACCGGGCAAGCCGCTCTATCGCCTCGTCGACGAGTCTGTGGTCTGGGTGGATGCCAAGCTGCCGGCCGGCGCGGTGCCGCGCGTCGTGGTGGGTGGCCCGGCCACCGTCGTGGCGAACGGGCAGCGCATGGCCGGAAAGGTACTGCGCACCGCGCATCGCACCTCCGAGGCGACGCGCAATGCCGTGGTGCGCATCGAAGTGCCCAACCCGGACGACCGCCTGCACGGCGGCGATTTCGTCGATGTCTACCTGGATGCCGAGGCGGGCGCCGGTGCCACCACGTCGCTCGCCGTGCCGACGGCCGCGCTGGTGCAGTTGGAGGGCGATACCGTGGTGTTCCGCAAGAATGCCGCCGGCGCTCTGGAAGCCGTGCCCGTGCGCACCGGCGCGGTGATCGGCGATGCCACCGTCATCGAGGAAGGCCTGAAGCCGGGCGACACGGTCGTCGTCGATGGCGCATTCGCGCTCAAGGCGCAGTTGCTCAAGGCGCAGCTGGGAGAAGGCCATGGTCACTGAAATCCGCGCCGTATGCGGAGGTGCGCCATGCTGAACCGCCTGGTCGAGCTTTCGCTGCGTTACAAGTTCCTTGTCCTGATTGTGTTCGCCGTGGTGGCCTTCCTGGGCCTGCAGGCGGTGCGAAACGTGCCGATCGACGCCTTCCCGGACGTCACCCCCGCGCAGGTCAACGTCTACACCGAATCCCCGGGCCTGGCCGCCGAGGACGTGGAGCAGCTCCTGACCACGCCGGTGGAATCGGCGCTGGCCGGTTTGCCGAAGGTGCAGGAGATCCGCTCCGTCAGCCTGTCCGGGCTGTCCTACGTCGCCGTGTACTTCGACGACGCCATGGACATCTATTTCGCCCGCCAGCTGGTCAACGAGCGCCTGCAGGAGATCGGCGACCGGCTGCCCGATGGTTACGGCAAGCCCAGCATGGGGCCGAACGCCTCGGGCCTGGGGCAGGTCTACTGGTACACCGTCGAGCGCGCGCCGGGTGTCACCCAAGACCAGGTCTCGGACATGGACCTGCGCACCTGGCAGGAGTGGGCCGTGCGCCTGATCCTCCGCACCGCGCCGGGCGTCGACGATGTCACCTCGTGGGGCGGCGGCGAACGCGAGTTCCAGGTGCGCATCGATCCGCAGCGCCTGTATGCCCGCGGCCTCGGCTTCGGCGACGTGATCAACGCCATTCCGGCCAACAACGGCCAGGTCGGCGGCAACGTCATGGACGTGGGCCGCGAGCAGTTCCTGGTCCGGGGACTGGGGCTGTTGAAGTCGGCCGAGGACATCGGCGCGATCGTACTCAAGTCCGAAGACGGCGTGCCGGTGTACGTCCGCGACGTTGCCACCGTGACCGAGGCGCCGGCGCCGCGCTTCGGCGCCGTAACCCGCGACGGCCAGGAGGTCGTGCTCGGCATGGCGCTGGCCCGCATCGGCGAGAACGCCAAGGACGTGGTCGAGGCGGTCAAGGGCAAGCTCGATGTCGTACGGGCGGCTTTGCCCGAGAACATAGTGCTCAAGCCGATCTACGAACGTACCGATCTGGTCAACAAGGCCGTGGGAACCGCCGTGCGGGCGTTGGTCGAAGGCTCGATCCTAGTGGCGATCATCTTGTTCCTGTTCCTGGGCGAGCTACGCTCGGCGGTCGTCGTCATCGTCACCCTGCCGCTGGCGATGCTGATCGCCTTCATCGGCATGGGCCAGGCGGGACTATCGGCCAACCTGATGTCGCTGGCGGGCCTGGCGATCGGCATCGGCATGATGGTCGACGGCGCGGTGGTGATGGTGGAGAACGCCTTCCGCATCATGGCCGAGCGCAAGGAACACGGCGAGCGCGTCGATCGCGCCTCCGCCGTGCTGGCCGCGGCCAATGAGGTCGCCAACCCGATCGCCTTCGCGATCCTGATCATCATCGTGGTGTTCCTGCCGCTGTTCTCGCTCGAAGGTCTGGAAGGCAAGATGTTCAGGCCGATGGCCTTCAACATCGCCTTCGCGATGGCGGGCTCGCTGATCCTGAGCATGACCCTGATCCCGGTGCTGGCCTCGCTGATCCTCAAACCGAAGGAAGAGCGCGACACCTGGCTAGTGGCCCGGATCAAGCGGATCTATCGCCCGCTGCTGGACAAGGCGCTGGCGAAGAAGAAGGTGGTGGTGATCAGCGCCGTGGCGGCGCTGGTGGCGAGCCTGGCGATCTTCCCGTTCCTGGGCAAGGAGTTCATGCCGCAGTTGCAGGAAGGTTCGATCATGTGGCGCGTGACCGGTATCCCCTCGACCTCGCTCAACGAGTCGATCCGCACCAGCCAGGTCATCGCGGATGCCTTCAAGAAGTTCCCGGAGGTCGAGACCACCCTGGCGATGATCGGCCGCGCCGAGAAGGGTGAAACGGCCGACGTGAACTACATGGAGATCTATACCGCGCTCAAGCCGGAAGCCGAGTGGACCACCGGCCGCGATCTCAAGCGGCTCGAAGAAGCGATGCAGGAAACGCTGGAGCAGGTGGTACCCAACGTCGTGCCAGGCTATACCCAGCCGATCCAGATGCGCGTGGAGGAGCTGATCTCCGGCGTGCGCGCCACCCTGGCGCTGAAGCTCTACGGCCAGGACCTCGCCCAACTGGACAAGCTCGGCGGCCGGATCAAGACCGTCCTGGGTACCGTGCCGGGCGTGGCCGACCTGTCGCTGGAGGCGAACGTGGGCAAGCCGCAGATCCGCATCGCGGTGGACCGGGACGAGCTGGCTCGCCATGGCATGAACGCCGAGGAAGTGCTGACCATCGTGCGCAACGGCTTGGGCGGCGAGCCGGTCAGCGTGCTGCTGGACGGCGTGAAGCGATTCGACATCGCGGTCCGTCTCGACGACGCCACCCGAGCCTCGGTGGAAGCCTTACGCCGTATTCCGCTGCGCACCCCGACCGGGGCAGTGGTGCCGCTATCGGAGGTGGCCGAGGTGAGTGTCGCGGAGGGCTACTCGTTCGTGCGCCGCGAGCAGTTGCAGCGCTATGCGGTGATCCAGATGGACGTGCGCGGCCGCGACGTCGACGGGTTCGTCAAGGACGCGAACGCCGCGATCGAGCAGCGGGTCAAGCTGCCGCCGGGGTACTGGATCGAATGGGGTGGCGCGTTCGAGAACCAGCAGCGGGCGCTGGCCAAGCTGGCGGTGATCGTGCCAATCACGATCTTCTTCATCTTCGTGTTGCTCTACACCGCCTTCAACTCGGTCAAGTACGCGGCGCTGATCATCGCCAACGTTCCATTCGCGACCATCGGTGGCTTGGTCGCCTTGTTTGTGACCGGCCAGTACCTCTCCGTGCCCTCGGCGATCGGCTTCATCGCGGTGTTCGGCGTGGCGATGCTCAACGGCATCGTGTTGGTGAGCTTCCTCAACGAGCTGCGCGACAAGGGGTTGTCGCCGCGCGAGGCCGTCGTGCAAGGCACGGCGCTGCGCCTGCGACCCGTGCTGATGACCGCGAGCGTAGCGATTCTCGGCTTGGTGCCGATGCTGATCTCTACCGGCGTGGGCGCCGAAACCCAGCGCCCATTGGCGACGGTCGTGGTTGGCGGCCTGATCAGCTCCACCCTGCTGACGCTGGTCCTGCTGCCGGTGCTGTACGAATGGCTCGAACTGCGGGTCGAGCGCAAGGCCCGGGAGGCATCGCAATGAGGCCGACCCGGGCGCCCGTGCGTCGGAATCGCGCCACGGACCGTCCGTGAGCGGCCACGCCGCGACACCCAGCGACGGCAAGCCTTGCGGGTGGAAGCGGCGCGGCGGAGACGGTTCGCGAGCGGGGCGCACGGGAAGCCGGGCTTCGTTGGCGCCCCGGCGCCCTTGCCCGCCGCTTTCGCGAGCAGCGGACCGCATGGCGCCGCGCGGCGCGGGCCGATTCCGTCGGTGCCGGCCTACATGCCCATCGCGACCGCCGCCGCCGCGACCGCCGTGGGCCGGGCGCGCGAATCCGTTTCCGGCGCGTTCCGGCGCGGGCCAGTCGAGGTCGAGCGCGCGGATGCGTGCGGTCATGAAGTCGATGAACGCCCGCACCCGCTTGGGCAGCTGCTGCCGGCTCAGGTAGCACAGGTAGTGCCCGCGGTCGTCGGGCGCGACGTGGGCGAGACAGGCCACCAGCGTGCCGACGGCCACTTCGGCATGGTCGGCATGCGCGAGCGCGCCGAGAAGATCGGCGGCGCCATCACGATCAGCAGTATTCCGAGCGGCGGCTCCGAAGTTACACTGGCCCTGCCGACCAGGCTGGCGTTCGCCAGGCGCAGGCCCCGCCTTCCGGCCTGGTGGCTGCGTTTCCTGCGAGGGGATTCGACCGATGGGTGAGCGGAAGATCCGCGTTCTCGTCGTCGACGACCATCCCGTGCTGCGGGACGGCGTCGCCGCGATCCTGGGCAACCAGTCCGACATGGAGGCGGTGGGCGAGGCGCGCGACGGGAGCGAGGCGGTGGCGCGTTTCCGCGAGCTGCGCCCCGACGTGACGCTCATGGACCTGCAGATGCCGGGCATGAACGGCGTCGCCGCGATCGCCGCGATCCGCGGCGAGCATCCGGACGCCCGGGTCATCGTGCTGACCACCTACGCGGGCGACGCGCAGGCGGTGCGCGCGCTGAAGGCGGGCGCGGTCGGCTACCTGCTCAAGGGCAGCCTGAGGACCGAACTGGTCGCCGCGATCCGCGACGTGCACCGAGGCCAGCGCCACGTCCACCGCGACGTCGCCGACGAGATCGCGCTGCACGTGGTCGACGAGGCCCTGACCGCGCGCGAGGTCGCGGTCCTCCAGCTGGTGTCGGTCGGCAAGGCCAACAAGCAGGTGGCCGCCGAGCTCGGCCTGTCCGAGGAAACGGTCAAGGGGCACCTGAAGAGCATCTTCGCCAAGCTGGACGTCGCCGACCGCACCCACGCGGTCACGGTGGCGGCCCGGCGGGGCATCATCGAGCTTTGAATCCACCGCCATGGCGGGCGGCCGCTGGCCGAAGGCCACGCCGGCATCCGCGCAGGCATCCGCGCAGGCAAACCAGGTCGCGCTTCCATGTGGAAACACATCGCCCTCTACGGCCTCCTCCTCGCCGCCGGCGCCCTGGCCCTGCAGTGGCTGGACTACCAGCGGATGGCGCGGATGCATGCGGAGGCGGTGTACGACTTCCTGCTGGCCGCGGGCTTCCTGGCGCTGGGGGTGTGGCTGGGGGCGCGCGTGCTGGGACGGCGGGCGGCGGCGCCGGCGTTCGACGGCAATCCGAAGGCGCGGGCCGAGTTGGGGATCAGCCCGCGCGAGGCCGCGGTGCTGGCCGAGATCGCGGCCGGGCGTTCCAACAAGGAGATCGCGGCGCGGCTGCACGTCTCGCCCAACACGGTGAAGACCCACGTGGCGCGGCTGTACGGGAAGCTGGGAGCGCGGCGGCGGACCGACGCGCTGCGGCGGGCGCGGGAGCTGGGCCTGGTGCCCTGAGGGACGCGTGGGCGAGGGGGCTTGAACGCCCTCGTGCCCGTCATTCCTGCGAAGGCGGGAATCCATGGACCTCGCCTGGCACGGGCTTGGCGCCCATGGATCCGGGCCGTCGCGGGCAAGCGATCAGGATTCGGGATGACGACGATAGCCGCGGCAGTGGCGACCATGGAGGCTTTGGCGAGCGGGTGACGGCCCGGATCCGGGGCCTGGCGGGACGCCGAAGGGTGAGCGGCGCGAAATCACCCCTTCGGGCGATTGCCGCGGCGGGGCGGGCGGGCTGCAATGCGGGCCTGTCCAACGCGAAGGGGAGGGTTCCATGGGGCGTCACATCCTGAAGTACGGCCTGATCGCAGGCCTGGTGGTCGGCATCGCGCTGTTCGCGACCGGCGTGGCTTTCCAGGGCATGCCGCCGCCGACCTTCGGCATGGCGCTGGGCTACGCGACCATGCTGCTCGCGCTCAGCGCGGTGTTCGTCGGCATCAAGCGGCACCGCGACCTCGACCGCGGCGGGGTGATCCGCTTCTGGCCGGCGTTCGGCATGGGCCTGTGCATCAGCCTGGTGGCCGGCGTGTGCTACGTGCTGGCCTGGGAGGCGGTGCTGGCGGTGATCGACACCGACTTCGCCGAGACCTTCGCCAACGCCATGATCGAGCGGCAGAAGGCCAAGGGCATCGACGGCGCGGCGCTGGCGGAGTACGCCGCCCGGATGGAGGCGTTCAAGGCGCAGTACGCCAATCCGCTGTTGCGGATGCCGATGACCTTCGCCGAGATCTTCCCGGTGGGCGTGCTGGTGTCGCTGGCCTCGGCGGCGACGCTGCGCAACCCGCGGGTGCTGCCGGCGCGGGGATGACGCGCCACGGGCGATGCGCCGGCCTCGTCGGCGCGTCGCCGCGCGATCAGGCCGCCAGCGCGTCGAGCACGCTGCGCCGCCAGGGCTCGCGTTCGAACAGGCCCGTCAGCCGCCGGGTCACCATCGCCACGCCGTCCATGCCGACGCCGCGCGAGCCGATGCACTCGTGGCTGGCGCGGATGACCACCGCCACCCCGCGCGGGCGCAGCGCGCGGTCGAGGGTGCCGGCGATCTCGGCCGTCAGGCGCTCCTGGATCTGCAGGCGGCGGGCATGGGCGTCGACCAGGCGCGCGAGCTTGGAGATGCCGACCACGCGCTCGCCTGGCAGGTAGCCGACGTGGGCGACGCCGCGGATCGGCGCCATGTGGTGCTCGCAGGTGGAGCGCAGCGGGATGTCGCGCAGCAGCACGAGGTCGTCGTAGCCGGCGCGGTCGAAAGTGCGGCCGAGGATGCGCTCGGGGTCGAGCGCGTAGCCGCCGAACCATTCCTCGTAGGCGCGCACCACCCGCGCCGGCGTGTCGGCCAGGCCTTCCCGCGCGGGCTGGTCGCCGGCCCAGCGGATCAGCGTGCGTACGGCGGCTTCGGCTTCCCGGCGGCTCGGGCGCGGCGCGTCCGGCGCGGATTCGCGGCGCGGCGGGGCGGATTGGGGGGCGGCGTGGCGGTCTTCGAGCATGGCGTGGCCTTGCGGACGGGATGCCATGGCAGATGCACCAGCGCGCGCGAGGTTCCCGCGCTGCCGGCATCGGCGGGAACCTGTCGACGCCTGCGTCATCCAATCCGGCGCATAGTCGCGCGAGGTCGCGGAGCGCCATCGAGCCGATGGCGCTTCCGCATTGCATCCGGAGGGAATCGCCATGTCGCAGGCAGACGACACGCCGTCGGGCCCGGACTTCGGCCAGGGCGTGCCGCTGGCGAGCCTGCCGCAGGGCGGCGTGCTCGCCGGCCACGTCGACGGCGAGCCGGTGCTGCTGGCGCGGCTGGACGACGGGGTGCACGCGGTCGGCGGCAGCTGCACGCACTACGGCGGACCGCTGGGCGAAGGCCTGGTGGCCGGCGACGAGGTCCGCTGCCCGTGGCACCACGCCTGCTTCAGCCTGCGCACCGGCGCTGCGCTGCGCGCGCCGGCGTTCGCGGCGCTGCCGATCTGGCGGGTCGAAGTGGTCGGCGACACCGTGTTCGTGCGCGAGCGGGTGAAGGCGAAGCCGGCGCCGCCGCCGCGTCCGAAGGAGATGCCCGGCGCGATCGTCATCGTCGGTGGCGGCGGGGCCGGGTTCGCGGCCGCGCAGCGGCTGCGCGCGCTCGGCTTCGACGGCCGGCTGACGATGCTCGGCGCCGACGACGACGTGCCCTGCGACCGGCCCAACCTCTCCAAGGACTACCTCGCCGGCACCGCGCAGGAGGACTGGATCCCGCTGCAGGGGCCGAAGTTCTACGAGAAGCACGGCATCGACCTGCGCCTGGGCTGCGAGGTCGCGGCGATCGACGCCGGCGCGCGGCAGGTGCGGCTCGCGGGGGGCGAAGCCATCGGCTACGACGCACTGCTCGTCGCCACCGGCGCCGAGCCGCGGCGGCTGCCCTTGCCGGGCTTCGACCGGCCGAACGTGTTCGCGCTGCGCTCGCTGGCCGATGCGCGCGCGATCATCGCGGCGTGCGCGGATGCGCGCACGGTGGCCTTCGTCGGCGCCGGCTTCATCGGCATGGAGGCCGCCGGCGCGCTGCGCACGCGCGGGCTGGGCGTCCACGTGGTCGAGGCCGGCGAGGTGCCGATGGAGCGCGCGCTGGGACGCGAGCTGGGCGAATTCCTCACCGGCCTGCACCGCGCGCAGGGCGTGACGTTCCACCTGCGCGCGGGCGTGGTGGGTTTCGACGGCCGCGCGCTCTCGCTGGAGGACGGCACGACGATCGGGGCCGACCTGGTGGTGGTGGGCGTCGGGGTGGCGCCGCGCACGCAGCTCGCCGCCGCGGCCGGGCTGGAGGTGGACGACGGCATCGTGGTGGACGCACGGCTGCAGGCCTCGGTGCCCGGCATCTACGCCGCCGGCGACGTGGCGCGCTTCCCGCACGCGGGCGGGCGGGTGCGCATCGAGCACTGGGTGCACGCGCTGCGGCAGGGCCAGGCCGTCGCCGCCAACATGCTGGGCGCCGCGCGGGACTTCGCCGACGTGCCGTTCTTCTGGACCCACCACCAGGGCGTCGAACTGCGCTGCACCGGCTACATGGCCGGCTGGGACGAGGTCCGCATCGACGGCGAGCCGTCGTCGCGCGACTTCACCGCGCGCTACCACCGCGCCGGCAGGCTGGTCGCCGCGGCGTCGGTGGGTCGCGACCGCGAGAACCTGGAAATCGAGGCCGAGCTGCGCTGATCGCCTCGCGCGCGCGGCGATGAATCGGCGGCGTGCGGCGATCGCGGTCGTGCACGCGCCTGCGCACTGCGTTGCCGGTCGGAGGTCGACGACGGTTCCGGCCTCGATCCGGCGGCCGCCTTCACGCGCCCGTGCTGGAATACCGCATCCCCGTCCGGAGCCGGCGCATGGCCGCGAACGACCGCCCCGTCCTCACCCGCTCCGACCGGCTGCTGCTCGGCGGCAGCGCGCTGGCGGTCGCGGCCGCGGGCACCACGCATGCCGGCGCGGGCGGGCCGGTCGTCAGCTTCGCGTGCGCGGCGGTGGCGATGGCGCTGCTGGCCTCGCTGGTGGGGCTGGCGGTGGAGCAGCTGGGCGACCGCTTCGGCCCCGGCGCCACCGGGGTGCTGCAGTCGGCGCTGGGCAACCTGCCGGAACTGTTCATCGCGCTGTTCGCGCTCAAGGCCGGGCTGGTGGGCGTGGTGAAGGCGGCGCTGATCGGCTCGATCCTGGCCAACCTGCTGCTGGTGCTGGGCCTGGCCTTCATCGTCGGCGGGCTCAGGCACGGCACCCAGGCGCTGGACTCGGAGCGGGCGCGCGCGCTGGCGATGCTGATGGTGCTGTCGGTGGTGGCGCTGGTGCTGCCGTCGCTCGCCTCCTACGTGCACACGCCGGCGGCCTCGCACGAGGGCGCGCTGTCGGTGGCGGTGTCGCTGATCCTGCTCGCGATCTTCGCGCTCACCCTCCCGGCCTCGCTGCGCAAGGGCGCGACCGACCTGTCCAGCGACTGCGAGGGCAGGGCCGCGCACGCGCCGCCGCGCTGGCCGCTGGCGCTGGCGGTGGGCCTGCTGGCGATGGCGGCGGTGGGCGCGGCGTTCGTGTCGGACTGGTTCGTGCACGCGCTGGAGCCGTCGATGCGGGCGCTGGGGATCTCCGACGCCTTCGCCGGCCTGGTGATCGTGGCGATCGCGGGCAACGCGATCGAGAACGTGGTGGGCATCCAGCTGGCGGCGCGCAACCAGTCGCGCTACGCGTTCTCGGTGATCGTCAACTCGCCGATGCAGATCGCGCTGGTGCTGGCGCCGGCGCTGGTGCTGCTCTCGCACGCGCTGGGCTACGCGCCGCTGGACCTGGTGTTCCCCCCGATGCTGGTGGTGTCGGTGGCGCTGGCGGTGATCCTCACCGCGTTCGTCACCCTCGACGGCGAGTCCAACTGGCTGGAAGGCGCGGGGCTGGTGGCGGTGTACGCGATCATCGCCGCCTGCTTCTGGTGGGGTTGAGCGGCGGGCGCGGGAATCCAGGCGGGAAGCCCGCGGCAACCGGAGGCGTGGCGCGATGAAGCATGCGGACGGCGAGTTTCCCCGGAAGGCGTCGGCGCTCCGCCGCATCCCGCCCGGCATCTGGGCGCTGGGCCTGGTGTCCCTGCTGATGGACACGTCCTCGGAGATGATCCATGCGCTGCTGCCGGTGTACCTGGTGACGGTGCTCGGCGCGTCGGCCCTGGCGGTGGGCGTCATCGAGGGCATCGCGGAGGCCACCGCGGCGATCACCAAGGTGTTCTCCGGCGCGCTGTCCGACTGGCTGGGGCGGCGCAAGCTGCTGGTCGCGGCCGGCTACGGGCTGGCGGCGTTCGCCAAGCCGGTCTTCCCGCTCGCCGGGACCGTGGGCTGGGTGGTGGTGGCGCGCTTCGTCGACCGCATCGGCAAGGGCATCCGCGGCGCGCCGCGCGACGCGCTGATCGCCGACCTCGCGCCGCCGGGACTGCGCGGCGCGTCGTTCGGCCTGCGGCAGTCGCTGGACACGGCGGGTGCGTTCATCGGCCCGGCCGTCGCGATCGGCCTGATGTGGCTGTGGTCCGACGACATCCGCGCGGTGTTCTGGGTGGCGGTGCTGCCGGCGTTCGCCGCGTTCGCGCTGGTGGTGTTCGGCGTGCGCGACGCGCCGGGCGGCGCGCGGGAAAGGGCGGCGCGCCCGCCGCTTTCGCGCGCCGAGCTCGCGCGCCTGCCGCCGCTCTACTGGGGGATCGTGGCGATCTCCGCGGTGTTCACCCTCGCGCGCTTCAGCGAAGCCTTCCTGGTGCTGCGCGCGCAGGAGCTCGGGCTGGCGCTGGCGTGGATCCCGCTGGTGCTGGTGGCGCTGAACGTGGTCTATGCGGTCTCCGCGTACCCGGTCGGCGTGCTGGCCGATCGTGTCGACCGCGGCATCCTGCTGGGCCTGGGACTGGCGGTGCTGGTGCTGGCCGACCTCGCGCTGGCACTGGTCGGCGGGCTGGGCGGGCTGGCGTCGGGCGTCATGCTGTGGGGCCTGCACATGGGGATGACGCAGGGCCTGCTGGCGATGCTGGTGGCCGACGTCGCGCCGCCGTCGCTGCGCGGCACCGCCTTCGGCGTGTTCAACCTGGTCGGCGGGCTGGCGCTGCTGGCGGCGAGCGTCGTCGCGGGCGGGCTGTGGGATGCGTTCGGTTCCAGGGCGACGTTCCTCGCGGGCGCGGCGTTCGCGGCGCTCGCCGTGCTCGCGCTGCTGCCGGTCGCATGGCGCGTGCGCTCCCGGCGCGCCGGCGGTCCCGGAAGCGACGCCGGCGCGTAGCCGGGGCGCCGCGGCGTCCGGTTCAGCCGCCGTCGTGGATCGTTGACGCCTGCCTCCGGCGGGGGTGGCTAGGATCGGGCCTCCCGATGCGGAAGGAGGACGCCATGTCCGACGACACCGCCAAGCGCCCGATCGACCACGTCAACGACACCCTGGCGCAGCTCAAGGAGATGCGGCACTACTCGAAGAACAACGTCGAGCGGCTCACCGCGGAATGGCTGCTGTTCGACGGCGAGCTGTCGAAGCTGGGGCAGGCCGGCACGATCGAGCAGCTGATGGTCCGGCAGGGCGAGCTGCACGACGCGCTCGAAAAGGCGATCGCCGACCTCGAGGAACTGCTGCCGACGCTGCAACCGCCGCCGCCGCCGCCGTAGGCGTGCACGCGGGTGCGACCCGCCTTGCCGCCGGCTATCCCTGGCTCCTCGACGCGGTCCCGGTCCTGAATTCTTGTGGGAGCGACGGAAGTCGCGACGCTTTCCCGAAGATCGCTGGCCGCCGGTCGCGACTGCCGTCGCTCCCACAGGGGGAACCGATAACAGCGCGCTTGCGACACGGACCCGCCTTCGGCCTTTGTAGGAGCGATGGAAGTCGCGACGCTTTCCCGAGGAATCACCGGCCGCCGGTCGCGACTCCCGTCGCCCCAGTCGCCCCCACAGGAGGGAGCCGATGGCAGGCATGCTTGCGGGGCGGCGCGGGCGCTCCTACAGGGGGCCGGCGTCGATCTCGACCTGCAGGGCGTGCGGCGACAGGGCGGCGAGGAAGCCGCGCGCATCGAAGGCCTGCCCGGGCGCGAGCGCGCCGGAACCGGAGACGCGCCCGTCCACGGTGCGTTCCAGCGCCTCGGCCAGCAGCGGCGCGGTGACGGCGTAGATGTCGCGCCCGCGGGCGACGGCGCGACGGATCGCGCCGCCGCGGCGCACGCGCACTTCCACCGCGAAGCGCTGCGCGGAGCGGCCGCTGTCGTCGGCGGCCACCGGCGGCGGCGTGGCCGGGTCGCGCAGGTCCTGCAGCGGCGCGAGGTTGATCCACGAATGCAGGCGAGCGCGACCGCGATTTCCACCGCGTCGGCATCGATCGCGCCGTCGAGCGCGGCGGTGGCGAGCAGGTCGGCGAGGCCGCCGTAGAACGCCATCGCCGGCACCGCGACCACGCCCGCGGCGCGGGCGTCGGCGTCGCGCGCGAAGGTATCGGCCACCGCGCGCTGTTCCGCCGCGACGTCGAGGTAGTGGATGCGGGCGCGCAGGGCGGCGTCGAGCAGCGGCGCCGAGGTGTCGAGGAAGGGCCCGGCGCAGTTGAGCACCGCCACGGCGCCGGCGAGCGCCCGGTCGAGCGAATCCGGCGCGTCGATCGCGGCCGGCCGGCGCTCCAGCGCGGGGAAGGCGGCGGCGAGCGCATCCAGCTTCGCGGCGTCGCGACCGCACAGGATCGGCGTCCATCCGCGCCGGCACAGTTCGGCGACGACGAAGCGGCCGGTGTGCCCGTAGGCGCCGTAGACGGCGACGCGTCGCTGCGGGAAGCCGTGCTTCGCGCCGTCTTCGGCGACGGGATCGCTCGTCGTGCCCGGAAGCACCGCATCGGCGCCGGGTTGTCCGCTCGCGCCTTCGAAACGCCCGTGCCCGGGGAAACGATGGTTCATCGTCATGCCGTCCCGCCTTGCGGGATCCACGCGTTCCACAGCCGCATCGCCTCCTGCGCGACGACGTCGGGCCGCTCCTCGGGCCAGAACAGCCTGCTGCCGGCGAGCCGGCGCACGCCGCGGGGCTCGCCGAACGCGCGCTCGAGGAAGCCGGGATTGCCGGCGGAGAAGATGGTGTCGGCCGTGCCCCAGACGATGCGCGTGGGCGCCGTGGAGCGCGCGAGCGCCGGGCCGATGCCGGCCAGCGCGTTGCGCTCGAGCGCGACGGCGTAGGCGTGCGCGCGATCCTTGCGCCGCTGGGTGGACAGCAGCGGGGAGAAGTAGGTGTCGATGGCCTCGTCGACGGGATGCGCGGGATCGGCGTAGCACATGCCGCCGATGCCCTCGGGCGAGCGCGCCAGCGCGTGGTCGGCGCGCCAGCGTCCCAGCCACTCGTCGACGAAGCGGCCCTGCTTCGCCAGTTCGATCACCGGCAGCAGGGCCGGTGGCGGGCTGTCGTCCTCGGTGTCGCAGTTGGTCAGCAGCAGGGTGCGCACGCGCCCGCGGTGGCGCGCGACGAGCAGCTGCGCGACGGCGCCGCCGCTGTCGTTGGCGACCAGGTCGACGCTGCCGATCGACAGCGCGTCGAGCAGGGCGACCAGCATCGCCGCCTGCGCGTCCGGCCCGCAGGCCTGGCCGTCGGCGACCTCGGTGTAGCCCATGCCGAGGAAGTCCGGCGCGATGCAGCGCCGGTACGGCGCCAGCCGCGCGATCGCGCCGCGCCACTGGAAGCCGTTGAGCGGGAAGCCGTGCAGGAACAGCGCCACCGGGCCTTCGCCGCGCTCGACGTGCGCGATGTCGCCGAACGCGGTGCGGGTGTACCGACGCGCGGCGTGGAACTGCGCGGCGTCCAGCGAGGGGCCGGGCGCGGGGCCGACGGCATGCGGCAGCCCCGGCACGCATCCGGCGAGGAGGCCCGTGGATGCGAGCAGGAACGCCCTGCGGTTCATGCCAGCGCTTCCCGGGCGGTTGCGCGCTCCACCTCGGGCGCCGACGCGTCCCAGTGCGCGCGCAGCTCGCGGTTGAAGTCCTGCCAGCGCTCCTCCGGGAAGAAGATCCGCGCGCCTTCGAACTCGACGCGCCGCCGCGTGCCCGGGATCGTCGCCTGCAGCCACTTCGACCATTCGACCGGGAAATACACGTCGTCCGTGCCCCAGGCGATGAGCGTCGAAGCCCGCACGCGCTTGAGCGCATCCTCGACGGCGAGCGTGTGGCGGCAGTCGAACGCGTCGAAGAAGCGCTCCAGTTCGCGCAGCCGGCCGGGCTGGGCGAGGAACGGGCGCAGGTAGGCCTCGATCGTCTCGTCCGCGACCTGCTCCGGGCGCTCGTACGCCGGGCCCAGCGCGGACGGGGCGCGGTACACGGCCTTGTCGTCCAGCATCGCCTGCAGCGCGCCGGCCAGGCCGCCCGCGGCCACCATCGCCACGAACGGCCGGAACGCCTCCGGCGGCCAGTTGTCGTGCGCGTCGCAGTTGGTCAGCGCCAGGCTGCGCAGGCGCTGCGGGTACAGCGCGGCGAAGATCTGGCAGATGCCGCCGCCGCTGTCGTTGCCCACCAGGTCGACCCGGTCGATGCCGAGCGCGTCGAGGAACTGCACCAGCATGTGCGCGTTCGCCGTGACCGAGACGTCCTGGCCTTCGGCCGCTTCGGTGTGGCCGTGCGCGAGCAGGTCCACCGCGATGCAGCGCCGCGCGTCGCCGAGGCCGGCGAGCTGGTGGCGCCACAGGTAGCCGTTGAGCAGCACGCCGTGCACGAACAGGGCCACCGGGCCGTGGCCCTGTTCGACGTAGCCGATCGTGCCCGACGGCGTCGCGACGCTGCGGCGCCGCGCGAGGAACGCGTGGGGATCGGTCACGACTGCGCTTCCGCTTCGCGCAGCTTCTGCGCGCACTCCTCGCAGCAGACCTCGACGGTGCGCCCGCCGATGGTGACCTGGATGGCGTTGCCGTCGAGCTCGTAGTCGCAGACGGCGCAGGTGTTCTCTTTCATGGGGATGTCTCCGTGGATGCCCGGAAGCGGGCAGGCACAGGAGACCACCGGGGCGCCGGCGCGGCTGTCGAAATCTTTAGTGGTTTGGGTCCGCTGCGTGCGGGGCGAGAAGCCGGCCCTCACCCGGCGCTGCGCGCCTCCCTCTCCCGCAGGCGGGAGAGGGGCTGCCATCGGACCTGCTCAGGAACCGGACCTGCTCAGGCGCTCTTCGCCAAGGCCGCCTGGCGGAACTCGGTCGGCGTGCGGCCGTAGGCCTGGCGGAAGGCGGCGGTGAAGTGGCTGTGGCTGGAGAAGCCGAGTTCGTGCGCCAGCGCGGAGACGTCCTCGCAGTCGGCGACCAGGTCCAGCGCGCGCGCCAGCCGCAGGCGCAGGTGGTAGCGGTACAGCGGCAGGCCCTCGACCTGCCGGAACGCCTGGGTGAGGTAGACCGGCGAACCGCCGACTTCCGCGGCGATCTCCGCCAGCGTCCAGCGCCGGGCCGGGTCCCCGGCCAGCAGCACCTTGGCGCGGTCCACCAGGCGCCGGCGCGCGTGCGTGGCGCCCGGGGCGTGGGTGGTGCGCGGGCCGAGGCTGCGGCAGACCAGCGTCAGCGCCAGGCTCTCGGCCTCCAGCGGTTCGATGCTGCCGTGGCGCAGGCTGTGGTGGAGCAGCGCGACCAGCGCCTGCGCGCGCGGGTCGATGCGCAGCGACTGCCCGCGGAAGCCCGGCTCGTCGCGCGACCGCAGCAGCGCGGCCGGCGCCAGCTCGCGCAGCAGCGCCGGCGGCAGCGACAGCGACAGGCAGGCGTCGCCGCCGGTCGTCGGGTGGCTGACCTGGTAGCCCTCGCCGGCGTTGAAGAACAGCACATGGTTGGCGTCGGCCACCGACTGGTCGCTGCCGACGTGGCGCAGGAACAGCCCGCGGTAGGGAAAGACGAGATGGGTCGACGCCGCGCATTCCTCGGCGCTGCGATGGCGGCAGGCGCCGTCGCACAGCACGCGGCTCACCGTGACGGTGGCGGCGTCGAGCAGGCGGTCGACCTCGAAGTCCGGCATGGGGGCGTCGGTGCGGGGGCGCGTGCAGTCTAGCGCGGAGCGTGCGCGCCGGGCCGCTGGCGCCCGGCGCGCAGCGCCGGCGCGGAGGATGCGGGACATCGGGGCGGAGTCCCGGCGGCCTACGACCCGCGCTGCGCCTCGCGCTGCAGCAGTTCGCGCTTGCGCTCCACGCCCCAGCGGTAGCCGGACAGCGCGCCGTCGCTGCGCACCACGCGGTGGCAGGGGATCGCGACGGCGAGGTGGTTGGCGCCGCAGGCCTGCGCCACCGCGCGCACCGCGCGCGGCATGCCGATGCGGCGCGCGATCTCCGCGTAGGACGCCGTCGTGCCTGCGGGGATCTGGCGCAGCGCCTGCCACACGCGCTCCTGGAAGGCGGTGCCGCGCACGTCCAGCGGCAGGTCGAGCCCGATCGCCGGCGCCTCGACGAAGCCGACCACCTTCGCGACCAGGGCCTCGAAGCCGGCGTCGCCGCCGATCAGCTCGGCCTTGGGGAACTGGTCCTGCAGGTCGCGCACCAGCGTTTCGGGGTCGTCGCCGAGCAGGATCGCGCACACGCCGCGCTCGCTGCGCGCGACCAGGATCGAACCCAGCGAGCACTCGCCGATCGCGAAGCGGATGCGCGCGTTGGCGCCGCCGTCGCGATAGTCGGTGGGACGCATGCCGAGCAGTTCGTCGGAGGCCTCGTAGAAGCGGCTGTTGGAGTTGAAGCCGGCGTCGTAGATCGCGTCGGTGACGCTGCCGCGCCTGCCCAGGCCCGCGCGCACGCGGCGGGCGCGGTGCGCGGCGGCGTAGTCGCGCGGGGTCAGGCCGGTGGCGGCCTTGAACACGCGGTGGAAGTGCCAGGGGCTCAGTCCCGCGTGGCGGGCGAGCTCGTCGAGCGTGGGGACGGTTTCGGCCGACTCGATGTGGCGGCAGGCGTCGGCGACCAGCAGGGCGTGCTGCCTGGCCAGCGCGGCCTGGTCGGCGGCGAGGCGGCGGCTGGGGCGGTAGCCTGCGGCTTCGGCGGCCTGGGGGGAATCGAAGAACTCGACGTTCTCCGGCCGCGGCAGGCGCGCGCCGCCGCCGGGGCTGGCGTACACGCCGGTGGTCTTCACGGCGTAGACGAAGGGCGGCTGCGGCGCGGGATCGCGCGCCAGCAGGGCGGTCCAGCGGGGATCGCGCTCGATCGGGTGTTGCGCAGGACGGGTGGCGGGACGGGACATGGCGTTGGCGGGTCCGGGGGCGCCGGGCCGGGGGAGTGGGGTTGGTGCCTACCTTAAGGATGGGGGCGGAAGCGTTCACTCCGGGTCTTGCGGTGGAATTCTGCATCGCGGCGCCTATGGGGGGCTGCGCTGGCACGCCGGGGCGGATTGCGACGAAGCCCTTCTCCCGCCTGCGGGAGAAGGTGGCGCGCAGCGCCGGATGAGGGGGGGGCGAGCGTAGCGAGCTGCTCCTGCTTCCGCCTTTCGAAAGCAGCGCGTGGATCAAGAGCATGCTCGCTTCGCTCGCGCCCTCATCCGCCTTCGGCACCTTCTCCCGCAAGCGGGAGAAGGGGGCATCTTCGTTTCCTCGACTCCTCACTCCTCGACTCCTCACTCCTCACTCCTCACTTCTCACTCCTCGTCCCTAGACTCACCCGGCCTTGCGGAAGGTGAGATTGATCCGCTGCCCGCCCAGCCGCGGGTGCGTGCCCGGCTCGAGCTCGGCCACGCCGTGGAAGCGCAGCCGGTCCACGCCGCCCCAGCAGACGACGTCGCCGTGCGCGAGCGGGACGCGCATCGGCCGGTCGCCGCGCTTCGCGCCGCCGAACAGGAACGTCGCGGGCAGGCCGAGCGAGACCGACACGATCGGTGCGTCGAAGTCGCGCTCGTCCCGATCCTGGTGCAGCGACAGCTTCGCGCCGGGGACGTAGCGGTTGAGCAGGCAGGCATCGGGGACGAAGCCGCCGAAGCCGGCTTCGGCGGCGGCCTCGCCCGCCAGTCGCAGGAACGCCTCCGGCAGCGGCGGCCACGGACGCCTGCTGTCCGGATCGACCGCCTCGTAGCGGTAGCCGCGGCGGTCGCTGGTCCAGCCCAGCGCGCCGCAGTTGGTCTGCGCGGCCGACATCGCGTGGCCGCCCGGCGTCACCATCCGCCGGAACGGCGCGGCGCGCTCGACCGCCTCCAGCGCCGCGAGCAGCGCATCCTCGAAAGGCAGCGCCAAGCCGCGCAGCAGCAGCGACTGCGGGCCGAGCAGCTGGCGCGCGGACTCGTCCGTCGGTGGGAACAGGTCGTGCATGCGGGGCGCGGGGACCGAAGGAGCAGGCGACGGCATTCTCGTCGATGGCCGGGAATGCGGACGTGATACCGGCGTCGCTTTGCCTGGCCGTCGGTCGTGCCTGTGGGAGCGACGGAAGTCGCGACGGTATCGCAGGAGCGCGGGCTCCCACGACAGGGCCGGCTTCGATGTCGCGACTTCCGTTGCTCCCACAACGGCAGCCGGAGCAGGATCCGCGCCCGAGCGCGTCCAGCCCGCGTCCGGCGGACGCAGTCAGCCTTGGCGCGCGCTGTAGGCGTGCACCTCGTCCACCAGTACCGCGACGTGGTCGGGATCCATGTCCGGCGACATGCCGTGGCCGAGGTTGAACACGTGGCCCTCGCGCGAGCCGCCGTTGCCGTCGCGGTAGCCGTCGAGGGCGCGACGCGCTTCGGCGCGGATCGCGTCGGGCGACCCGTACAGCGTCGCCGGGTCGAGGTTGCCCTGCAACGCGACCTTGCCCTGCGTGCGGCGCGCCGCCTCGCCCAGCTCGACCAGCCAGTCGACGCCTACGGCGTCGGTGCCGCTGTCGGCCAGCGCCTCCAGGTGCGCGGCGTTGCCCTTGCCGAACAGGATCAGCGGCGCGCGCGCGCCGCCTTCGCCGGTGCGCGGGAGTTCGCGCGCGATGCGGACCAGGTAGGGCAGCGAGAACTCGCGGTACATCGCCGGCGACAGCACGCCGCCCCAGGTATCGAACACCTGCAGCGCCTGCGCGCCGGCGGCGCGCTGCGCGGACAGGTAGGCGATCACCGCGTCGGTGTTGACCGACAGCAGCGCGTGCAGCGCCTTCGGCTCGTTGAGCGCCATCGCCTTGATGCGCGCGAAGTCCCTGCTGCCGCCGCCCTCGACCATGTAGCAGGCCAGCGTCCACGGGCTGCCGGAAAAGCCGATCAGCGGCACCTTGCCGGCGAGTTCGCGGCGGATGGTGCGCACCGCGTCCATCACGTAGCGCAGCTCGGTCTCCATGTCCGGCACGGCGAGCTTCGCGATGGCGGCGGGGTCGCGTACCGGGTGGCGGAACTTCGGGCCTTCGCCTTCGACGAAGTACAGCTCCAGGCCCATCGCATCCGGGATGGTGAGGATGTCGGAGAACAGGATCGCGGCGTCGAGGTCGAAGCGGCGCAGCGGCTGCAGGGTCACCTCGCAGGCGATCTCGGGATTCTTCGCCATCGCCAGGAAGCTGCCGGCCTTGCGTCGGGTCTCGCGGTACTCGGGCAGGTAGCGGCCGGCCTGGCGCATCAGCCAGACCGGGGTGCGGTCGACGGGCTCGCTGCGCAGGGCGCGGAGGAAACGGTCGTTGGCGGTGGTCTCGGACATCGATGGTTCCATGGAAGTTGCGGGCATTGCTCCCTCCCCTGCGAAGGCAGGAAAGGGCCGGGGAGGAGGTGCCGCAGGCACCTGCGAAACTTCCCGGGAGTCTCGCCGGCGCCCACGCCTCCCTCCGACCTCTCCCTGCCTTCGCAGGGGGAGGGGCTTACCTCGGCGCGTCCGAGCCCTGCGCGAACATCAGCTGGAAGCCGCGCTTGAGCTGCTGGTCGCGTGCGTGCTCGAGCGCGGCGAGCGCGCTCGCCTGGTCGAGGAACTGCTCGCGGCGCACGCTGCTGCGGCCGCCGATCTGGCCGGTTTCGCGCACCAGCTCCCAGCCGCCCAGCAGGTCGGGCTGCAGCATCAGCTGCACGAAGCGCGGGGCTTCGCGGCCGTCGGGGCGTTGTTGCAGGAGCAGGCGCATGGGGCGGTGATTCTACGCGAGGGACGGGCGGTTCCCGCCGGTCCGGGCGCCGTGATCCACGCCGGACGGGCGCGGTGATGAACTCCGGGCACCGCTCGGAGCTCCTTCGGCTTGCATGGAACGGCCGTCGTCCCGAGCGCAATGCGGCTCCGTCGTCGATCAGGCGGTCACCGGATGGATCCCTCGCTGCGCTCGGGATGGCAGGGGAGCGATCCGTGCGCTCCCGAGGCCGTGCCGGCCACCGCTCCATCGTCGACGCGGTTTCCGGCGTTCCGGTGGCGGGTCGCCCGGCGACCGCCGCTTGTGTGCCGTGGAGACGACCGCTATACCTGCCCGGTCGCTCGCTTCGGTACCACCGGATGCGCAACATCGACTTCAGTTCGTGGAACGGCCTGCTGTCCACCCTGCTCGGGCTGGTGCTGGTGTCGCTGGTCGCGGTCGGCATCCGCCTGGTCTTCATGCAGACCCTGCAGCGCCGGCGCGAGCGCGAGAACCGGCAGATCAACGAGCGCCTGCGCACGCTGATCGCAGCCTACAAGGTGCTGGGTGGTTCGTTCACCGGCGAGCTGGCGGTGGACCCGGCGCACCTGCGCGACCTGCGCCGGATGGCGCGGGCGCCGGCGTCCCCTCTGGAATCGGACGCGGCCTTGCTGGAAGGCACGGCCGCGGGCGAAGGAGCGGCGGCGGGGGGCGCCCCCGCGGGATCCGCGATTCCGGACGAGGCCGGCGGCTCCGACCGCCGTCGGCGCATCCGCGACGCGGTGGAAGCGGCGCTGTCGGACGTGATCCTGCTCGGCACCGAGGAACAGGTGCGGCTCGCGGCGCAGGCTGCCGGCGAGATGGCGGCCGGCCGCGCTGTGCGCGTGGCCGCGCTGGTGGTGTCGCTGCGCGACTTCATCCGCCAGGCGCTGGACCTGGCGCCGGTCCCGGCCGGCCTGGCCATCCCCGACCAGGGACCGCTGCGCACCGGTGGCGCCGGCGCCAAGGGCGGCGGCAAGGAAGGCGGTGGCGCTGGCGGGCGTGGCGGCGGTGGCGGTGGAGGCGGTGGAGGCGGCGGAATGGGGGGCGGCACGGGCATGGGAATGGGAATGGGCGCCGCCGGCCACCACGACGACCTCTCGACCGGCGGCCACCCCTAACTCCTCGGACCCGGCTTCAGCCCCGAGTTCTTCCGCTTTTGTAGGAGCGACGGAAGTCGCGACGCTTTCCCGAGACTCGCTGACTGCCGGTCGCGACTCCCGTCGCTCCTACAGCGGGTGTTGACGGCGGATCAGGCGGTGCGCAGCACGCCGAGCACCGCGTCCTCCGGCACGTCCGGCACCACGCGCGCGCGGCCGAGGCCGTCCCACAGCACGAAGCGCAGGCCGCCGGCCTGCGCCTTCTTGTCCAGGCGCATGCAGGCGAGCAGGGCGTCGGCGTCGAGGCCCTCGGGCAGCGCGGTCGGCAGGCCCAGGCGCTGCAGCAATGCGCCCAGGATGGTCGCGTCGGCGTCGGTGGCCAGCCCCAGCGCGGCCGACAGCCGCGCCGCCAGCACCATGCCGACCGCCACCGCTTCGCCGTGGTTGAGCGCGCCGTAGTCCTGCACGGTCTCGATGGCGTGGCCGAAGGTGTGGCCGAAGTTGAGCAGCGCGCGCTCGCCGCGCTCGAACGGATCGCGCTCGACGATCGCCGCCTTGTGCGCGCAGCTGCGGGCGATGGCCTCGGTCAGCGCGTCGCCGTCGCCGCCGAGCAGCGCGTCCGCGTTCGACGCGAGCCAGTCGAGGAAGGGCGCATCGACGATCGCGCCGTACTTGGCGACCTCGGCCAGCCCCGCGCGCAGCTCGCGCGCGGGCAGGGTGCGCAGGGTGGCGGTGTCGGCCAGCACCGCGACCGGCGGATGGAAGGCGCCGACCAGGTTCTTGCCCTGCGGCAGGTCGACCGCGGTCTTGCCGCCGACCGAGGAGTCGACCATCGCCAGCAGCGTGGTCGGCAGCTGCACGCAGTCGATGCCGCGCATCCAGCACGCCGCGGCGAAGCCGGCGAGGTCGCCGACCACGCCGCCGCCGAGCGCGTACACGCAGGCGTCGCGGGTGGCGCCGAGCGCCGCGAGCGCGTCGATGGCCTCGCCGAAGCGCGCCAGGGTCTTCTCCCGCTCGCCCGCGGGCATCGCGTGGACGGCGACGCGGGCGTCGGGGCGCGCGGCGCGCAGCGCATCGGCCACGCGCTGCGCGTACAGCGGCGCGGCGGTGGCGGGGCGGGCCACCCGCCCCGGGCGGCCGCGCCGCCGCCCGGCGGGCGCGGCACCGTCGCCGAGCAGGCCTTCGCCGATGGCGATGCGGTAGGGGCGGTCGCCGCCGACCTCGACCCGGCGCGGCGCGGCGCTCACGCCCGGCCTCCGTGGGTTGCCGGCGCGGCCGGGCGCCAGTGCGCGTCCAGCAGGCGGCCCAGGCGCGCGGTGGCCGCGGCGGTGTCGAGCGCGGCGGTGTCGAAGCGCAGGTCGGCGACCTCCGCGTACAGCGGCCCGCGCACGTCGGCCAGCCGCTGCAGCACCTGCTCGCGGTCGCCGCCGGCGAGCAGCGGGCGGCTGCGGTCGCGCGCCAGCCGCGCCAGCTGCTGCGCGACGTCGGCATGCAGGTGCACGACGAAGCCGCGCTCGCGCAGCAGCGCGCGCGTGCGCGGGTCGAGCACGGCGCCGCCGCCGGTGGCGATCACGTGGCCCTCCGCGGCCAGCAGCCGCGCGAGCGCCACGTGCGCGCGGGCGCGGCACGCCGCGTAGCCGGCGCAATCGGAGATAGTCGCGATGCTGGCCCCGGCCTCGGCCTCGATCTCCCGGTCGGCGTCGGCGAAGGCCAGCCCCAGCCGCTCGGCCAGGCGCCGGCCGATCGACGACTTGCCCGAGCCCATCGGGCCGACGAGGACGAGGTTGGGAGCGTGCTGCATGCGCGGACGGGATGGGTGGGAAGAGGCACGGCCGGGACGGACGCCGCGGATGGCGGATGCGGGCGTCGCCCCAAGTGTATGCCGGGACGCGCCGTCGCCGGCCGCGTGGGCGCGGATTTAACGCCGCCCGGCCTAGCCTGCGCGTTCCGGCGGCCCGCCCGCCATCCAGGGAGTCGCGCAATGGCAGTCGCCAAGGTCATCGAAGTCAACGCCTCTTCGACCACCAGCGTCGAGGATGCGGTCAGGCACGGCCTGAAGAAGACCGCCGAGACGGTGAAGGGCATCAAGGGCGTCTGGGTCAACGAGATCAAGGCCGTCACCGACGACGGCGGCAACATCACCGAGTGGCGGGTGAACCTGCGGATCACCTTCGTCGTCGAGTAGGCCGCGGCACCGGCGCACCGCGGTGCCCGTAGGAGCGCCCCATGGGCGCGATGCCTTGCCGGCGCTCGCGTTCGCGTTCGCGCTCGCGATCGCGATCGCGATCGCGCCCAGGGGGCGCTCCTACAGGACGCGGCGCTGCGCGTCCAGGCGCACGGTCCGGTCCGCGATCCCCGGCAGCGTGCGCATCGCCTGCCGGCTGGTGCGCTCGAAGCACTGCACGAAGCGCTCCACCTGCGCGCGCGTCATGCCGCTGCGGCCGGGATCGGCGGCCTGCAGCGAGCGTTCCTGCTCCCAGCGCCACCGCGGCACGATGTCGAAGCCGGGGCCCTGCAGGAACAGCAGGTGGTCGATGCGCCGCCACAGCGCCGGGTAGTCGCGCCCGAGCGCCGCGTTGCAGTACCGGCGCCAGCGCCCGTCGCCGTCCTCGTCGCGCTCGAGCGCGTTGACCGGCGTGACCAGCTCCGCGTCGGCCTGCGGCGGCGTGCCGAGGAACCAGCCCTCGAACACCGCCAGGGCGACCGGCCCGGCCAGCGGCCACCGCGTGCGTGGCAGGCGGCGGTCGCCGAGCTTGTCGAAGCGGGGCAGCGCGACGCGCCGTCCCTGGCGCAGCGCATCGAGGGTGTCGGCCGCCAGCCCGACGTCGTGGGTGCCCGGCGGGCCGCGGGTGGCGAGCAGCGGGTGCACCTCGCGCGCGAGCTCGGCGCGCTGGTCGTGGTCGAGGTAGGCGTCGTCGATCGACAGCGTCGCCACCGCGATCCCGCGCCGCCGGCCCAGCGCCGCGACCTGCGCGGCCAGGGTGGACTTGCCGGTGCCCTGCAGGCCGGTGATGCCGAAGACCCGCGCACCGGCGGCCAATGCGCCGTCCAGGCAGCGCGCGACGAAGGACTCGGGGAAGCCGTGCGGAGCCGTCGCCATCGGGCCACAATACCGCAATGACCCAGGCCGACCTGTACGCCGAAGCCCTCGCCACCTTCGACCGCCTGTTCGACGAGGCGCTCGCCGCCGGCGAGCCCGACCGCACCGCGATGGCGCTCGCCACCGCCACGCTGGACGCGCGCCCGTCGCTGCGCACCGTGCTGCTGAAGGCGCACGACGCGCGCGGCTTCGCCTTCTATACCCATCTCGACGGCCGCAAGGGCCGCGAGCTGCAGGCCAACCACCGCGCCGCGCTGCTGTTCCACTGGCCGCGCGTGCGCAGCGGCGTGCAGGTGCGCATCGAGGGCGAGGTGGAGCTGGTGCCCGACGCCGAGGCCGACGCCTACTTCGCCACCCGCCCGCGCGGCAGCCAGCTCGGCGCCTGGGTGTCGCACCAGTCCGAGACGCTGGAGTCGCGCGAGCGATTCGAGGCGGCGCTGGCGCGGGCCGAGCGCGAATTCGAGGACCGCCCGGTGCCGCGCCCGCCGCGCTGGACCGGCCTGCGCGTGCGCCCGGACAGCATCGAGTTCTGGTACGCCGGCGACTTCCGCCTGCACGAGCGCTGGCTCTACGAGGGCGACTGCGCGGGGGCTTGGACGAAGCGGATGCTGTATCCGTGAGAAGCGGTGATTGGTGATTCGTGATTGGTGATTCGAAACAGCGAGCCTCTTCTCAGCCAGGCGGTGATCTGCCTGCTTTTGACGAATCACCAATCACGAATCACCAATCACGGCTCTCAGGCCCGCAGCGCATCGTCTGCCTCACCGAGGAGCCGACCGAGGTGCTGTACGCGCTCGGCGAGCAGAACCGGATCGTGGGCATCAGCGGGTTCACCGTGCGGCCGCCGGCCGCGCGCAGGGAGAAGCCCAAGGTCAGCGCGTTCACCAGCGCGAAGATCGACGAGATCCTCGGGCTCCGGCCGGACTTCGTGGTCGGCTTCTCCGACATCCAGGCCGACATCGCCGCCGAGCTGGTGCGGCGCGGCGTCGAGGTGTGGATCAGCAACCACCGCAGCGTCGCCGGCATCGTCGACTACGTGCGCCGGCTCGGCGCGCTGGTCGGCGCGGCGGCGCGCGCGGACGCCTTCGCGGACGCGCTGCAACGCGGCCTCGACGACGTCGCCGCGCAGGCCGCGCGCCTGCCGCGGCGGCCGAAGGTGTACTTCGAGGAATGGGACGAGCCGCCGATCACCGGGATCCGCTGGGTGGCCGAGCTGGTGCGCATCGCCGGCGGCGACGACGTGTTCCCGGAGCTGGCCGCCGAGCCGCTGGCCAGGCAGCGCATCCTCGCCGACCCGGCGGAGGTGGTGCGGCGCGCGCCGGACCTCATCGTCGGTTCGTGGTGCGGCAAGAAGTTCCGCCCGGACAAGGTGGCGGCGCGCCCGGGCTGGGACGCGATCCCGGCCGTGCGCGACGGCGAGCTGCACGAGGTCAAGTCGCCGCTGATCCTGCAGCCCGGCCCGGCGGCGCTGACCGACGGCGTGGCCGCGCTCGCGGCGATCATCCGCGGCTGGGCGGAGCGCCACGCATAGCGGGAGCAACGTCCATGAATCCCGCCTTCGCGGGGATGACGGACGAGGGGCTGGCGGAAGGACCGGCCGCCCCTCCGTACGCGGCCGTCGGAACGTGGCGCCGACCTCCTGCTTTCGATCGTCATCCCCGCGAAAGCGGGGATCCATGGACGTCATGCCCTTTCCCGCCCTGGGGCGATGCAACCGGGCTCCGGTGGTCGCCTGATTTCATCCGTGAAGGGGAGCGTTGCCGAAGCCGTTCCCATGGCGCCGTCCCGACCGGCCGGTCCGGCGGCCACGTGCGATCCCGCCCCGCCATCTGCGATGATGCGCGCACCATCCAGGCGGGGAGGCGGGGCATGAACCAGGCGGCGATGCAGGACTTCGGCAAGCTGGTGCTGCGCATCGCGCTGGGCGCGCTGGTGCTGCTGCACGGGATCTCCAAGCTCAGGCACGGCCTCGGCCCGATCGAAGGCATGGTCGTCGCGCATGGCCTGCCGGGCTTCGTCGCCTACGGCGTGCTGGTCGGCGAGGTGCTCGCACCGCTGATGCTGCTGTTCGGCTTCTACGCCCGCCTCGGCGCCGTGATCGTGATCGTCAACATGCTGTTCGCGCTCGCGCTGGTGCACATGGGCCAGTTCGGCCAGCTCAACGACCAGGGCGGCTGGGCGCTGGAGCTGCAGGGCATGTTCCTGGCGGCCGCGGTCGCCATTGCACTCGTCGGACCGGGGCGGTACGCGGTCAACCAGCGTTAGGCCGCAAAAAGCAGTTCCGTTGCCCATGGCAACAGGCAGGGTGAGCTGGCGGCGTATTTCTTGCATTGCCGGCCCACTCGTTGCGGGGGCGATGCTGGTAGCTGCTTACGCATACAAGCGCGCGCCGAGCCATTCCATGCCTCAACCGGAGCTTCCTCCACTTGTCGAGATTCCTCGTAGAGAGTTCTCGCCTGAAGAGTACGAAGCAATTCAGGAGACGTTCTGGTCCAGGATCCAAGGCAAGGATCGCCGTTGCGCCGAGGCCTTTGTATTCGCGTACATGGATACGCTCAGAAGGCGCTGTGAGATCGGAAACGAGGCCAAGGACATCGGCGGCGGCTGCGCTCACATGGCCAGCGCGATGAACTATCCAGAGGTCCTGGAGGCGGGTCTCGAGCACTGCGGCATCAAGTACTCGATCCACCTGCCGCAATCCAACAATTCGTTCGAGCCGAACCAGCTTCGCGCGTCGGCTTGATTCAAGCCTGGGCCTCAGCTGCGTGCAGAGCGCGCGCCTCTTGTGGGAGCGGCTTCAGCCGCGAGCTCTGCCGGAACCGTCGAGGCCACGAAAAGCTCGCGGCTGAAGCCGCTCCCACAAGAGGCGGTGGGGAGCCCAACTCCGCCTCAGCGCGGGAAGAAGTCGCGGTTGAACTGCAGGTTCACGGGCGTGCCGCCCTCGGGGGCGACGTCGACGTCGAAGCGCAGCGTGTCGGGCGCGATCACGCGCGCGATGCCGACGTAGTCGACGAACCCGCCGCTGCGCACCTCGCGCATGGCGATGGCCTGGCGCTTGCCGAGCAGGTCGGTCGCGGTGGCGGCGACACGGGCGGGCAGGGCGGTTTCCTCGCCGCCGTGGTCGCGCCGCACGCCGACCAGCAGCATCACCGTGCCCGGATCGCGCGCGATGCCGTACTGGCGGGCCACCGCTTCGCCGAGCGCGTCGGCCGGGATCGCGTTGGCGCGCACCACGACGCTGCCCAGGCGGACGATGGCTTCCTGCGTCGCCTGCGCCGGATCGGCGCCGCCGTGCGGCGGCGGCGCGCCGCCGCAGCCGGCGAGCACGACGGCCAGCGCGAGCGCGATCGACGTCGCCCGCATCCCGCGCCGCGAGGCGCCGACGCATCGCCGTCCGTCCGCGCTGCGCCCGGCCGGGGCCTGCGATCCGGGCGCGGACAGCGGGGATTGCCCGCCGGGCAGTCGACCGCGCATGTCAGTCGTTGGCCGCCGACAGCTGCCGGCCGCGCTCGGCGGCGCTGGCGATCGCCTGGTCGATCAGCGTGCGCAGGCCGCCGGCCTCGAAGGCCTCGACCGCGGCCTGGGTGGTGCCGCCGGGCGAGGTCACGCGGCGGCGCAGCTCTGCCGGCGGCTCGCCGGATTCGGTGAGCATGCGCGCCGCGCCGAGCACCGTCCGCAGCACCAGCGTGCGCGCGGCATCGGCGGGCAGGCCCTGCCGCTTCGCCGCGTCCTCCATCGCTTCGGCGAGCAGGAACACGTAGGCCGGTCCGCTGCCGGACACCGCGGTCACCGCGTCCATCAGCGCCTCGTCGTCGATCCAGACGGTTTCGCCCGCGCTCGCCAGCAGGGCTTCGGCGCGCGCGCGGCCTTCGGCGTCCACCGCAGGCGTGGCGAACAGGCCGGTGACGCCCGCGCCGAGCAGCGCCGGCGTGTTGGGCATGCAGCGCACGACCGCCGCGCCGCCGCTGCCTTCGCCACCGCCCAGCCAGCGCACGATCTGCGCCGAGGTGATGCCGGCGGCGATGGAGACCACCAACGGCCGGCGATCGCGCGCCAGCGGTGCCAGCGCCTCGCAGACCTGGCGCATGACCTGCGGCTTGACCGCCAGCACCCAGGTTCCGGCACCGTCGGCCGCCTCGCTGCCGTCGGCGAAGGCGGCGATGCCGAAGTCGGCGGCCAGCGCGGCGCGCGCGGCCTCGACGGGCTCGGCGACGCGGATCGATGCGCCCGGCATTCCACGCGCCACCAGCCCGCCGACCAGGCTGCGCGCCATGTTGCCGCCGCCGATGAAGGCGATGGAGCCGTGGGAGCCGGGAATCGGGAATCGGGAATCGGGAATCGGAGGGGCGGTCATCGGCGATCGGAAACGTGGCGGGCGAGGCAGGGATGGTAGGGCATCTCCGCGACCCGTCCGGTGCCGGGCCACCGCCATGGCAGGGAATCAGGCCCCGAGGTCCCCGGTTTCCGAATCCCGGCGCCTCGCTCCGAACAGCGCCGTGCCCACCCGCACCATGGTCGCGCCCTCGGCCACCGCCAGTTCGATGTCGTCGCTCATGCCCATCGACAGCGTGTCGACCGACGGGTAGCGCGCGGCCAGTCCGTCGAACAGGGCCTTCATGCGACCGAACGCGTCGCGGCGCCGGTCCGGGTCCGGGTGCGGCGCCGGGATCGCCATCAACCCGCGCAGCGCCAGCCGCGGCTGCGCGGCGACGGCCGCCGCCAGCGCGGGAAGCTGCCCCGGCGCGCAGCCGTGCTTGCTGGCCTCGTCGTCGATGTTCACCTGCACCAGCACGTTCAGCGGCGGCCGACCGGCGGGGCGGTGGCGGGCGAGGGCGTCGACCAGCTTGCCGCGGTCGACGGTCTGCACCCAGTCGAAGGCGGCGGCGGCCTCCCGGGCCTTGTTCGACTGCAGGTGGCCGATGAGATGCCATTCCGGCGTTTCCGAAGGCAGCGCGGCCTGCTTGGCGAGCGCTTCCTGGACGTAGTTCTCACCGAACGCGGGAACGCGTCCGATCGCGCCCGCCGCGGGTCCGGACGCCGCCGCCGCGCGCATGGCCTCGGCCATTTCCGCGACGGCCGTCGCGCTCTGCGTCTTGGACACCGCCAGCAGGCGCGGTCCGGGGCGCCCGGATGCCCGCGCGGCCGCGGCGAGTCGTTCCAGGACCGCGTGCAGGGCCTGTGCGTACGAGGGGTTCGGCATCGGGGGCGGGCTGGATTTCCGGCGCAGGTCCGGGGCTATACTGCCGCGCAGGGGTCGTTCGTTCCAGTCGCAGTGCCAGGGGAGCATGCATGGATATCGCCGAACTATTGGCGTTCTCGGTCAAGAACAAGGCGTCGGACCTGCACCTGTCGGCGGGCCTGCCGCCGATGATCCGCGTCGACGGCGACGTGCGCCGGATCAACATCCCGGCGCTCGACCACAAGCAGGTGCACGCGCTGGTCTACGACATCATGTCGGACAAGCAGCGGCGCGACTACGAGGAGTTCCTCGAGGTCGACTTCTCGTTCGAGATCCCGGGCCTGGCGCGCTTCCGCGTCAACGCCTTCAACCAGAACCGCGGCGCCGGCGCGGTGTTCCGCACCGTGCCGTCGGAGGTCCTCACCCTCGAGGACCTGGGCTGCCCGCGCATCTTCAAGGAGCTGATCGACCAGCCGCAGGGCCTGATCCTGGTCACCGGCCCCACCGGCTCGGGCAAGTCCACCACGCTGGCGGCGATGGTCGACCACATCAACAAGAACGAGTACGGGCACATCCTCACCATCGAGGACCCGATCGAGTTCGTCCACACCGCGCAGAAGTGCCTGATCAACCAGCGCGAGGTGCACCGCGACACCCACGGCTTCAACGAGGCGCTGCGCTCGGCGCTGCGCGAGGACCCGGACTACATCCTGGTCGGCGAGCTGCGCGACCTGGAGACCATCCGCCTGGCGCTGACCGCGGCGGAAACCGGCCACCTGGTGTTCGGCACCCTGCACACCTCGAGCGCGGCCAAGACCATCGACCGCATCATCGACGTGTTCCCCGCCGGCGAGAAGCCGATGGTGCGCTCGATGCTGTCCGAGTCGCTGCGCGCGGTGATCTCGCAGGCGCTGCTGAAGAAGGTCGGCGGCGGCCGCACCGCGGCGTGGGAGATCATGGTCGGCATCCCCGCCATCCGCAACCTGATCCGCGAGGACAAGGTGGCGCAGATGTATTCGGCGATCCAGACCGGCCAGCAGCACGGGATGATGACGCTCGACCAGCACCTGCAGGACCTGGTCAAGCGCAGCATGGTCACCCGGCCGCAGGCGAAGGAATACGCGAAGGACAAGCGTCTTTTCGAGTGAATCGAAAAGACGCGTGATTGGTGATTCGTGATTTGTGATTCGTAAAAGCCGGGGTTCGACGGTGATCTGGTAGGGGTGCGAGGGCGATCTGCCTTTTCGAATCACCAATCACCAATCACGAATCACGGCTCCGCAGGAGCCACCCATGAGCAGCATCGACTTCACCAGTTTCCTCAAGCTGATGGCCCACCAGAAGGCCTCGGACCTGTTCATCACCGCCGGCATGCCGCCGTCGATGAAGGTGCACGGCAAGATCTCGCCGATCACCCAGAACCCGCTGACGCCGCAGCAGGCGCGCGACCTGGTGCTCAACGTGATGTCGCCGCCGCAGCGCGAGGAGTTCGAGCGCACCCACGAGTGCAACTTCGCCATCGGCGTCTCGGGCGTGGGCCGCTTCCGCGTCTCGTGCTTCTACCAGCGCAACCAGGTGGGCATGGTGCTGCGCCGGATCGAGACCAAGATCCCGACGGTGGAGGAGCTCAACCTGCCGCCGATCATCAAGACGCTGGCGATGACCAAGCGCGGCATCATCATCTTCGTCGGCGCGACGGGCACCGGCAAGTCCACCTCGCTGGCGGCGATGATCGGCTACCGCAACCAGAACTCGACCGGCCACATCATCACCATCGAGGACCCGATCGAGTTCGTGCACAAGCACGAGGGCTGCATCATCACCCAGCGCGAGGTCGGCATCGACACCGACAGCTGGGACGCGGCGCTGAAGAACACCCTGCGCCAGGCGCCGGACGTGATCATGATCGGCGAGGTGCGCACCCGCGAGGGCATGGACCACGCCATCGCCTTCGCCGAGACCGGCCACCTGGTGCTGTGCACCCTGCACGCCAACAACGCCAACCAGGCGATGGACCGCATCATCAACTTCTTCCCCGAGGACCGCCGCGGCCAGCTGCTGATGGACCTCTCGCTCAACCTCAAGGGCGTGGTCGCGCAGCAGCTGATCCCGACCCCGGACGGCAAGGGCCGGCGCGTGGCGATGGAGATCCTGCTCGGCACCCCGCTGGTGCAGGACTACATCCGCGACGGCGAGATCCACAAGCTCAAGGAAGTGATGAAGGAATCGACCAACCTCGGCATGAAGACCTTCGACCAGAGCCTGTTCGAGCTCTACCAGGCCGGCGAGATCTCCTACGAGGACGCGCTGCGCTACGCCGACTCGGCCAACGAGGTGCGCCTGCGGATCAAGCTCGCCCAGGGCGGCGACGCGCGCACGCTGTCGCAGGGCCTGGACGGGGTCGAGGTCGCCGAGGCGAACTGAAACGCTGCGTTGCCCGCGAGGCACGAGGGAAGGGCGCTCCGACGCCCTTTCCTTTTCGCATTCTTTACCCGATCCGTAGGAGAATGCGCATTCAGCTTCCCCGACAGGAGATCGACGTGGCCCATACGCTTCCCCCCCTTCCATACGCCTTCGACGCGCTCGAGCCGCACATCGACGCCAAGACGATGGAGATCCACCACGACAAGCACCACCAGGCCTACATCAACAACCTCGACAAGGCGCTGGAGGGCACCGACCTGGCCGACAAGCCGGCCGAGGAGCTGATCCGCGACCTCGACGCCCTGCCCGAGAAGATCCGCGGCGCGGTGCGCAACAACGGCGGCGGCCACGCCAACCACTCGCTGTTCTGGACCGTGATGTCGCCCAAGGGCGGCGGCCAGCCGGTCGGCGACGTGGCGAAGCACATCGACAGCGACCTGGGCGGCTTCGACAAGTTCAAGGAAGCCTTCACCCAGGCCGCGGTGAGCCGCTTCGGCAGCGGCTGGGCGTGGCTGGTCGCCGACAAGTCGGGCAAGCTTTCGGTCGAGAGCAGCGCCAACCAGGACAGCCCGCTGATGAAGGGCGTGGGCTCGGGCAACACGCCGATCCTGGGCTTGGACGTGTGGGAGCACGCCTACTACCTGAAGTACCAGAACCGCCGTCCCGAATACATCTCCGCGTTCTACAACGTGGTCGACTGGAACGAGGTCGAGCGTCGCTACCAGGCCGTCGTCGGCGGTTGAAATCCCGTTTCCCGCTCCCGCTCGCGGGAAAGGGCCAGGGTGAGGGGAATGAGCGCCAACGGCGCGAATGCCGTTGCCGTTGCCGTTGCCTTGCTTCTGCGTTGTTTCTGCCTTGCCACGCCAATGAATCCCCGGAGTTGTTCCACAGACCCGGAGGGCGCCGCACAGGACGTGCGGCGTTTTTCTACAGGACATGGATGTCCTGTAGAAAAATCCCTGCGTCCTCCGAGG
>JAYRKR010000017.1:51805-52060 GCA_041905645.1 Luteimonas sp.
AAAGCGTTTTTCTTTGGTTCGTTTCTTTTGACGCTTATCAAAAGAAATGAACCCGCCGAAGGCGGAAGCCTTTGATGTTGGCACTTGTTGCCTTTGGCCAAGAGAGCCAATAAAGGCAACGATCAAGCGCGTTTCGTCCGCTACGCGGCCGAGTTCATTTCTTTTGCTGGCCCAAAAGAAACGAACGGCGGTCTCTAAGCTCAAGTGCATCACTCGAGCCAGGGACATGCAATGGGACAGCAGTACACGCAACTG
>JAYRKR010000018.1:0-50887 GCA_041905645.1 Luteimonas sp.
CTCAGTTGCGTGTACTGCTGTCCCATTGCATGTCCCTGGCTCGAGTGATGCACTTGAGCTTAGAGACCGCCGTTCGTTTCTTTTGGGCCAGCAAAAGAAATGAACTCGGCCGCGTAGCGGACGAAACACTCTTGATCGTTGCCTTTATCGGCTCTGTTTGCCCAAGCGCACCAAGTGCCAACATCAAAGGCTTCCGCCTTCGGCGGGTTCATTTCTTTTGATACGCGACAAAAGAAACGAACCAAAGAAAAACGCTTTCCCGACAAAGCTCCCGTCGTCCTCGGAGGACGCAGGGATTTTTCTACAGGACATCCATGTCCTGTAGAAAAACGCCGCACGTCCTGTGCGGCGCCCTCCGGGTCTGCCGGCAGGCGTCGCGCTTGGGGTTCGTGGGAAAGCCAACGGCGAAAAGCAATAGCAAAAGCAAGGGCATTCGCGCCGTTGGCGCTCATTCCCTCGCCCCGGCCCTCTCCCGCAAGGGGAGAGGGTGCGTTGCCTGCGGCGCGCAGCGTCGCGGCATCCTGGCCGGATGACGGCGATAAGGCTGCCTCCGGCGGCGTAGAATGGCGGCGTGAGCTTCCCCGTCCGCGCCATCACCCTCGACCTCGACGACACCCTCTGGCCATTCGCCCCCATCGGCGAGCGGATCGAACGCGTGCTCGACGCCTGGATGCGCGAGCACAGCCCCGCCACGGCGGAACGGTTCCCGGCCGGCGAGATGCGCGCGCTGCGCGAGCGCGTGGTCGCGGCGCACCCGCGGCTGGTCCACGACCTGGGCGCGCTGCGGCGGCTGACGCTCGAGCGCGCGCTGGCCGAGAGCGGCGGCGATCCGGCGCTGGCCGACGCCGCCTACGAGGCGTTCTACGAGGCGCGCAACCAGGTCGAGTGCTATCCCGACGCGATTGACGCGCTCGAGCGCATCGCCGCGCGCGTGCCGGTCGCGGCGCTGACCAACGGCAACGCCGACCTGGCGCGGATCGGCCTGGACCGGCACTTCCGCTTCAGCCTCGCCGCGCGCGACCACGGCGCGGCCAAGCCCGAGGCCGGCATTTTCCACGCGGCCTGCGCGCGGCTGGGCTGCGCGCCCGGCGACGTGCTGCACGTGGGCGACGACATCGAGCTGGACGTGCTGGGCGCCTCGCGCGCCGGGCTGCTCAGCTGCTGGATCAACCGCGACGGCCTCGACTGGCCGCACGCCGAGGTCCGGCCGGACCTGCACTTCGACACCCTCGCCGCGCTGGCCGACTGGCTCGACGCGGCCCTGCCCCGACCCGCCGAGGCGGCCATCGCATGACCCTGCCCAACGGTTTCGCAGCGCCCGATCCCGCGCTGTCCCCGCTGCCGCTGTACCTCGTCCACCGCGACGGGCTGGAGGCCTGGCGCGGGCGCCAGCCGCGCGCGCTGGCGCAGTGGATGCTGGCGCACGGCTTCGACGCCGCGCCCGGCTCGGTGCTCGCGCTGCCCGGCGAGGAGGGCGCGCTCGCCGGCGCGGTGCTGGGCATCGGCGATCCGCTCGACCCGTTCTCCTATGCGCACGCGCCGATGGCGCTGCCGGCGGGCCACTGGGAGGCCAGCGGCGGGCTCGATGCCGAGACCCAGCGCGCGCTGCAGCTGGGCTGGGGCCTGGGCGCGTACCGCTTCGCGCGCTACCGCGATCCGCCGCGCGCGCCGGCGCGGCTGGTGGCCGGCGCGCCCGACGCCGAGGCCGTCGACGTGCTCGCCGCCTGCCTGCGGGTGCGCGACCTGGTCAACACGCCGACCCAGGACATGGGGCCCGGGCAGCTCGAGGACGTCGCGCGCGACATCGCGCAGCGCCACGGCGCGCGCTTCGAGGCCGTCGTCGGCGACGAGCTGCTGGCGCAGGGCTTCCCCGCCATCCACGCGGTCGGCCGCGCCTCGCACCGCGCGCCGCGGCTGCTGCGCCTGGACTGGGGCGACCAGGCGCATCCGCACGTCGTGCTGGTCGGCAAGGGCGTGTGCTTCGACACCGGCGGCCTGGACATCAAGGGCGCCGACGGCATGCGCAACATGAAGAAGGACATGGGCGGCGCCGCGCACGCGCTGGCGCTGGCCGAGCTCGTCATGGCGCGCGGCCTGCCGCTGCGCCTGACCGCGCTGGTACCGGCGGTGGAGAACGCGATCGGCCCCGACGCCTTCCGCCCCGGCGAGGTGATCGCCACCCGCAAGGGCGTGCACGTGGAGATCGACAACACCGACGCCGAGGGCCGGGTCATCCTCGGCGACGCGCTGGCCCTGGCCGGCGAGCTGGCGCCGGCGCTGCTGCTCGACTTCGCCACCCTCACCGGCGCCGCGCGCGTCGCGCTGGGCCCCGACCTGCCGGCGCTGTACGCCAACGACGACGCGCTGGCCGACGACTGGCTGGCCGCCGCCGCGCGCGCGCGCGACCCGATGTGGCGGATGCCGCTGTGGCGCCCCTACCTGCGCTACCTGACCAGCCACGTCGCCGACCTCGCCAACGGCAGCGCCACGCGCATGGCCGGCAGCATCACCGCCGCGCTGTACCTGGAACGCTTCGTGCCGGCGCAGCAGAAGTGGGCGCACGTGGACGTCTACGCCTGGAACGACAGCGACCGCCCGGGCCGCCCCGCCGGCGGCGAGGCGCAGGGGCTGCGCGCCGCGTTCGAGATGCTCAAGCGGCGCTGCGCCTGAAGCGGTCGCGAGCCCGGTATCTCCTGTAGGAGCGACGGAAGTCGCGACCTCCTCCAGCCCAGGCAAAGCATCGCGACTTCCGTCGCTCCTACAAAAGCATGCCGGGTGTGACGCCGGCCTACGCCGAGGCGCGTTCGACGCGGTTGCGGCCGGCGTGCTTGGCCCGGTACAGCGCCTCGTCGGCGGCGTGCAGCAGCGCCTCGGGGCTGTCGCCGTCGCCGGGAAACGCGGCGACGCCGATCGACACCGTCACCTGCGGCAGCTCGCGGTCCATGTGCCGCACGCGCATCGCCTCGACCGCGGCGCGGATGCCCTCGGCGCGCTGCAGCGCCGACTCCGGCGGCGCCTCGGGCAGGATCAGGGTGAACTCCTCGCCGCCGTAGCGGCAGGCGATGTCCTCGCCGCGGCTGTGCTCGGCCAGCAGCTTGCCGAACCGCGCCAGCAGCGCGTCGCCGCCGGCGTGGCCGTGGACGTCGTTGAAGGCCTTGAAGTGGTCGATGTCGAGCATCATCAGCGACAGCGGCAGCCCGCGGCGGGCGCAGCGCGCCAGCTCGCGCGCGGCGGACTCCTCGAGGTAGCGGCGGTTGAACAGCCCGGTCAGCGGCTCGCGGATCGACTGCAGGCGCAGCCGCTCGCGCAGCGACAGGTTGGCCAGCGCCATCGACAGCTGCTCGGCCGCCGCCTCGATGATGTCGATGCGCGACAGGAAGCCGGCGTCGGCGTCGGACAGGTACAGCAGGCCCAGCTGCACGCCCTGCGCCGAGAGCGGGATGCAGGCGGTGGCGACGCCGTCGTGGCCGGACGCCGCGTGCGCGCAGCGGGCGTTGCCGCCGTCGCTGCCGTCCACCAGGTAGGGCTGGTCGCGACGCAGCGCCCAGCACGATTCCGGCAGCAGCGCGTCGGTGGTGGCCGCACGGTGCCGGCCCCAGTGCTGCGCGGCCTCGGCGTGGTCCTGCGAGTTGCGCATGCGGTAGATGGTGCCGGCCAGGCCCGGCCGCAGCGTCGACAGCATGCGCGCGGTCAGCTGCAGCGCCTCGGCCGGGTCGACGCAGCTCTGCAGCATGCTGCCGTAGCGGCTGAGCGCGCGCAGGTCGGCGCTCTTGTGCTCGAGCTCGGCGTTGCCCTCGCGCAGGCGCGCATGGACCTGCTCCGCGGCGTCCTCGGCCAGCGAGCGGCGGCGGATCTCGCGCACCAGCAGCAGGTACACGGCCACGATCACCGCCAGCCCGAGCGGGATCCCGAGCAGCGCCATCGCGCGCAGCGCGTTGGCGCTGGCGTGGGTGGAGGCGGCGCGCTGCTCGAGCAGCACGCGCTCCTCGCCGACCATCACCGCCTTCTGGCGGCGGATCGCGCTGGAGGCCTCGAACACGTCGCTGCCCATCGAGGCGCGCGCGCCTGCGATCCCGTCGCTCTGGTAGCGCAGCACCGTGTTGGCCATCTGGTGCAGGCGCAGCTCCAGCTGCGACCGCAGCGCGCGCATGCGACCGGACTGCGCAGGGTTGTCGGCGACCAGCCCCGCGACCCGCTCGGTCACCACGGGCACCTGGTCGCGGGACGCGTGGTAGTCCGCCAGGTAGTCGATCCTGCCGGTCAGCACGTAGCCGCGCAGCGCGGATTCGGCATCGCGCATGCGCGCCTCCAGCTCGTCGAGGCGACCGATCACCTCGTTGCTGTGCGAGACCCAGCGCGCGTCTTCGATCAGCCGCTGCGCGCCGTACAGCACCACCAGCCCGATCGCGATGAAGATCAGGGCCGCGACCAGCAGTCCGGCCCGGGTTCTTTCCTTGACCGTCTGCATCGCGGCCCTGGCTCCTCCGCTCCTCCCTCGGCGGAGCCTAGGCTGCCGGCCCCGCCGCGACAATCGGATGAAGGACCGCGGTCACATTCCGCCCGCGCGCCGCGCCGGGCGCGGCGCTACAGCCAGCCCTTCTGCCGGGCCAGCCGGTAGGCCTCGATGCGGTTGCCGACGCCGAGCTTGCCGATCGCCTCGGACAGGTAGTTGCGCACGGTGCCGTGCGAGAGGCGCAGGCGCGCGGCGATGTCGGCGGCGGACTGGCCTTCGCCGGCCAGCCGCAGCACCTGGCGCTCGCGGTCGTTGAGCGGATCGGCATCGCTCCAGGCGTCCATCGCCAGCTGCGGGTCGATCGCGCGGCCGCCGCGGTGGACCTTGCGCAGCGCCTCGGCCAGGTGCTCGGCCGGCGCGTCCTTGAGCAGGTAGCCGGAGACGCCGGCCTCCAGCGCGCGGCGCAGGAAGCCGGCGCGGGCGAAGGTGGTGACGATCACCACCCTGGTCGCCAGGCCGTGGCGCTGGATGCGCTGCGCCAGCTCCAGCCCGCTCAGGCCCGGCATCTCGATGTCGGTGACCAGCACGTCGGGGCGCAGGCGCTGCAGCTCGCGCCAGGCGCCCTCGCCGTCGGCGGCGGCGCCGAGCACCTCGATGTCCGATTCCAGGCCCAGCAGCGCCGACAGCGCGCCACGCACCATCGCCTGGTCCTCGGCCAGCAGGATGCGGATCACGCGGCGTTCCCGGCGGCCGGCGCGGCGGCGGCGCGCGCGGTTTCCACGACGGCGACGGCCGGCGGCGGCAGGTCGGCGCCCGCCGCCAGCGGCACCGCCAGCGACAGCCGCGTGCCGCGTCCGCGCGGGGACTCGATCTCCAGCGTCCCGCCCACCCTGGCCAGGCGCTGGCGCATGCCGGCCAGGCCGTTGCCGTCGCCGGCGATGCCGCCGCGGCCGTCGTCGGCGACCACCATCCGCAGCTGCGCGGCCTCACGCATGAAGCCGATCCGCGCGGTGCCGGCGCGCGCGTGGCGGGCGATGTTGGTGGCCGCCTCGCGCAGCGCCAGCGCCAGCGCGCGCTCCACGTCGGGGGACAGGCCGACCGGCGGCAGGTCGTAGTCCAGGTGCACGACCGAGGACTCGAGCATCAGCCGCGCCGATGCCAGCTCGGCGGCGAGGTCCGTGGCGCGGATGCCGGTGACGGCGCAGCGGACCTCGGCCAGCGCGTTGCGGGCGACGCCCTCGGCTTCTTCCAGCTCGCGGCGCGAGGCGGCCGGGTCGCGCTCGAACAGCTTGCGCGAGAGTTCCAGCTTCAGCGTGATCAGCGACAGCGTGTGGCCGAGCAGGTCGTGCAGGTCGCGGCCGATGCGCTCGCGCTCGGCGGTGGCGGCGAGCCGCCGCACCTCGTCGTGCGAGAGCTTGATCTCGGCGTCCTTCTCCTCCGCCGAGCGCTCCACCATCACCACCAGGCCCACCACCAGGGTCGTCGCCGGGATCCACACCAGGCTCTGCCACGGGTAGCCGATCCAGCGCGCCAGCCCGACGAAGGCGGCGTTGAGCAGCGCCAGCTGCAGCAGGTAGCCGACGGCCGCGCGCGTCCCGTTGATGCGCAGCATGATGCAACCGAACACGAAATAGCTGATGCCGGACGGATACCACGGCAGCAGCGCCATGCTCAGCGCGGCCATGCCCAGCGCGTAGCGCCATGCGGTCCGGCGCGGCGCCAGCATGCACATCGCGTACAGCAGCACGAACAGCGGGTACGAGGCCAGCGTCAGCAGCGCCCAGCGCAGCGTGTAGCCGCCGGCGAAGAGCGGCGTGATGAACACCCACATCGACCACGCGAGGTGGATGCCCTCGCTCCAGGGCGACTTGCAGCGGTGGATGTCGCGGGCCACCAGCGAATCCGGGGCCGGGCGCAGCCAGGCCGGGACGGAGAGGAAGCTCATGCGCGATGCCCGCCGCGTGTCGATGCCGCGGCCATGCTACTGCAAGCGCGCGGCGGCCGGCGATCGACGCCGGGCGAGGCAGGCGGGCATCAGCGCGCCTCCATCGCCGCCAGCCGCCGCCGCGCCAGCAGGAAGAAGCCGAGCGCCACCGCCGCCGGCACCGCCAGGTGCACCGCGGGCGCGCCGCCGGCGTCCATCCCCACCACCTTCAGCGCCAGTTGTGCGAGGTGGTAGGGCGGCCACACCGGCGCGATCCGCGCGAACACCGCCGGCAGCATCGACAGCGGCAGCCACAGCCCGGACAGGAACGCCATCGGCAGGTACAGCATGTTGAGCACCGCCGGCGAGCCCTGCCCGCCGACCAGGGTGCCGATCCACAGCCCGATCGCGCAGAACGGCAGCACCCCGGCGACGTCGATCGCGAACAGCAGCAGCCACTGCGACGGCGCCAGCGATACCCCGCCCAGAGTGGCGCCGAGCAGCGCCAGCAGCAGCGAGATCGCGCCGGCGAACAGCATCGCCATCGCCATCTTCGACAGCAGGTATGCGCCCGGCGGCATCGGCAGCGCGCGCTTGTACGCGAGCAGGCCGCGCTCGCGCTCCATCGCCACCGTCACCCCGAACCCGAACAGGCCCGCGCCCATCACGCCGAACACGCCGTAGGTGGCAAGCAGGTAGCGCGCGGCGCCTCCACCGTCGCCGCGATTGATCAGGACGCCGAACAGCACGTAGAACAGCGCCGGGAACAGCATCACCGGCAGCGCGAAGGAGGGCGTGCGCGCCATCCGCAGGAACTCGCACTTCGCCTCCAGCAGGTAGCTGCGCAGCGGCGAATGCGGGCGAACCGTTTCGATCATCGCGTCCATCAGGCGGCCTCGCGCGCGTGGGGCGACGACGCGCCGGCGGCGGCGTCGCGGGTGATTTCCAGGAAGGCCTCGGCCAGGCCGGCGCGCTGCACCTCCAGCTCCGACAGCGCGGGATCCTCGGCCAGCAGCCGGCGCACCACCGCCTCGGCGGCGTCGGTGACCACTTCGATGCGCGCATCGACGCGCTGCGCTGCGCGCACCCGCGGCCAGGACGCGATGCGGTCGGCATCGAGCGCGGACAGGCAGCGGATGCGCCGCTGCGCGACGTGGCGGCGGACCTCGTCCATCGTGCCGGTGGCGGCGACCTTGCCGCGGTTGAGCACCACCACCCGGTCGGCCAGCGCCTCGGCCTCCTCCAGGTAGTGCGTGGTCAGCAGCACCGCGCAGCCTCCGGAAACCAGCGTGCGGATCGCGCGCCACAGCCCCTGGCGCGCCTCGATGTCCAGCCCGGTGGTGGGCTCGTCCAGGAACAGCAGGCGCGGGCTGCCGCACAGCGCGAGCGCGAACTGCGCGCGCCGCTGCTGCCCGCCGGAGAGCTTGCCGTAGCGGCGGTCGAGCAGCCCCTCGAGCCCGGCCAGCGCCACGCACTCGTCGACGCCGCGCGGCACCGGGTAGTAGCTGCGCGTGAGCATCAGCAGCTCGCGCACGGTACTGTTGTCCGGCAGGCTCGCCGACTGCAGCATCACGCCGACGTTGCGGCGCGCCGCCAACGCCTGCGGCGAGCGGCCGAACAGCGTCGCCTCGCCGGCGTCGGGCCGCAGCAGCCCGAGCAGCAGCGAGATCGCGGTGGTCTTGCCGGCGCCGTTGGCGCCCAGCAGCGCCAGCACCTGGCCGGGCCGGATCGAGAGGTCGACGCCGTCGAGCGCGACCACCTTGCCGTACTGCCTGCGCGCGCCGCGCAGGCGCGCGAGTTCGACGAAGCCGCCTTCCATACCGCCCCTCCTTCCGTTGCGATGGCCGGCATCCTGCGCGTACGCCGGCCGCGGCGGCAGTCGCGGCGGTCACGGCGATGGCATGACAGGCGTCAGGTGACAGCGGAGCGCCTGCGGCATAGCCTGCGCACTCCGGCTGCACCGCGGCCGGCGCGGAACCACGATTACGGCCGCGTGGCGGCATCCGCGCATTGTCCCGCCCCGCTGTCCAATGCCGTGACAAACGGCGCCTGCGTGCGAAACACCCCTGCGAAAGTGACTTCCGGACATTTGGTGCGCGCCGTCCTTGCCGTCACACTTCGGCCTTTCCTCCGTCCCGGTCCCTGATGAACACGAACGCCGACCTGCTGAAGGAACTCCGCATCGACCGCAAGGCCCCGCCCCCGCCGCCCTCGCGGCGCGGGCTGTGGATCGCGCTGGCGGTCGTGCTGGTGCTGGTGCTCGTCGCCGGCGCGGCATGGGCGATCTTCGCCCGCGACCGCGGCGTCGAGGTGCACGTCGCGACCGTGCAGGCGCTCGGCGGCGCCGGCGGCTCGGCCTCGGTGCTCGACGCCACCGGCTACGTGGTCGCGCGGCGCATGGCCACGGTCTCGGCCAAGATCACCGGCAAGGTGCGCGAGGTGCTGATCGAGGAAGGCCAGCGCGTCGAGGCCGGCCAGGTGGTCGCCACGCTCGACCCGGTCGACGCCGATGCGCAGCGCGCGCTCAACGCCGCCCAGCTGGCCGCCGCGCGCAGCCAGGCCGAGGGCGTGCGCGCGCAGCTGGCACAGGCCGAGGCCGACGCCGCACGCTACGCGACGCTGGTGCAGCAGCAGCTGGTCTCCAGGTCGCAGTACGACCAGGCCGTGGCCCAGCGCGACTCCCTGCGCGCGCAGCTGCTCACCGCGCAGCGCAACATCAAGGTGGCCGGCGACGCGCTGGCGATCGCCGACATCGGCGTCGACAACACCATCGTGCGGGCGCCATTCGCGGGCATGGTCACCACCAAGGACGCGCAGCCGGGCGAGATCGTCTCGCCGCTGTCGGCGGGCGGCGGCTTCACCCGCACCGGCATCGGCACCATCGTCGACATGGACTCGCTGGAGGTGGAGGTCGACGTCGGCGAGGCCTTCATCGGCCGGGTGAAGCCGAAGATGCCGGTCGAGGCGGCGCTCAACGCCTACCCGGACTGGAAGATCCCGGCCGAGGTGATCGCGATCATCCCGACCGCCGACCGCGGCAAGGCCACGGTGAAGGTGCGCGTCGCGCTCAAGCAGAAGGATCCGCGGATCGTGCCGGACATGGGCGTCAACGTGCGCTTCCTGGAGCAGGAGCCGCCGAAGGGCGCCGAGGCGCCGCGCGGCGTGCGCGCCCCCAAGGCCGCGCTGGCCGGCCGCGACGGCGCCGACGTTGCCTTCGTGGTGGACGCCGACGGCGAGGCCGGCACGGTCGAGCGCCGCACGCTCAGGCTCGGCGCCCCGCTGGGCGACGACCGCCAGGTCCTGTCCGGGCTCTCGGCCGGCGAGACGGTGGTGCTGGATCCTCCGGCGGAGCTGGAGGACGGGGCCCGGGTGCGGATCGCCAAGGCCGGGGAGTCGAAATCGTGAACCGTCGTTCGTCGTACCCGATGGAGGCCGGGCCTGGAGTCCATGGATGCCGACCGCCTCCATGCCGTCATTCCCGCGAAAGCGGGAACCCAGAGACTTTGGTGGTGGCGCCGCGATGCCCTTGCACGAAAGTCACTGGGTTCCCGCTTTCGCGGGAATGACGATCCGAGTTTTCAGGCCCTGAAAGGCGCGGGCCCCATCCACCGCTTCTTGCGCCGCACGGCAAACAACCGCAGAGGAACACGCCGATGGCATCCCTGGTTTCGATCCGCAACCTCACCAAGACCTACCAGCGCGGCCCGGAGAAGATCGCCGTGCTGCACGGGCTGGACCTCGACATCGACAAGGGCGACTTCGTCGCGCTGATGGGGCCGTCGGGCTCGGGCAAGACCACCCTGCTCAACCTGATCGGCGGCCTCGACACCCCCAGCGGCGGCGAGATCGAGATCGACGGCGAGCGCATCGACCGCATGGGCGCCGGCCAGCTCTCGCAGTGGCGCAGCGACCACGTCGGCTTCGTGTTCCAGTTCTACAACCTGATGCCGATGCTCACGGCGCAGCGCAACGTCGAGCTGCCGCTGCTGCTCACCCACCTGGGCGCGGCGCAGCGCCGGCGCAACGCCGAGGTCGCCCTGCAGCTGGTCGGGCTGGGCGACCGCGCGAAGCACAAGCCCAACGAGCTCTCCGGCGGCCAGCAGCAGCGCGTGGCGATCGCGCGCGCGATCGTCTCCGACCCGACCCTGCTGATCTGCGACGAGCCCACCGGCGACCTCGACCGCCAGTCGGCCGAGGAGATCCTGGGCCTGCTGCAGGTGCTCAACCGCGAGCACGGCAAGACCATCGTGATGGTCACCCACGACCCGAAGGCGGCCGAGCACGCCAGTCATACGCTGCATCTGGACAAGGGGACGCTGGTGGAGCAGGTCGCGCATGCCTAGAAGCGAGGAACTAGAGGAGAGGAACTAGAAACGATAGAGCGAGCACCCGGATTTTCTCGCCTCGCTCCCACTCCACTAGCCTCGCTCCCACTCCACTAGTTCCTAGTTCCTATTCTCTAGTTCCTAGTTCCTAGTTCCTAGCTCCCAGCCACGACGGGATGACGCCCATGAAATACCTGCCCCTGATCTGGTCCGAGCTGTTCCGGCGCAAGACGCGGACGATCCTGACGCTGCTCTCGATCCTCGCCGCGTTCCTGCTGTTCGGCCTGCTCAACGGCGTGCGCGAGAGCTTCGTGCAGGCCGGCAAGAGCGCCGCCGGCGCCTCGCGCCTGCAGACCGCCTCGCGGCTGTCGTTCATCGACACCCTGCCCTCGGCGCTGACCTCGCGGATCGAGCGCGTGGACGGCGTGCAGAAGGTAACCTACGCCAACTGGTTCGGCGGCGCCTACCAGGACCCGCACAACCAGATCTTCAGCTTCGCGGTGGCGCCCAACTACCTCGACCTGTACCCGGAGATCGAGGTCGACCCGAAGCAGCGGAAGGCGTTCGACGACACCCGCACCGGCGTGCTGGTCGGCGAGGGGCTGATGAAGCGCTTTGGCTGGAAGGTCGGGCAGAAGATCCCGCTGATGTCGACGATCTTCCCCAACCAGGACGGCAGCAAGAACTGGTCGTTCGACATCGTCGGCACGATGCATCCGTCCAAGGACGCCGGCTCGGGCTGGTACGACCAGATGCTGCTGATGCAGTGGAAGTACTTCGACGAGTCCGCGCCCTACAACCGCGGCTCGGTGGGCTGGTACGTGGTGCGGGTGGCCGACCCGGCGCAGGCCGACCACGTGGCCAAGGCGATCGACGCGCTCTCGGCCAACTCCGACCACGAGACCAAGACCCAGACCGAGGCGGCGGCGTTCGCCTCGTGGATGAAGCAGACCGCCGACATCGGCCTGATCGTCGGCTCGATCATGGGCGCGGTGTTCTTCACCCTGCTGCTGCTCACCGGCAACACCATGGCGCAGGCGGTGCGCGAGCGCATCCCCGAGCTGGCGGTGCTCAAGACCATCGGCTTCCGCGACGGCTCCGTGCTCGGCCTGGTGCTGGCCGAGTCGGTGCTGCTGGTGGTGATCGGCGGCGTGCTCGGCCTGGGCCTGGCGGCGCTGCTGGGACCGGTGCTCGAGGCCGGCAGCGGCGGCAACCTCGACCTGCCCCCGGTCGGCTGGCGCAGCTGGTCGCTGGGCCTGGGGCTGATGGTCGTGATCGGCCTGCTGGTCGGCGCATTGCCGGCGCTGCGCGCGATGCGGCTGAACATCGTCGACGCGCTGGCGGGGCGGTGACGCCTCGCGCCCGCCAACGCCATTCCGTTCCGACTCGTCGGACATGACGCTTCAAGAGAGACGGACATGAAGACACTCAAATCGTTCCTGCGCGGCGCCGGCCTGTTCCTGGTGGTGGTGGCGGGCATCATCGCCTGGCTGGCGCTGCCGTGGCCGTTCCTGCTCGGGCTGGCCGCGCTGTTCGCGCTGTGGATGCTGCTCACCCGGCGCGGGCGCCAGGCCGGCTCGGTGACCCAGGTCGGCATCAGCACGCTGCGCCAGCGGTTCGGCGCCTCGTCGGTGGTCGTGGTCGGCATCGCCGGCGTGGTCGCGGTGCTGGTGGCGATGCTGGCGATGGCCGAGGGCTACGGCGAGACCCTGAGCAAGAGCGGCAGCGAGGACACCGCGATCGTGATGCGCGGCGCATCCGCCGCCGAGGCGATGTCCACGCTCCTGCACGACAGCGTGGTCGTGATCGGCCAGGCGCCCGGCATCGCGCGCGACGCCCAGGGCCGGGCGCTGGTGTCGCCGGAGATGGTGGTCGCGGCCAACCTGCCGATCAAGGGCGGCGCGCCCGACGAGGACGGCAGCGTGCAGCTGCGCGGCGTGGGCGAGATGGCGTGGGCGGTGCGGCCGGACGTGAAGATCGTCGAAGGGCGCAAGTTCTCGCCGGGCCGGCGCGAGCTGATGGCCGGCACCGGCGCGCAGCGCCAGTTCGCCGGGCTCGAGGTCGGCAAGTCGGTCAAGCTCGGCAACCAGCAGTGGCAGGTGGTGGGCATCTTCCACGCCGGCGACGCGATGGATTCCGAGCTGTGGGGCGACGCCGACACCGTCGCCACCACCTACCGGCGCGGCAGCTCGCGGACCTCGGTCACCGCGAAGCTGGAGAATCCCGCGGCGTTCAAGACGTTCAAGGCGGCGCTGGCGGGCGATCCGCGGCTGGACGTCGACGCCAGCACCACCCTCGACTACTTCAGCAAGCAGTCCGAGCAGATGACCAAGATCATCCGCATCGTCGGCATGGTCGTGGGCGCGATCATGGCGATCGGCGCGATCTTCGGCGCGCTCAACACCATGTTCGCCACCGTGGCCACCCGCGCGCGCGAGATCGCCACCCTGCGCGCGCTCGGCTTCCGCAGCGTGCCGGTGGTGGTGGCGGTGATGCTGGAGACGATGCTGCTGGCGCTGCTCGGCGGCCTGCTAGGCGGCGCGCTGGCCTGGCTGCTGTTCAACGGCTACACCGCCTCGACCATCGCCGGCGGCATCGGCCAGCTCACCTTCGACTTCCGGGTCTCGCCGGCGGTGCTGTGGACGGGCCTGAAATGGGCGCTGGCGATCGGCTTCGTCGGTGGCCTGTTCCCGGCGCTGCGCGCGGCCACCCTGCCGGTGACCACGGCGCTGCGCGACGCGTGATGGAAGGCCCGGCGCGGCACGCCGCAGCCCGGGACGGCGCGGCCCAGGACAGCGTGGCCACGCTCTCGCACGCGCGCCTGGAAGCGCTGCTGCACGAGCTGCAGAAGCGTGCGTTCGACGTGTACGAGGACGCGGCGCTGCGCGCCGAGGCCAACCCAGCGCAGGCCGCGCTCGCCTACGAGCGCGCGGAGGCCGAGGCCGCGCCGCTGATCGAGCGCGCCCGCGCGCTCAACGAGGAGCGCGTGCGGCGCCTGCGCCGGCGCGCGCAGGCCTGGCGCAAGGCGGCGCTGGCGGTGGCGATCGCCGGCGTCGTGGTGCTCGCCTGGATGCTGCTGTAGGAGCGCCCCATGGGCGCGATCGCGTGACCGGCGAAAGCCATCGCGCCCATGGGGCGCTCCTACACGGCGGGAACCGGCCTGCGCGCCCGCAGCAGGCCCTCGCCGGCGTACAGCGCCAGCGCGATCCAGATCAGCACGAAGCCGATCGCGCGCTCGCGGCCGAAGCCCTCGCCCAGCAGCAGCACGCCGCACAGCAGCTGCAGGGTCGGCGCGATGTACTGCAGCAGCCCGATCGTCGAATAGGGAATCCGCCGCACCGCGTCGGCGAAGCCGATCAGCGGCAGCGCGGTCAGCGCGCCGCCCAGCACCAGCAGCGCGTCGAGCCGCCAGCCCCAGCCGGGCGCGCCGGCCGTGGCGACGAAGCCGCCGTCGCCGTGGGCCTCGCCCCACAGCATCAGCGCCAGCGCGGGCGCGAACAGGTACAGGCTCTCGATGCCGAGGCCGCGCACCGGCGGCACCGCCGCCAGCTTGCGCACCAGCCCGTACAGGCCGAACGAGCCGGCCAGCGACAGCGCGATCCACGGGAAGCTGCCGTAGTGGAACGCCAGCCACAGCACGCCGGCGCCGGCGATCGCCACCGACGTCCACTGCGCGCGGTTGAGGCGCTCGCGCAGCACCAGCACGCCCAGCACCACGTTGAGCAGCGGGTTGATGAAGTAGCCCAGGCTGGTCTCGACCACGTGGCCGGCGTTGACCGCCCAGATGTACAGGCCCCAGTTGAACGCGATCAGCGAGCCGCTCAGCGCCAGCATCCACGCCGCCCGTGGCTGCACGAGGGTCTCCCGCAGCCACGGGCGGCCGTATTTCCAGGTCAGCCAGCCCGCCACCAGCACCGTGCTCCAGACGATGCGGTGGGCGATGATCTGCAGCGAGGGCACCGCCTTGAGCAGGTGCCAGTACAGCGGCATCACGCCCCACAGCACGAACGAGCCGGCCGCGACCCACAGGCCGCGGCGGTCCAGCGCCCCCGCGCTCATGCCTTCGCCCCCGCGGGTTTCGGCGCGCGCGCCTTCGCCAGCGTGATCGCGACCACGCCGAGCAGGATCACGCCCATCGCGCCGATGTCCTGCACGCTGAAGCGCTCGGCGGCCAGCCAGGCGCCCAGCAGCACCGCGATCACCGGGTTGACGTAGGCGTAGCTGCCGGCCAGCGTCGCGCGCACGTGGTGCAGCAGCCAGATGTAGGCCGAGAACGCGACAATCGAGCCGAAGCCGGCGAGGTAGGCGACCGCAAACGTGCCCTTGGCCGACGGCAGGCCGTCGAAGCGCTCGCCCAGCGCCAGGCCGGCCACGAGCATCATCGCGCCGCCGCACAGCATCTGCGCCGCCGCGCCCATGAACGGCGACGGCAGGTCGCGGCCCTTGCTCCACACCGAGCCGAACGCCCACGCCAGCGGCGCGACCAGCAGCGCGACCAGGCCCTTCGGCGTCGCGACCAGCGAGCTGCCGGCGTTGAGCCACAGCACGCCGAGGAAGCCGATGCCCAGCCCGACCCACTCGATCCGCCGCGGATGCTGCCCGCGGATCGCGGAGAACAGGCCGATCCACAGCGGTGCCGAGGCCACCGCGACCGCGGCCAGCCCCGAGGACACCGACTGCTCGGCGATGCAGACCATGCCGTTGCCCAGGCCCAGCAGCAGCAGGCCCATGAAGGCGCTGTTGCGCCACTGCGCGCGCGTGGGCATCGCCATGCCGCGCGCGCGCAGCACCGCGAGCAGCACGGCGCCGGCGGCGAGGAAGCGCAGGCCGGCCATCAGCAGCGGCGGCCACCCGCCCTCGAGCGCGAAGCGGATGCCGAGGTAGGTGGAGCCCCAGACGACGTACAGCACCGCCAGCGCGGCGGCGACGGCGAACGCGGAAACGGGCGGCGGCACGAGCTGCGGCGAGGCAGTCATGGGAAGGTCCGATGGAGGAATCGCGGGGAGGGAACGGCGGCTTGCGCCCACGATTTTACGCCTGTCGCGGCGCGCCGCCGCGCAACTCTGCCTCCCGCCTGCGGGCCAATCGCCGCGTCGCCTCCCGTAGGAGCGCCCCATGGGCGCGATTCCCGCCGCCGCGGAGACGCATCACGAAGGGCATCGCGCCATGGGGCGCTCCTGCCCGGCAACGGCGGGCCGGAAACGACGACGGGCGCCGAAGCGCCCGTCGCATCCCGCCGGAAACCGCGCGGACCTCAGTCCGCCCAGTGCCCCTGCACCCGCGCCTCCGGCAGCACCTGCGCCGACAGCACCTGGTCGGCGCCGAGCAGCTGCACCGCGTCGGCCAGGATCGCCGCCGACTCGCGCAGCAGCGGGTCCGGCGCGTCCTCGGCCAGCTTCTCGCGCGCGGCGTCCTCGGCGACGTTGCGCTCGCTGGCCTGCAGGCCGTCGTCCGCCGCCTGCGCGGCCAGCGGGTCGAGCGGCAGGCCCAGCGCCTTGCGCTGCTCCTGGCGCGACTTGCGCTTGGCTTCCTCGCGGTCGCGCTCGGCGCGGCGTTCGCCTTCGTTGAGCGAGACGTACTTCTTCGCCTGCTGGTCGCGGAACTCCTGCACGTCCTCCTCGAACCACTGGAATTCCTTGTCCCCGGCCACGCGTGCCTCGTGCCTGGCCTCGAGCCTGGGCAGCAGCGGCGCGAAGTTGCCGTAGCGGGTGTGCGGCACCGCGGCGATCTTCGACCACGGCAGCGCGTTGTCGTAGGTGCTTTCGCCGAACTGGGAGGCGTCGACCATCACCGGGAAGGCGATGTCGGGCACCACGCCCTTGTTCTGGGTGCTGCTGCCGCCGGGCAGGAAGAACTGCGCGACGGTGAGCTTGACCTGGCCCACGCGCCTGCCCTCGTTGCCGGGCCAGCGGTCGAGGTCGACCAGGTTCTGCACCGTGCCCTTGCCGAAGGTGGTCTCGCCGATCACCAGGCCGCGGCCGTAGTCCTGGATCGCGCCGGCGAAGATCTCCGAGGCCGAGGCCGAGCCGCGGTTGACCAGCACCGCCAGCGGGCCATCCCAGGCCACGCCGGCCTCGCGGTCGCCCTCGACGCTGACGTCGCCGCCGGACTCGCGCACCTGCACCACCGGCCCGCGGTCGATGAACAGCCCGGTGAGCTCGATCGCCTCGTTGAGCGAGCCGCCGCCGTTGTTGCGCAGGTCCATGACCACGCCGTCCACGCCCTGCGTCTTGAGCTGGCGGAGCAGGCGCGCGACGTCGCGCGTGGCCGAGGCGTAGTCGTCGCTGTGCTTCCGGCGCCCCTCGAAGTCCTGGTAGAAGGCCGGCAGCTTGACCACGCCGATGCGGCGCTCGGGCGTGCCGTCGGCGGCCGGCAGCTTGAGGATCTCGGACTTCGCGGCCTGCTCCTCGAGGCGGATCTTGGCGCGGGTCAGCACGATCCGGTTGGGCTTGCTGTCGAGGCTCGCCGCGGCGGGGATCACGTCCAGCCGCACCTGGGTGCCCTTGGGACCCTTGATCTTGTCGACCACGTCGTCGATGCGCCAGCCGATCACGTCCTCCATCGCCCCGCCGGCGCCCTGGCCGACGCCGACGATGCGGTCGCCGGGGGTGAACTTGCCGCTGGTGGCCGCCGGGCCGCCGGCGATCAGCTCGCGGATCACGATCACGTCGTCCTGCGCCTGCAACTGCGCGCCGATGCCCTCGAGCGAGAGCGACATCGACTGGTTGAAGCGGTCGGCGCTGCGCGGGTCGAAGTAGTCGGTGTGCGGGTCGATCGAGGCGGTGTAGGCGTTGAGGAAGCTCTGGAACGCGTCGGTGCCGTCGAGCTGGTCGCTGTTGCGGGAGAAGTTGGCGTAGCGCTTGTCCAGCGTCTTGCGGATCTCGTCGGGCTTCTTGCCGGCCAGCTTCAGGCGCAGCCAGTCGTTGCGCACCGACTGCTTCCACAGCCCCTGCACCTCGGCGTCGCCGGCCGCCCAGGCGGCGTCCTCGCGGTCGTAGTACCAGCGGTCGTCGCCGCCGAAGTCGAAGATGTCCTGCTTGAGCAGGCCGCGCGCGTAGGCCATGCGCTGGTCGACGCGCTGCTTGTAGAGCGCGAAGATCGAGAACGCCGGATCGAGCTTGCCGGCCTTCACCGCCTGCGCCATGTCGGCCTTGTAGGGCGCGAACTTCGCCACGTCCTGGGCGGTGAAGAACATCTTGTTGGCGTCCAGCGCCTCCAGGTAGCGCTTGAAGATGTCCGCCGACAGCCCGGCGTCCATCGGCCGCGGCCGGTAGGCGAAGCGGCTGTCGGACAGCAGCCCGTACACCGTCTGCGAGGTGACGGACTGGTCGACGCTGGCGGTCGACGGGATCGCCTCGCCGTCGGAGCGCGCCATCAGCACCAGCGGCACCGACAGGGCCAGCGCGATCACGGAAACGGACAGGGTGCGGGACAGGTTCATGCGTTCGCTCGGGGCCGCGCCGCGGCCGCTGTTCGGGATGGCGGGGAGTCTGGAGTCCGACGTGGACCGCGTGACAGTGCAGGAAGTTGCACCACCGCGCGAATCCACTCTAACCGTGCCACGGCCCCCGGATGTGAACGGGACGTCAGGCGCGGACCCGCGCGGACGGGGCCGGTGCCCGTGTTCAGGCGGCGACGCCGGCCTCGGCGGCCTGGCGGTCGGCGTGGTAGGACGAGCGCACCAGCGGGCCGGAGGCGACGTGGCTGAAGCCGAGCTCCATGCCGTACACCTCCAGTGCCTTGAACTCGTCCGGCGTCCAGTAGCGCAGCACCGGGTGGTGGTGCGCGCTGGGCTGCAGGTACTGGCCGATGGTGACCATTTCCACGTCGTGCGCGCGCAGGTCGCGCAGCGTGGCCTGTACCTGCTCCAGCGTCTCGCCCAGGCCGAGCATGATCCCGGACTTGGTGGGGATGTGCGGATGCCGGCGCTTGAACTGCTGCAGCAGGGTCAGCGACCACTGGTAGTCGGCGCCGGGGCGGACGTTGCGGTACAGGTCGGGCACCGTCTCGATGTTGTGGTTGAACACGTCCGGCGGATTGGCCGCGAGGATGTCCAGCGCCCGTTCCATGCGGCCCTTGCCGCGGAAGTCGGGGGTGAGGATCTCGATCCTCGTGCCCGGGCTGAACTCGCGGATCGCCGCGATGCAGTCGACGAAGTGCGCCGCGCCGCCGTCGCGCAGGTCGTCGCGGTCGACGCTGGTGACCACCACGTACTTCAGGCCCATGTCCTTGACCGTCTGCGCCAGGTGCAGCGGCTCGGCCGGGTCCGGCGGCTTCGGCCGCCCGTGGGCGACGTCGCAGAAGCTGCAGCGGCGGGTGCAGACCTCGCCGAGGATCATGAAGGTGGCGGTGCCGTGGCCGAAGCATTCGTGGATGTTCGGGCAGCTGGCCTCCTCGCACACCGTGACCAGGCGGTTCTCGCGCAGCTTGGCCTTGAGCGCGGCGACCGCGCCGTTGGACGGGATGCGCACGCGGATCCACGAGGGCTTGCGCAGCACCGGCGCGTCGGCGAACTGCACCGGCGAGCGCGAGATCTTGTCGCCGGCGACCTGCTTCGCCCCGGCCTCCAGCGCCGGCGCCGGGTTGGCGACGACCTGCAGGGGAATCGAACGCGAAGGCGTGTCGGACATCGGCGTGCTCAGGCGGCTTGCGGCGTGGGGATGGCGGCGACCGGCCTGGGATCGTCGAGGTCGGGCGGCGGGGCGGCCCGCAGGGCGAGGCCGAACTGCGCGGCCAGCGCGTCGAGCAGCACCGGCTTGACCGCGTCGATGCCGGACGGGCCGCCCAAGTCTAGCACCGAGGTCACCTGCAGCCCCTGGTAGCCGCAGGGGTTGATGCGGCCGAACGGCTCCAGGTCCATCGCGGCGTTGAAGGCCAGGCCGTGGAAGGTGCAGCCGCGGCGCACGCGGATCCCGAGCGCGGCGACCTTCGCGCCGTCGACGTAGACGCCCGGCGCGCCCTCGCGGCGCGCGGCGTGGATGTTCCATTCGGCCAGGGTGTCGATCACCGCCTGCTCGATCCGGCACACGTAGTCGCGCACGCCGATCTTCAGGCGCTTGAGGTCGAGCAGCGGATAGACGACGACCTGGCCGGGGCCATGGTAGGTCACCTGGCCGCCGCGGTCGACGTGCAGCACCGGGATGTCGCCGGGCGCGAGCACGTGCTCGGGCTTGCCGGCCTGGCCGAGGGTGAACACCGGGTCGTGCTCGACCACCCAGACTTCGTCGGTGGAGGCCTCGTCGCGCAGGTCGGTGAAGCGCTGCATCGCGCGCCAGACCGGCTCGTAGGGCCGGCGGCCGAGGTCGCGCGCGATGGCCGGGCGGCGCGCTACAGCGTCCACTTCACTTCCGGGTGGGCGCGCAGGGCCTCGTGCGCGGCCTCGTACTGGGCGCGGTCCACGGCGCGGAAGCTGAGCTTGACCGAGACGAACCGGCCGCCGCTCGATTCGCGCCAGGAGACGGTTTCGTGCAGCACGTCGATGCCGGCGGCGGCGAGCAGCTTCGGGATCTCGGCTTCCAGCCCGGCCGTGGCCGGGCCCATCGCGGTGATCTCGAAGGTGCCCGGGAACTGGAAGCCGTGCTCGGGGTTGTCGGAGCGGATTTCCATGCGCCGATTATGGGCCCGCCGCCGCGGCAACCCAAGCCGGCGCGCGGAACGCGGCATCCCGGCCGTCGCCCCGGCGAGGGCTGGCCTGTCGCCCGGTCCGTTCTGCGTTATCCAGCGGACGGCCCCGTGGCCGGACGAATCCCGAGGGAGGAACGAAAATGGACATCCGGAACAGGACCCTGGCGTGGGGCATGGCGTGCGTGGCGGCATCGGCCATCGCCGCCCCGGCCGCGCAGGCGGCGCAGGGCGCGCAGCAGGAGCGCGCGCAGAAGGCCGCCGAGATCCCGACCTGCGGCAAGCCGCTGGGCGCGATCGCCGTGCTCGAGCCCGAAGGCACCAACTGGTGGACCGGCCAGCAGCTGGCCTCGCCGGCCGCGCTGATCAAGGTCTTCGTGAGCAAGTCGCGCTGCTTCACGCTGGTCGACCGCGGCCGCGGCATGGCGGCGATGCAGGCCGAGCGCGAACTCGCTTCCAGCGGCGACCTGCGGGTGCGGTCCAACATCGGCAAGGGCCAGGTCAAGGCCGCCGACTACGTGCTGGTGCCGGACCTGGTCTCGCAGAACAGCAACGCCGGCGGCAACGCCATCGGCGCCGTGCTCGGCGGGCTGCTCGGCAGCCGCAACCAGCAGCTGGGCCAGCTGGCGGGCGGGCTGAACTTCAAGAAGAAGACCGCGGACGTGGTGCTCACCGTCACCGACGTGCGCTCCTCCGAGCAGGTCGCGATGACCGAGGGCCATGCGACCAAGACCGACCTGGGCTGGGGAGGCAGCGGCAGCCTGTGGTCGGGCAGCGGCTGGGGCAGCGCCGGCGCGTCCGGCTACGCCAATACCGAGATCGGCCAGGTGATCACCCTCGCCTACCTGCAGGCCTACACCGACCTGGTGTCCCAGCTCGGCGGGCTGCCCGACAACGCCTCGGCGGCCAATGCGCAGCAGGCGGTGACGATGAGCAAGCCGGGGCGCCTGCTCGCGCAGGCCGACGGCAAGGGCGGCGCGGTGCGCGACCTCGACCCCGGGATGATGCTCTACCCCACCGGCAACAAGAGCGGGATGATGTGGGAGGTCGAGGACGAGCTGGGCAACAAGGGCTGGGTGAACTCGACGCTGTTCGGGCTGTCGCGCTGAGGCCCGCGATCGCACGGCATCGCGATGCGGCGGGCCGGCGCGAGCCGGCCCGCTGCGTTTGCGGGCGGCGCTTTCGGCTGCCTTTGTAGGAGCGACGGAAGTCGCGACTTCGCGGAGGCTCGGGTGCACTCGACCGTGGTCGAGCCGTCCCGCTGAAACGCGGTTGTGCGGGATTGCGGAGAAGCGGGCCGGCACGATTCCTGCCGCTTGCTGCATTTTACGGGAGCGACGGAGTCGCGACTTCGCGGAGGCTGGTGCATCCTGTCGCGACTTCCGTCGCTCCCACAGGCCGGGCACGAGCCGCGGTGGCGGCGGTTCCCTGATCCCGGCAGGTGCGCGAATGAGCGAAGCGACGCTGTGGTGGGGCCTGCTGTTCGGCGCGATCGGGCTGGGCTACCTGGCCTACGCGCGGCGCCAGCGCGCGCCGGTGCCGCTGGCCTGCGGGGTGGCGCTGCTGGCGTTCCCGTACTTCGTGTCGAACGCCTGGGCGATGGCGCTGGTCGGCGCTGCGCTGGTCGCGCTGCCGTGGGTCGTGCGGCCCTGAGCGGCCCGCGGATCCGGAACGGCCGAGCCGCATCTTCCCGATTCGCAGATGCCGCGCGCGCACGCAGGCCGTTCCCGGCGATCCGCGAGGCACGGCCGGCGACCGGACTCCGCCCCGAAACGCGGGAACCGGCTCGCGCCGGTTCCCGTTGCATCATCGGATCGACGGCGCGCTCACGCCGATTCCCACCACATCCAGAACGCATCCCACAGGCGGCCGAAGAAGCCGGCCTCCTCGACGCCGTCGAGCGCCACCAGCGGCGCGGTCGCGATCACCTTGCCGCCGAGCGCGACCTTGACCGTGCCGATGCGCTGGCCCTTGCGGATCGGCGCCACCAGCGTCTTGGGCACGTCCATGGTCGGCTTGAGCTGCGCGTACTTGCCGCGCGGCATGCTCACCAGCAGCGGCCTGGCCACGCCCAGCCGCACTTCGTCGGCCTTGCCCTTCCACACCTTCTGCTTCGCCACCACCTTGCCGGCGTCGTAGAGCTTGTGCGACTCGTAGAAGCGGAAGCCCCAGTTGAGCAGCGCCTGGGCGTCGACCGCGCGCTGGTTCTCGCTGGTGTCGCCCATCACCACCGCGACCAGGCGCTGGTCGCCGCGCTTGGCCGACGCCATCAGGCAGTAGCCGGCGGTGGAGGTGTGGCCGGTCTTGATGCCGTCGACGGAGGAATCGCGCCACAGCAGCAGGTTGCGGTTGCGCTGGGTGATCGGGCCGACGGTGAATTCCTTGATCTTGTTGTAGGCGTAGGCCTCGGGGAAGTCGCGGGCGAGCGCGCTGCCGAGCAGGGCCAGGTCGTGCGCGGTGGAGTAGTGGCCCTCGGCGGTCAGGCCGGTGGCGTTGGCGAAGTGCGAGTTCTTCAGGCCGATGCGCGCGGCGTAGGCGTTCATCAGCTGGGCGAACGCGGCCTCGCTGCCGGCGACGTGCTCGGCGAGCGCGATCGCGGCGTCGTTGCCCGACTGCACCACCATGCCCTTTTCCATGTCCTCGAGCCTGGCGGTCTTGTTGACCTCGAAGCCGCTGTAGCTGCCGTCGGTGCCGGCGCCGCCGGTGCGCCAGGCGTTCTCGCTCATCATCACCTGGTCGTCGCGCTTGATCTTGCCGGCCTTCATCTCGGCGGCCAGCACGTACGAGGTCATCACCTTGGTGATGCTGGCCGGCTCCACGCGCGTGTCCTGGTTCTCGCCCGCCAGCACCTGCCCGGTGGCGTGGTCGAGCAGCACCCAGGCCTTGGACTGCTTCGGCGTCGGCGGCGCCGGCACCGGCAGGCTGTCGCTGAGCGCGGCCGGCGCCGCGGCGGGCGCGGGCGGCTGGGGCGATTGCGCGGCGGCCAGGCCGACGGCGGAGACAAGCAGGGCGGCGAGCAGCGCGCTGCGCGCGGTGGTGGCATTCATCGACAACGGGACTCCAGGGAAAACCGCCATGGAAAGCGAGGTGGAAAGGAATGGGAACGGGACAGTCTAGGGCCTGCCGGCGCCGCCTGCCCCGGGCGCGCCGGGCCGCGCTAGTCGCGCACGACCTGCGGCCGGCCGAACCCCAGACCGGCGACGCGCGCCGACAGTTCCGGGATGCGCTCGCTCGCCACCGGCCCGACCCGCAGCCGCCAGACCGGCTTGCCGCCGGAAACGGCATCGAGCAGGCGCGCGCCGGCCACGCCGGCGCCGCGCAGCATCGCCAGCGCGCGCTCGGCGTTGGCGCGGGCGCCGAAGGCGGCGACCTGCAGGGTCACGCCCGCGCCCGCGCCACCGCCAGCACCGGCGCCGGAGGTCGCGGGGGCCGCGGGCGCGTCGGCTTCGCGGACGGCGGCGACGGTTTCCGCCGCGGGGCGCGGGGCGGCGCGGCCGATCGACGGCGTGGCCGCGACGCGGGGCGCGGCGGCGCCGTACGGATCGGGCCGCCCGGCCTTGCCGGTGGCCACGCGCGCGCGGCGCGCGCGCATCCAGGCGTCGAACTCGTCGGCGGTCATCGCCTTGCCGTCCTGGCGCATGTCGAAGCGCCAGTCGAGGTCGCCGGCCGGGTCGGGACCGGCGACGGCGGCCGTCGCGGCCGCTGTCGCGGGCGTGGTCGAGGCGACGGCGGCCGGCGGCGGCGGCGCGCGCTCGCCGGCCCGGGCGCTGGGCAGGACGCCCTCCACCAGCTCGTCCATCGCGCTCATCGGCCGCGGCTTGCCCGTGGCGATGCGCACGCCCGGCGGCAGCTTCACGGGGGCGTCGGCATCGTGATCGCCGGCGGGCGCGGGCCGCGCGCGCGCGGCGACCGCATCGTAGTCGTTGCGCGCGTTCTCGCCCGGGCCCAGGCCGACCACCTCGACCCGCCCGGTGCCGCGCGCGCGGATCCCGAGCTTGACCGCCGCCGCGTAGCTGAGGTCGATCAGGCGGCCGTCGTGGAAGGGACCACGGTCGTTGACGCGCACCACCACCGACTTGCCGTTGTCGAGGTTGGTCACGCGCGCGAAGCTCGGCAGCGGCAGCGTCTTGTGCGCGGCGGTGAAGGCGTACATGTCGTACACCTCGAGGTTGGACGTGCGGCGGCCGTGGAACTTGTTGCCGTAGTACGAGGCGGTGCCGGTCTCGTCGTAGCCCTTGGCGCTGTCGAGCACGCGGTAGGTCTTGCCCAGCACGCTGTAGGGCGAGCGGTTGCCGTAGCGCGAGCGCGGCTCGTCGACGACGTCCGGCTCGGGGATCGCGTCGACGTCCGGCAGCTCGTCGGGCACGCTGTCCTGGATGTGCGGGGCGTACAGGCCGCCGGCGGTGTAGTGGCCGCGCTTGGACGGATCCTCCTGCGCCGGCGCGTAGGGCGAGCGCCTGCGCGAGGACGGCAGCGCGTCGCGCCCGACCGCCTCGCCGTCGGGCAGCGCGGACGGCTCGGACGCGGACTTCTTCGGGCCGCTGGCGCAGCCGGCCAGGGCGAGCAGCGCGGTCGCCGCCAGCAGCGCGGGCAGGCGCTGCTTCACGGCGCGCCGCCGGCGATGGCCTGCGCCAGCTGGTGCACCGCCAGCGCGTACATCGGCGAGTGGTTGTAGCGCGTGATCACGTAGAAGTTGCGGTAGCCGAGCCAGTACTCCTTCCCCGCCTCGCCGTCGAGCGAGAGCAGCGTCGCGCCCTCGGCGACCGGCTCGCCGGGCTGCGGGCGGTAGCCGCGCGCGGCCAGCGACGCCAGCGGGTAGACCGGGTCGAGCTCCGCGGGCGCGAAGTCGGCGGCGCCCGGATCGCGCGCGGCGCGCGCCGCCACCGGCCCGCCGCGCTGCCAGCCGTGGACGACGAAGTAGTTGGCGATGGAGGCGAACACGTCCGGCGTGTGGTCGAGCAGGTCGCGCCGCCCGTCACCGTCGCCGTCCTTCGCCCAGGCTCGGTAGCTGGAGGGCATGAACTGGCCCATCCCCATCGCGCCGGCGTAGCTGCCCTTGAGCGCGGCGACGTCCAGCTGCGGCTCGTCCTTGGCCAGGGCGAACAGCTGGGCCAGCTCGCCGGCGAAGAACGGCGCGCGCCTCGGGTGCCAGAACGCCAGCGTGTACAGCGCGTCGAGCACGCGGTAGTTGCCGGTGATCCGGCCGTAGCGGGTTTCCACGCCGATGATCGCGACGATGTAGGGCGCGGGCACGCCGGTGTCGGCGGCGACGCGGTCGAGCGCGGCGCGGTTGGCGGCGTAGAACGCACGGCCGCCGTCGATGCGGGCGTCGTTGAGGAAGATCGGGCGGTAGTCGCGCCAGGGCTTGACCTGTTCGGCCGGGCGCGAGATCGCGTCGATGATCGACTGCTGGTACTGCGCCTGCGCCAGCGTGTCGCGGATGCGCTGCGGGTCGACGCCGTAGAGCTGCGAGGCGTAGTCGACGAAGGCGTCGATGCGCTGCGCCAGGGGGATCGCCGGATCGGTCACCGACGGCGGCGCGACCGGGCGCTCGGGCGGCTGCGGGACCTTGGGCAGCAGCGCTTCGGCCGGGGCCGCGGGTACGGCGGGCGCGGCGGGTTCGACGGGAGCGGGATTCGAGGGGGGAGGCGTCGCCTGGGTCGCGCAGGCGGCCAGCGCGAGCGGAACCAGGGCGACGGGCAGTCGGAAGGCGCGTCGGGTCATCGGCGCGAGGGTAGCACGCGGGTTCGCCCGGGCGGCTGCGTTCACCGCGCGTCGCACGCTTGTGTTCAGCACCGCATCCGGATGCGCGCGGCCATCCAACACGCCTGTGGGAGCGGCTTCAGCCGCGAGTGCTCGCTTTCCGGCCGGACGGGAAAAGCTCGCGGCTGAAGCCGCTCCCACAACAGTCGCCGCACCACAGCCGGTCAGCCGTGGATCGGGCGGTGCATGCGCACCGACATCACCACGCCCAGCCCGGCCAGCAGCGACACCGCCGCGGTGCCGCCGTAGGAGAGCAGCGGCATCGGCACGCCCACCACCGGCAGCAGGCCGGAGATCATGCCGCCGTTGACGATCACGTAGACGAAGAACGCCAGCCCCAGGCTGCCCGCGACCAGGCGCGCGTAGCCGTCGCGCGCATCGGCCGCGATCCACAGGCAGCGCCCGACCACGAACAGGTACAGCGCCAGCACCGTGGCCACGCCGACCCAGCCGAACTCCTCGGAGAGCACCGCGAAGATGAAGTCGGTGGTGTGCTCGGGCAGGTAGTTCAGGTGCGACTGCGAGCCCTGCATCCAGCCCTGCCCGGTCATGCCGCCGGAACCGATCGCGATCTTGGACTGGATGATGTTCCAGCCGGTGCCCAGCGGATCGGACTCGGGGTCGAGGAAGGTGAGGATGCGGTCCTTCTGGTAGGGCTTGAGCAGCCAGAACCAGGCCACCGGCGCCGCCCCGGCGACGCCGCCGAAGGCGATCGCGAACCACCACCACGGCAGCCCCGCCAGGAACAGCACGAACGCACCGCTGATCGCCACCAGCATCGCGGTGCCGAAGTCCGGCTGCAGCAGCACCAGCGCGGTGGGCACGGCGATGATCGCGCCGGCGACCAGCACCGCGCCGATGCGCGGCGGCAGCAGCTGGCGGTCCAGGTACCAGGCCACCATCATCGGCAGGCTGAGCTTGAGCAGCTCGGAGGGCTGGAAGTAGAACAGCTTCAGGTCGATCCAGTGGCGGCCGTGCTTGCCGGTGCCGATCGCCAGCACCAGCAGCAGCGGCACCAGGGTGGCCGCGTACACCAGCGGCGTGGCCTCGCGCAGGCGCAGCGGCGAGACCCGCGACAGCACCCACATCGCCGCCAGGCCCACCGCGTAGCGGGCGCCCTGCGCCAGCACCAGGTGCGTGCCGTCGGGGCCGCCGGCGCTGTAGAGCACCGCCAGCGCGATCGCCATCAGCGCCAGCAGCGCCGCGCACAGCAACGGGTCGAGCGTGCGGACGAAGCGCTGCAGCAGTTCGAGCAGGAATCGCAGGATCTCGCTCAACGCCCCGCCCCCGAGCCGGCCTGCCAGGCGGCGAGCGCCTCCGCGTCGAGGGTCGCCAGCGCCGCGCGCGCGGCGCCCTCCGGCGCCGGCCGGGCCTGGGCCGCCACCGCCTGGGCGCCGATCGCGGTCACCGGCAGCGCGTCGGGATCGGGCTCGGGATACCTGCCCAGCAGCCAGGCGTCGAACAGCTTGCGCGCGATCGGCGCGGCGGTGGAGCCGCCGTAGCCGCCGTGCTCCACCATCACCGCCACCGCGATCCGCGGATCCTCCACCGGCGCGTAGCCGATGAACCAGGCCTGGTGGCGCAGGTGCAGCGGCAGCGCGTGCGGGTTCACGCTGACGTTGCCCTTGCGGCTGACCTTCTGCGCGGTGCCGGTCTTGCCGGCCATGCGGTAGGGCGCGCCGATCGCGGTCGCGCGCCCGGTGCCGCCGGGGTCGTACATGGTCCCGACCATGCCGCCCTGCACCGCGCGGATGTGGTCGAGGTTGCCGGTCAGGCGGTGCGTCGGCGGCTGCGGCATCGGCGTCCACGGGCTGCGGAAGCCGTCGCGGCGGTCGCGCACCAGGTGCGGGCGGCGACGGATCCCGTCCGCGGCGATCGCGGCCACGCCCTGCGCCAGCTGCAGCGTGGTCGCGACCCAGTAGCCCTGGCCGATCCCGGAAATGACGGTCTCGCCGGGATACCAGGGCTCCTTGCGGTGCCTGGACTTCCACGCGGGCGACGGCACCACGCCGGCGTTCTCGCCGGTCAGGTCGATGCCGGTCGGCTCGCCGAAGCCGTAGCGGCGCATGTACTCGTCGAGCCGCTCGATGCCCATGTCGTAGGCGAGCTTGTAGTAGTAGTAGTTCACCGAGGCGGCGATCGACTTGTGCAGGTCGACCCAGCCGCTGCCGCCGTGCGCGTCGCGGTAGCCGCGCTTCTGGCCCGGGATGTGGAACTCGCCGGTGGTGAACACCCGGTCCTCGGGCCGGCGCAGCCCGCTCTCCAGCCCCGCCAGCGCCATGAACGGCTTGACCGTCGACCCCGGCGGGCCGCCGCCGAGCACGTTGCGGTTGAACAGCGGCCGCGAGGGATTGTCCATCAGCGCGCGGTAGTCGGCGCTGGAGATGCCGTTGACGAACAGGTTGGGGTCGTAGCTGGGCAGGCTGACCATGGCGAGGATCTCGCCGGTCTTCGGGTCGATCGCCACCGCCGCGCCGTCGTTGTCGCCGAAGGCCTCGACCATGGTGCGCTGCAGGTCCAGGTCCACGCCCAGGCGCAGGTCGGCGCCCGCGGTGGCCGGGATGCGGCCCACGCGGCCCAGCGCGCGGCCCTCGACGTTGGTCTTGACCTCCTCGTAGCCGACCGTGCCGCGCAGCGCCTCGTCGTAGTAGCGCTCGATGCCGGCGCGGCCGGTGTGGGTGAACACCGCGTGGCCCTCGCCGTAGGCCTGGATGTCCTTCTCGTCGGTGCGGCCGACGTAGCCGACGATGTGCGCGAACAGCGGGCCGTAGGGATAGCGCCGGGTCAGGTAGGGCTCGACGCTCACGCCGGGGAAGCGCCACTGGTCGACCGCGAAGCGCGCGACCTCTTCGTCGGTCAGGCGCAGCTTCAGCGTCACCGCACGGAAGGCGCGGTTGGCCTTGCGCTCGCGCTCGAAGCGCTCGACGTCCTCGGGCGCGAGCGCGACGATCCCGGACAGCGCGGCCACCAGCGCCTTCGGGTCGCCGGCCTCCTCGGGCACCACGTCGAGGCGGAACGCCGGCACGTTGTCGGCCAGGATCCGGCCCTTGCGGTCGTAGATGATGCCGCGCGCCGGCACCACCGGGCGCGGCTTGATGCGGTTGGCCTCCGAGCGCTTGGCGTAGTCGGCGTGGTCGAGCACCTGCAGCTTGAAGTACCAGCCGCCCAGCCCGCCCAGCGCCAGCACCACGACCGCGAAGCCCAGCAGCGCGCGCGCGCGGAACTGCGCGGTTTCCGCGGCCTGGTTCTTCAGTCGGCGTCGCATCTGGCGCATGGTTGCCCGTGGCCGCCCCTCAGGCCTTGCGCCTGCCGAAGCGCAGCGCGTCGATCAGCGCGAACAGCGGCGCCCACAGCAGCATGCCCAGCAGCGGCGCCCACCAGTATGACCACGGCAGCTGCGGTTCGCCCAGCACCAGGTGCACGGCGGCGCTGACCACGCGGTCGTTGAACAGCAGGCCGCCGATCACCAGCGCCTGCTGCGAGAGCGGGAAGAACCGCACCTGGGCGCGGAAGCGCTGCAGGATGAAGGCCATCACCACCAGCCGCAGGGACTGCTCGCCGAGGATGCCGCCGAAGGCCAGGTCCGCGACCAGCCCCACGGCGAAGGCGAAGCCCAGGCCGGCCCGGTCCGGATCCTCGATCACCCAGAACGCCGCCACCAGCGCCAGCCAGTACGGACGCAGCGGCTGCAGCAGCGGCGGCAGCGGCAGCAGGCCGAGCAGCAGCGCCAGCACGACGGTCACCGGCAGCAGCCAGCTGCGGCGGGGGCGGCTCACGGCTTGGCCTCCTGCGGAGGCCGGGAATCGGGAATGGGGACTCGGGATTCGGAAGCGCTGGACGCGGAGGCGGCCGCCCCTGCCGGCCCGTGGAGGGCGGCTTCGCCCCCTTCCTGCGCGATCGGGCGCACCGGCTGCGGTCGTTGCTGTTGCTCTTGCCCTTCCGATTCCCGATTCCCCATTCCCGATTCCCGGCTCTGCTGCAGCAGCAGCACGTCCCGTCCGCGGTCCAGCTGGGCGGCCGGATCGAGCGTGGCGACCAGGAAGGCGCGGCTGTCGTCGGGACGCAGCGCGGTCACGGTGCCGACCGGGAAGCCGGGCGGGAACCGGCCGCCCAGGCCGGAGGTGATGATCGCGTCGCCCACCTTCACGTCGGCCGACAGCGGGATGTTGGAGATCTCCAGCTGGTCGCTGCGCCCGCGGCCGTAGGCGACCAGGCGCACGCCGTTGCGCGCCACCAGCACCGGCACCGCGTGGTCGGGGTCGGTGAGCAGCAGCACGGTCGCGGTGCCCGGGGTGACCGCGATGATCTGCCCGACCAGGCCGCCGGCGTCGATCACGCTCTGCCCCTGCCGCACGCCGTCGCCGCTGCCCGCGTCGAGCACCAGGCGCTGGCGGGTGGGGTCGAGGTCGATGTCCAGGATCGGCGCCAGCTGCACGTCCAGGCCGCCGCGCTCGGTGGCGCCGAGCAGGCCGCGCAGGCGGGCGTTCTCCGCCGCCGCCACCTGCAGCCGCGCCTGGCGCGCGCCGCTGACCAGCAGCGCGTTGCGCAGCCGGCGGTTGTCCTGCGCCAGCATCGTGCGCGTCACCGCGTCGTCGCGCACGCTGTTGCCCAGCCGCGCCGGCAGCCCGGCCAGCCACCACAGCGGCTGCACCGCCACGTTGGCCTCGGCGCGGATCTTCCCCAGCCAGCCGCCGCGGTGGTCGAGCACCAGCAGCGCGACCGACAGCGCCAGGTAGGCCAGCAGGCGCAGCGTGCCCGCGACGTCGCCGCTGCGGGGAGGCGTGGGGCTGGCGTAGGCGGGCACTTGATAGGGCCGTGATTGGTGATTGGCGATTGGTGATTCGGAAAAGCTAAAGGCACCCCATCCGCGCCTCGACACGCGAGACGTGCCTTCAAGCCCGGCCATCCCCATTGGCCGGCCCGCGAATTGATCTGCAATCAGGTACTGGCTGCGCGCTTGGCAGGATAAATCAAAGCGGGAGCGCTTTTCCGCGAATCACCAATCGCCAATCACGAATCACGGCTACTCGTAGGCGAAGAACTCGTTGCCGTGCGTGTCCAGCAGCTCCAGCGCGCGGCCGCCGCCGCGGGCGACGCAGGTCAGCGGATCCTCGGCCACCTGCACGTGCAGGCCGGTCTCGTCGGACAGCAGGCGGTCCATGTCGCGCAGCAGCGCGCCGCCGCCGGTGAGCACGATGCCCAGCTCGGCCACGTCCGCGCACAGCTCCGGCGGGGTCTGCTCCAGCGCCTGCTTGACCGCGCTGACGATGCCGGCCAGCGGCTCGCGCAGGGCCTCGAGCACCTCGCGCGAGTTGATCGTGATCATCTTCGGCACGCCCTCGGCGAGGTGGCGGCCGGAGACCTCCATCTCGATCACCCGGTCCTGCGGGTAGGCGTTGCCGATCTCGAGCTTGATCTTCTCGGCGGTGCTGTCGCCGATCAGCATGCCGTGGTTGCGGCGCACGTAGTTGATGATGGCCTCGTCGAAGCGGTCGCCGCCGATCCGCACCGACTGCGAGTAGACGATGCCCGAGAGCGCGATCACCGCCACCTCGGTGGTGCCGCCGCCGATGTCCACCACCATCGAGCCGCGCGCCTCGGTCACCGGCATGCCGGCGCCGATCGCCGCCGCCATCGGCTCCTCGATCAGCGAGACGTCGCGGGCGCCGGCCTCCATCGCCGACTCCTTGATCGCACGCTGCTCGACCTGGGTCGAGCCGCAGGGCACGCAGATCAGCACCCGCGGGCTGGGCCGCAGGAAGCGCGACTTGTGCACCTTGCGGATGAAGTACTTGAGCATCTCCTCGGTGTAGGTGAAGTCGGCGATGACGCCGTCCTTCATCGGCCGGATCGTGGTGATGCTGCCGGGGGTGCGGCCGAGCATCTGCTTGGCCTCGGTGCCGACCGCGGCGACGGTGCGGTTGCCGCTGCCCGAACGGTCCTGGCGCACCGCGACCACGGACGGCTCGTTGAGGACGATGCCCTGCCCGCGGACGAAGATGAGGGTGTTGGCCGTGCCGAGGTCGATCGACAGGTCGTTGGAGAACAGGCCGCGGAACTTCTTGAACATCGGGGGAGAATGTCCGTGAGGATTGGGTGAAAAGAGTCGGCTAGCCTAGCAAAAAAGCGGCCCGTGGACGGCCCCGCGGCGCGATTTCGCCGCGCCGGGAGCGGGCGCCGGGCGATGGAAGTCCGGCCGGGGATCGCAGCCATGGCCGCGATCCCGGCCCCCTGCCGGACGGGCATCGCGGCCCCGACCGTTCCCGGGGGCGCGCCGGCGGCCCCGACGGTCCGCCGGGCCGGCTGGCCTCCCCGCACCCGGGCGGCTAACCTAGCCGCCCTTCCGCACCCGAGCGAGCGCCCCGCCGATGTCCGCCCTGATCTGTGGCTCCCTGGCCTACGACACCATCATGGTGTTCCCCGACCAGTTCAAGAACCACATCCTCCCGGACAAGGTGCACATCCTCAACGTGTCGTTCCTGGTCCCGCGGATGCGGCGCGAGTTCGGCGGCTGCGCCGGCAACATCGCCTACAACCTCAAGCTGCTGGGCGGCGACCCGGTCCCGATGGCCACCGTCGGCCAGGACTTCGGCCCCTACCGCGAGTACTTCGACGAGCTGGGGATCCGCCTGGACCAGGTGAAGGAGATCCCGGAGCTGTTCACGCCCCAGGCCTTCATCACCACCGACCACGACAACAACCAGATCACCGCCTTCCACCCGGGCGCGATGATGCGCAGCTACGAGAACCACGTGCGCGACGTGCCGGGCGTCACCATCGGCATCGTCAGCCCGGACGGCTACGAGGGCATGATCCAGAACGCGAAGGAGTTCGCCGAGGGCGGCATCCCCTTCATCTTCGACCCCGGCCAGGCGATGCCGCTGTTCAACGGCGCCGAGCTGCGCGCCTTCATCGAGCAGGCCGACTACGTCACCGTCAACGACTACGAGTCCAACCTGCTGCAGGAGCGCACCGGCTGGTCCGAGAAGGAGATCGCCGGCAAGGTGAAGGCCTACATCGCCACCCGCGGCCCCAAGGGCGCGGTGATCCACGCCGACGGCAGGACCTTCGACGTGCCGCCGGCGCACGAGCGCCGCGTCACCGACCCCACCGGCTGCGGCGACGCCTTCCGCGCCGGCCTGATCTTCGGCATCGAGAAGGGCTGCGACTGGCTCACCATCGGCCGCATCGGCAACCTGATGGGCGCGCTCAAGGTCGAGCACCCGGGCACCCAGAACCAGCGCTTCGACTACGACGAGTTCAACGAGCAGTTCAAGCAGCAGTTCGGGTACGCGCTCTGACGGGCGCGCCCGCTCCGACGGGCGCGCCGTGATTGGTGATTGGTGATTGGTGATTGGCCAAAGCGACCCGTGTAGTAGCGGCCCCGGTTTTCGCCCTTTCGAATCACCGATCCCCAATCACGAATCACCGCTTCACATCACATGCGCCATCCAGAGCAGCTCCGGCTGCGCGAGGCGCTCGAACTCGGCGTACGACATCTGCACCAGGTCGGTGTGCGAGCCGGCGTTGAACGCGATCTCCGGCTGCTGCGCCAGGCGCGCGTCGACGTAGACCGGCATGCCGTAGAGGTGGCCGAACGGCGGCATAGCGCCGAGCTCGCAGTCGGGGAAGGCGTCGCGGAAGTCGGATTCCTGCGCCAGCTCCACCACGCGGCCGCCCAGGGCGCGCGAGAGGCGGGTCAGGTCGACGCGGTAGGCCGCCGGCATCACCATCATCGCCAGCTCGCCGTCGACGCGGAGCATCACGGTCTTGGCGAAATGGCGGTTGCCGATGTGGGCGCAGTTGGCGGTTTCCTGCGCGGTGATCGTGCGCTCGTGGTTGAGCGTGCTGTAGGGCGCGCGCTGCGCGTCGAGATAGTTGTGCAGGCGGGGAGAGAGCATGGTCGTCTCCTGCATCGCGTCCGCCGCCGCTCCGGCGCGGACCCGGCTGGTGAATCCGGCGCGCGCGTCCGATCGCGCGTCGCTGCGGCGCGTGGGTGCCTCGCGCGCCATGCGACGGACTCTACTCCCGCAAGGTTGCGCCCGCGTGTAGGAGCGCCCCATGGGCGCGATGCCTTTCGTGACGCGACGTGGCGGCTGCGGCAATCGCGCCCATGGGGCGCTCCTACAGCGATGGTCGTCGCCATCGCAAACCCGGTACGGTCAATCCCAGCCGGGCAGCTTCGCGCGATCCAGGCCGGCGACCTCGAACACCGCCGTGCGCGTGCCGCCGGCCTTGACCGGGAACTCCACCGCCAGCGTCTTCGCGCCCTTGGTCATCCGCCACAGCGCGCGCTCGTCGTTGATGAACATCGCGGTGGCCTCGTCGGTGTCCGGGCGCAGCGCGGCCATCGATTTCGGCGCCGCGTCGTCGACCTTCACCTTCACCTTGCAGCCGCCGTAGCACTTGAAGTCGCCGGCCTGCAGGACGAGGTAGCTGCTCTTCCCCCACGAGGGGTGGTCGCGGAAGATCAGCCGCACCGGGTTGGCGCCGCTGCCGTCGGTGTCGACCGGGTCCTTCGAGTAGATCGCCGCCGAGAGCTGCTGGCCGCCCTTGACGTTCTCGGTCTGGTAGCTCCACAGCGCGGCCGTGCGCGTGGCCTCGCGCGCGGCTTCGGCCTTGGCCTTGGCCTCTTCGAAGCGCGGGCGGATGCGCGCCGCCTCCTTGGTGTCGGGGAAGCGCGCGAACAGCACGTCGCCCTGGGCCTTGGCCAGGGTCCAGTTCTCCTCGGCGGCGGCGGTGTCGAAGCCGTCGGCGTATTCCTTGGCCGCCTTCTCGTTGGCGGCGGCCTGCGCGGCGGCGCGCGCGGCTTCCTCGGCGGCGCGGTCGCCGCAGCCCGAGGCGGTCGCCGCGGCCAGCAGCGCGGCGCAGAGGATGGTGCGATGGTTCATGCCTTGGCTCCCTGTTCGACGAGTGCGATCACGGCGGCGGCCACCTCGTCCGGCTGCTCCATGAGGGTCATGTGGCCGCTCCCGCCCAGCAGCACTTTACGCGCCTGCGGCATCCGCGCGGCGTAGAGGTCGAGCGCGCTGGGGTCGATCACGCGGTCGTGGGCGCCCCACAGCAGCAGCGCCGGCTGGCGGATGCGCGCGGCCTCCTCGCCCGGCAGGAACCGCTCCGGCCCGCGGCCGATCTCGTCGAGCACGGCCTGCTCGAAGGCGGCATCGCGGCGGCGCCGCGCCACCAGGATCGCCGGCGCCGGCCACGGCATCGCCGGCAGGGCGCTGCGATCGTGGAACAGGATGTCGAGGTAGCGGGCCAGCGAGGCGCGGTCGTGCACGCCGAAAGGGTTCCTCCCCGCCAGCACGTCGAGGCCGAACCGGTTGTCGGCGAAGCGCACGCCGGCGGCGTCGAACAGGCCCACGCGCGCGACCAGCCGCGGCTCGCGCGCCGCCAGCACCGCGGCGATGCCGCCGCCCATCGAATGCCCCAGCACCGCCACCGGGCCCTCGCCGCAGGTGGCGCGGATGAATGCGGCCACGCGCGCGGCCTGCGCGGCGAAGCCGTGGCCGGCCACGCCGGCGCGCTGGCTCTCGCCCCAGCCCGGCAGGTCCGGGATCAGCAGCCGGTAGCGCCCGCGCAGGCGCTTCGCCACCCGGTACCAGTTCTCCTTGCCGCCGGTGTAGCCGTGCAGCAGCACCAGGGTCGGCGCGTCCGGATCGCGCGCGCCGCCTTCGGCATGGACCCAGCGGATGCCGTCGACGACGGCGACGCGGCGCCCCAGCCCGAGCGCGATGCGCTCGCGCGCGAACTCGGCGCGCACCAGGGCGTAGGGATCGCGCCACAGTGCGATCGCCAGCGCCAGAACGAGCGCGGCCGCCACGAGGGCGGCCACGATCGCGACGGACGGCCAGCCGGCCACCCTCAGCCGGCGGGCGGCGCCTGCTCCGGCGCCGGCGCGGTGGCATCGCCCTGCCCGACCGGCTTGCCGGCCGGCACGGGCTCGACCGGGGTGATCGTCGCGGGCTTCGCCGACGCGGCGGTCGGCTTGGCCGCCTCGATCAGCTTCTGCACCGAGCCGGTGGTGATCGGGTGGTAGCCGGGCCGGGCCTTCTCGAACACCGACTTCGCCAGCGCCAGCCCGTCCTGGGTCCGCACCAGCGCCTCGTAGGTGGGCATGATCAGCTTGCGCCGGCCGATCCGCTGCAGGAAGGCGGCGATCGCGTCGTTGGCCCGGATGTAGCCGCTGCGCACCGTCAGCGGATACCAGCGCTGGGCGATCTCGCCGTTGGGCGTGCCGGTGAAGTGGTAGGCGTCGTCGAGCTGCGCGAGCTGGTCGATCCGCAGCGTCTCCGGCAGGCCCTCGATGAAGTGCACCCACTCCTGCGTGCTCCAGGCGCCGGTGATCGCCGGCGGCGGCAGCTCGCCGCTGCCCAGCCACGCCAGCCGCGCCGAATCCACCACCCCGAACTTGCGCGCCAGCACCTGCGGCGCCGTCGACGGCACGCCCGGCTGGTACAGCCACTCGTCGAACTCGGCCTGGGTCACCTTGCCCGGGTACTTCGCCAGCAGGTTGGCCTTGGCGTAGTCGGCGAACTGCTGGCTGGAGATGCTCTGGAACGCGAAGTGGTCGAAGTAGCCGCGCAGGAAGGCGTCGAAGTCCTCGCGCCCGACGCGCTGCTCGAGGAACTGGAGGAACCATGCGCCCTTGGTGTAGACCGTCGAGGCCGAGCCGTTGTCCGGATCCTTGAGGTCGCCGGGCTTCTCGGCCAGCACCTGCAGCTTCGGGTCCACCGTCTTGAACTCCTCCTTGAGCTCGTTGCGCGCGATCACGCTCTCCATGTCGGCCTGGTCCTTGCCGTACAGCGCCTCGACGATGCGGTTCTCGACGTAGCTGGTGACGCCTTCGTTGAGCCAGGCGTCCTTGGCGCTGGAGAAGGTCACCAGGTTGCCCGACCAGCTGTGCGCCAGCTCGTGCGCGACCAGCGAGACCAGCGACTTGTCGCCGACGATCGCCGTCGGGGTGGCGAAGGTCAGGCGCGGGTTCTCCATGCCGCCGTAGGGGAACGACGGCGGCAGCACCAGCAGGTCGTAGCGCTCCCAGCGGTAGGGGCCGTACAGCGACTCCGCCGTCTGGATCATCTTCTCGGTGTCCTCGAACTCCTTCTGCGCCTTGTCCACCATCGCCGGCTCGGCCCACACGCCCGAGCGCTCCGAAATCGGCTTGAACACCAGGTCGCCGGCGGCGATCGCCATCAGGTAGGACGGGATCTTCTGCGGCATCTTGAAGCTGTAGTCGCCGTCGCGCTGCGCCTTGGGGTCGTTGTCGGCGCTCATCAGCACCATCACGTCCGGGCGCGAGGTCACGTGCGCGCTGTAGGTGTAGCGCACGCTCGGCGTGTCCTGCAGCGGCACCCAGCTGCGCGCGTGGATCTGCTGCGACTGGCTGAACATGAAGGGCAGCTTCTTGCCCTCGGTCATCGCCGGCTCCAGCCACTGCAGGCCGGAGGCGTCGGGCGAGGTGGCGTAGGTGACGCGGATGTGCGCGTTCCGGTCCGGCGCCTCGATGGTGAACTTGCTGCCCAGCACCTCGTCGCGCTTGGCCAGGCCGTACTGCAGCGGGGTCCACTTGCCGTCCTTGCCCTCGCCCTCGACCTTGTCGATCGCCAGGTCGCGGGTGTCGAGCACCAGCTGCCTGGCGCCCTTGTCCTTCCAGTCCAGGGCGTAGGTCGCGGTGCCGGAAATGGTCTTGGCGTCGAAGTCGAGCTTCAGGTCCAGCGCCAGGTCGGTGATCGCCACCTTGCCGGGCTCGGCATAGGAATGCTCGTCGGTGCTGGCGGACGCGGTCATGGCGGGCTTCGCGGAAGGCGTGGGGGTCGCGGTGTCGGCGGCCTCGCGCTGGCAGCCGGCCAGCACGGCGGCGAAGCCGAGGGAAAGGAGCAGGGTTCGCATCGGGATCCGGGGGAAGCGGACAGGGCCGCCAAGTCTAGCGCCCCGGTCGCGGGTGCCCAAATCCAAGGCGCCGCGACGCTTTGTCCCGCCCTCTCGGGAACGCGCCGCCGCTTTGCCGCCCTCCTTTACAAAGCGAGGCCGCCGCTTGCTCCCTCCCCTTCAAGGGGAGGGCTGGGGTGGGGATGGGGTCCGGTGGGGGCACAGGCGAAACCGCACGGGCGCGGGGCCGGAACACCATCCCCACCCACCCCTCCCCTTGAAGGGGAGGGCTTTTGTTCGGCTAGGTCTTGTAGCCGTCGTGGATCGCGACGATGCCGCCCGACAGGTCGCGGTAGCCGCAGCGCGCGAAGCCCGCGGCCTCCATCATCGCCCTGAGCTCGTCCTGCGGCGGGTGCCTGCGGATGCTTTCGGCCAGGTACTGGTAGCTGTCGGCGTCGTGCGCGAACAATCGCCCCAGCCGCGGCAGCACCTGGAACGAATGGAAATCGTAGATCGGCCTGAACCAGTCGGCCCTGACCTGCGAGAACTCCAGCACCCGCGCCTGCCCGCCGACCCTGAGCACGCGCAGCATCTCGCGCAGCGCCGCGTCCTTGTCGGTGACGTTGCGCAGCCCGAAGGCGATGGTGACCAGGTCGAAGCTGGCGTCGGGGAACGGCAGCTTCTCGGCGTTGCACTGCACGTACTCGAAGCCGCGCACCCGACCGCGGTCGACCATGCGGTCGCGGCCCACGCGCAGCATGTCGCCGTTGATGTCGCCGAGCACCAGCTCGCCGGACTCGCCCACGCGGTCCTTGAGCAGCGCGGCGATGTCGCCGGTGCCGCCGGCCAGGTCCAGCACGCGGTCGCCCCTGCCCACCTGGGCGGTGGCGACGAAGTAGCGCTTCCAGACCCGGTGGATGCCCAGCGACATCAGGTCGTTCATCAGGTCGTAGCTGCGCGCCACCGACGAGAACACCTCGCCGACCAGCTTCTGCTTCTCGCCCACCGGCACCTCGCGGTAGCCGAAATGGGTGGTGCCGCCCGCCCCGGATGACTTCTCGCTCATGCGCCGATTATCGCACCCCGCCATGCTGCGGGCATGGCGGATCCGGCCTGCTACCTCACCGAGCACGCGCGCGACGGCGCCCTGCCCGTCCACCGGCACCGCGAGGCGTACGCCTCGCTGGTGCTGCGCGGCGGCTACCTGGAGGCCAGCGTCGACGGCCCGGTCGCCTGCGCGCCCGGCACGCTGGTGCTGCATCCGGCCTTCCACGCGCACGGCGACCGCTTCGGCGCCCGCGGCGCGCGGGTGGCCAACCTCGCGCTGCCGGCGGCGCTGGCGCCGCAAGGCGTGCGGGTGCTGCGGGTGGCGCGACTGGATCGCGCCAGGCGGGCGTTCGAGCGCGGCGCGGCGTGGCTGCCCGAGCTGCTGGCGGACGCGCTTCCCGGCGCGCACGGCGAGGAGGATGGCGGCTGGCGGGCGGCGTTCGTGCGCGCGCTGGCCGACGGCGACGCGCCGATCGCGGAACTCGCTTGTCGCTGCGGCGTCTCGCCGGCCCACGCCAGTCGTGCCCTCTCCGCCTCGCACGGCATGCCGCCGCAGCTGCTGCGCCGCGAGCTGCGCTGGCGCCGCGCGCTGGTGCTGCTGCGCGGCGACGCCGCGCTGGCCGACGTCGCCGCCGAGGCCGGCTTCGCCGACCAGGCCCACTTCTGCCGCACCGCGCGCGCCTGCAGCGGCCTGGCGCCCGGCGCGCTGCGCCGCCTGCTCAAATGCGTTCAAGACGCCGCGGCGCCGGCGGCGGAGGATCCGGCCGGATCGAAGGCGGCCGCCCCGCGCCGCCTGCCCACGGATGCCGCGCCATGCCACGTCGCCTTGCCTGTGCCCTCGCCTGCCTGATCGCCTGCCTGCCGCCGGCCGCGGCCGCGGCCGGCCGGACGAGCACGCCCGCCGCGAAGCAGGCGGTCGGCGCCTCGTTCGCCGCGCTGCTGCAGGGCGACAGCCATGCCGCGCTGCGTGCGCTCGACGCGGTGCCGGCCGGCCAGTTCGGCGGCTACGCCGCGCAGTACCTTGCCTGCATGCACGGCCGCTTCGACCGCGGCAACCCGCCGTGGATCGAGAGCGGCATCGACGATCCCTTCGTGCGCGACGTGCTGTGGACCTACCAGGCCTACTGGTGGCGCGCGCTCTCCGATCCGGCGCGGCGCGACGCGCAGGCCGACGCGCTGCTGCAGCGGCTGCGCGCCCTCATCGGCCCCGACGCGGACGGCGCGCGCGACTTCGAGGCGCTGGAGCCGATCCTGTCGAAGCGGCTCCTCGAGCGCGGCTACCACGCCCTGCTGGGCGAGACCTCGCCGCTGCGCGAGCTGATGCTGTGGCGGAAGGAGGACGTGCGCGGGTACGACGTCGCCCTGCCCGAGGGCCCGCAGCACGTGACCGTGCACCTGCTCGACGACTTCGCCGCCTGGGGCTGGACCCACTACGCGCGCTGCGGACTGGGCAGCAACGGCGGCTGGACCACGGACGACGCGATCTACGCGGTGCGGCCCGGCTATCCCGACCTCGACGGCGAGAAGTACCGCGTGTCGCTGCTCGGCCACGAAGGCCAGCACTTCGCCGACAAGCAGCGCTGGAAGCTGGAGAGCTGGGAACTGGAGTACCGCGCCAAGCTCACCGAGCTCGCGCTCGCCGACCGCACCAGCCACGACCTGCTGGAGAAGTTCGGACAAGCGCACGGCGCCGACACCTCGTCGCCGCACGCCTACGCGGACGAGCACGCGCTGGCCGCGATCCGCCGCCGGCTCGGCGGCGGCGACGACCTCGACCTCACCCGCGTGCCGCTGCACGACCTGCAGCGGGCCGCGCGCGAGGTGCTGCTCGCCGACACGCGCCGGCGCATGGCCGCGGCGAAGCCGGCATCGGGCGATTGAACGGCGCGGCGTGCGCGTCCCGATCCGGACCGCCGCTCCCGCCACGGCCCGGTGACCGTCCCGCGTAGCGGCGGACGTCGCGAAACGGCCGCCGCGGCGGGTCAGCCGCGCGGGCGCAGCTTCACCGCCGGGAAATCCACCGGCACGTCGAACGCGACGTTGGTGTAGTTGGTGAAGAGGTTCAACGCGACGTGCGCCAGGAGTTCCATCACCTGCCCGTCGTCGAAACCGTGCTCGCGCAGGCGCCGCACGTCGGCTTCCGAGACCTGGCCGCGGTCCTCCACCAGCTTGAGCGCGAACGCCAGCGCGGCGGCCGTCGCGGGGTCGGCCGATTCGCCGGCCTGGGCGCGCGCCATCTCCTGCGCGCTGGCGCCCGCCTTGCGGCCCAGCGCGGTGTGCGCGGCCAGGCAGTACTCGCAGCGGTTGCGGTCGGCGATCGCCACCGCGACCTGCTCGCCCAGCCGCGGCGACAGCGTGCCGCCGCCGAGGGCGCCGAACGCGCCCCACATCATCCGCAGCGCCGCCGGCGAGTTGGCGACGACGCGGAACATGGCGGGCGTGGCGCCGAACGCGCCGTGGATGTCGTCGAGCAGGGCCTTGCAGTCGGCGGGGGCCGTGGCGGGATCGACGAGGGGGAGCCTGGACATGGGGGTTTTCCTTGGAATGGGCGCGGGATGCGCCGGGGAGGCCAGTGTCTGGCGCCAGGCTGTCCGATCGGATACGATTCGGCGATATTTCCATGCAGATCGGACACGCCATGTCGGTGGACCGCCTCGAAGGCGTGCTGCGCCGGTTCCAGGTCGGGGTGGAGCTGTTCAACACCGGCCCGCTGTGCGGCACCCAGGCGTTCGACGCCCGGCCCGGCCGCGGCTTCCTGCACGTGCTGCGCGGCGGCGCGCTGGAGGTGCGGCACGCCGTGCCGGGGTATCCGCGCGCGCTGCGGCTGTCGGAGCCGACGCTGCTGTTCTACCCGGCCGGCGCGCCGCACCGGTTCGTGCCGCCGCGCGACGACGCGCCGCCGCCGCTGCTGACCTGCGCCGCGGTCCACTTCGACGGCGGCGAGCGCCACCCGCTGGTGGCCGGCCTGCCGCCGCTGCTGGCGCTGCCGGTGCGCGAGGTCGACGGCCTGCGGGCCTCGCTCGAGCTGCTGTTCGACGAAGCCGACCACGTGCGCTGCGGCCATCGCCTGCTCGCCGACCGGCTGTTCGAGGTGGTGCTGATCCAGCTGCTGCGCTGGCTGTTCGACCACCCCGCGCAGGCGCGGCCCACGCCGGGCCTGATCCGCGCGCTGTCGGACCGGCGCCTGGCCCGCGCCATCGTCGCCGTCCACGGCCGGCCCGGGCGCGCCTGGACGCTGGACGAACTGGCCGCGGAAGCCGGCATGTCGCGCGCCGCCTTCACCTCCGCCTTCCGCGGCCACATGGGCCGCAGCGTCGGCGACTACCTGGCCGACTACCGCGTGCTCGTCGCCAAGCGCGAGCTCTCGCTCGGCCGGCCGGTGGCCCTGGTGTCGGACGCGCTGGGCTACGCCAGCCCGGCCGCGTTCGCGCGCATGTTCAAGGCGCGCGCGGGGCGGACGCCGAAGCAATGGGCGATGCGGGCGTAAGGCATCGCATCCTGCGGAAGGCTTCCGGCCGCCTTCGATCTTGCAGCCTTCGTCGACCTCGCATCCGTCGTCGACCTTGCAGTCGTCATCCCCGCGAAGGGGGGATCCATGGACCTCGCCTTCAATGGCGTGAACGTCCATGGATCCCCCCTTCGCGGGAATGACGGTACAAGGCTCGACGCGACAAGGCTCGACGCGCCGCCGCGATGCCGGCAGACTGCCCCGCGACGCCACCGCCGCGACGCCCCATGATCGCCACCCCCGACTACCGCGCCCTGCTCGACACCGCCATCGACGAAGCCCGCGCCGGCCTGTCCGAAGGCGGCATCCCGATCGGCGCCGCGCTCTACCGCAACGACGGCGTCCTGCTCGGCTGCGGCCACAACCGCCGCGTGCAGGAAGGCGACCCCTCCGTACACGGCGAGACCGACGCCTTCCGCAAGGCCGGCCGCCAGCGCCGCTACCGCGACACCATCATGGTCACGACGCTGGCCCCGTGCTGGTACTGCAGCGGCCTGGTGCGCCAGTTCAACATCGGCACCGTGGTGGTCGGCGAATCGGTGAACTTCCGGGGCGGCATCGACTGGCTGCGCGAGGCCGGCATCGACGTCGTCGACCTCGCCGACGAGCGCTGCATCACCATGCTGGGCGACTGGATCGCAGCCAATCCCGAGGTGTGGAACGAGGACATCGGCGAGGACTGAGGAAAGCCCCGCCAGCTCCGCGCCCGGCCGGCTTTCCCGCGATCCCGCCTTTGATCGTCATCCCCGCGCAGGCAGGGATCCAGCGGTCTCGAGCGCTTGAAACCCACGCGGGACTACCGGATCGCCGCTGCGCCCGACCGGCGGGCCGGCCTTCGGGCGTTCCGCGTGCTTCGCGCTCGCCCCGTCCGGCGGGACACGCCAGTGGCGCGGGCTCCCGGGCCCCGACGCCCGACCTAGCCCCTGCCGACGCCCGCCAGCACCGCAACCAGCTCCCGCACCAGCTTGCGTTGCGCCATGGGCAGGCTGAGGTAGGCATCCATCATCGAGCGATCCTGCGTGCCGAGCGGTTGCTGCCACTCCGCCCACGCGTCGCCCACCCGGCGCCTGCCGCCGAACTGGAGCTCGTGCGGCTCCATGCCGACCAGCGCCGCGAGCACCCGCAGCTTGTCCTGCTTGGGGATGGACTTGCCATTGAGCCAGCCGGATACCGCCTGCGCGGTGACCGCCACGCCGTCGTAGCGGGAATTGAAGCGCTTCTCCACCACCGTGGCGCTGGCTTCGATGCCCCTGGCCTCGAGCGCCGCCCGCAGCCGCGCCGCGAATTCCGCCTTCTCCTTGTCCATGGACGGGAACGGTAGGCAAGCGGCACTTTCAATCTGAAAGATACGCTTTCATTTGCATGAAAGTTTTGCTTTCATTGCGGGCATCACGCGCCTGCGCCCGGGTCGATGCCCAAGTCCCTGCTCGAACAACTGCCGGAATGCGTCGCCCGCGGCCACCGGCGGGCGGGGCTGCGCTAGATGCCCCTGCTGTCCTGGCACGACCGCGACGAGGACCTGACCCGCGCGGCACGCACGCCATACCGGTTGCTGGAGCCGGTGGCCGGCTTGTCGTACGGGGAAGCCGACTCGCCGAACATGCTGGTCGAAGGCGACAACCTCGATGCGCTCAAGGCCCTGCTGCCCTACTACGCAGGGCAGGTGAAGTGCATCTTCATCGACCCGCCCTACAACACGCGCAGCGCGTTCGAGCACTACGACGACAACCTCGAGCACTCCCAGTGGCTGTCGATGATGTATCCGCGCCTGGAACTGCTGCGCGAACTGCTGAGCGAGGACGGGTCCATCTGGATCACGCTCGACGACAACGAGGCGCACTACTTCAAGGTCATCTGCGACGAGATCTTCGGCAGGAAGAACTTCATCGCCAACATGGTCTGGCAGAAGCGCACGTCCCGGGAGAACCGGGCGGCCGTCGGCTCCGCCCACGACGACATCTTCGTGTACGCGAAGATGCCGGCGCCCAGATGGAAGAAGCATCGCAACCTGCTCGCGCCGAAGGAAGGCGGCTTCAAGAACCCGGACGGCGACAAGAACGGTCCCTGGCGCCCGATCCCGTTCACGGCGCAGGGCTTCAGGGCCAACCAGATGTACGAGATCACGACTCCGTCCGGCAGGGTGGTCCGCCCGCCGCAGGGCCGTTGCTGGGGGGCGGTCGAGGACAGCTTCAAGGAGTACCTGCGCCAGGGCAGGGTCTACTTCGGCAAGAACGGCAGCGCGCAACCGGTCATCAAGAAGTACGAAGGCGAAGAAACCGGCCTGGTTCCCATGACCTGGTGGACCGCGGAGGAGTGCGGCGACAATACGGCGGCCAAGCGGGAAATCCTCGAACTCTTCCCCGACGACGACGCGCCGTTCGGGACCCCGAAGCCCGAAGCATTGATCTCCCGGATCCTGGCGATCGGCTCCAATCCCGGCGACCTGGTCCTCGACAGCTTTCTCGGCTCCGGCACGACCGCAGCCGTCGCCCACAAGATGGGTCGCCGCTGGATCGGCATCGAGATGGGTGAACACGCCCGCACCCATTGCCGACCGCGCCTGAAGAAGGTGGTCGACGGCGAGCAGGGCGGAATCTCCGAAGCGGTCGGCTGGAACGGCGGTGGCGGCTTCCGCTTCTACAAGCTCGGCGCCCCGGTGTTCGATGAAGGCGGCCATGTCCGCGCCGGCATCGAGTTCGGGCACCTGGCCGCGCACGTCTGGTTTGCCGAAACCGGCACCGCGCGTTCGGCCGGCGCGACGAACGAGGCTTTCCTGGGCGAACACGCCGGTACCGGCTACTACCTGCTGTTCAACGGCATCCTCGGCGACGAACGCAGGGTCGGCGGCAACGTGCTGACCCGGCGGGTCCTGCGCTCGCTGCCGAAGTTCGGCGGCCCCAAGGTGATCTACGGCGAGGCCTGCGAGCTGTCCGAAGAGCAGTTGCGCGAACTCGACATCGCCTTCCGGCAAACCCCCTACGACATCAAGGCGCGCTGACCGTGGCCCTTGCGCTCAAGCTCTACCAGCAACGCGCCCTCGGCAGCCTGGAGCGATTCTTCGAGGCAGCGCGGCTGGGTGGCGCGGCCCATGCATTCGCGGCCTGCGTGGACGAAGGGCTGGTCGATCGCTACAGGCCCATGCCCGGCCTGCCCGGCGTGCCCTACGCCTGCCTGCGCATCCCCACCGGCGGCGGCAAGACGGTGATGGGCGCGCACATCATCCAGGCGGCCGGCCGCGCGCTGCTGGAACGGCAGTTCCCGCTGGTGATGTGGATGGTACCCACCACCCGGATCAAGGCGCAGACGCTGGCGGCCTTCCGCGATCCCCGCCACGCCTACCGGCAGGAACTGGACGACGCCTTCGGCGGTCAGGTGGCGGTCTTCGACGTGGCCGACTTCGCCCGGATCCGGCCCGCCGACGTGGGCACCAAGGTGTGCATCGTCATCTCCACCGTCGCCGCACTGCGGGTGACGGACAAGGAAGGCCGCAAGGCCTACGAACACCACGAGGACCTGGAACCGCATTTTGCCGGCGCCACGGGCGACCTCGCCTATCTGGACAAGGGTACCGACGGCAGGGCGCCGGCCTCGTTCGCCAACCTGCTCAAGCTGCAAGGGCCGCTGGTGATCATGGACGAGGCGCACAACGCCACCACGCCGCTGTCCTACGCCGTGTACGAGCGCCTCGGACCGCGCGCCGTGGTCGAACTCACCGCCACCCCGGACACCGCAAGTTCCAACGTGCTGGTCAGCGTCTCGGCCTTCGAGCTGAAGGCCGAGAACATGATCAAGTTCCCGGTGGTGCTGAAGGAGCACAACGGCGAATGGCAGGCGGCGGTGAGCAGCGCCGTGGCGCGGCGCAAGACGCTGGCGCGGACGGCGCTGGGCGAACCGGACTACATCAGGCCGATCCTGCTGGTGCAGGCCGAGAGCGCGCGCGGCGTGGCCACCGTCGAGGAGGTCAAGCGGCACCTGGTCGAAACCGACGGCGTGGACGAGAAGGCCATCGCGATCGCCACCGGCGATACCCGCGAGATCGACGACGTCGACCTGTTCGCGAAGGACTGCCCCATCGAGGTCATCATCACCAAGCAGGCGTTGAAGGAAGGCTGGGACTGCTCGTTCGCCTACGTGTTCTGCTCGGTGGCGCAGGTCAGGAGCGACAAGGACATCCAGCAGCTGCTCGGCCGCGTCCTCCGCATGCCCTATGCCACCCGCCGCCGGCAGGAGCCGATGAACAAGGCCTATGCCCACGTCGTGACCGACGACTTCGGCCGCGCCGCGGGAGAACTGGCGCAGTCGCTGGTGGACATCGGATTCAATCCGATGGAAGCGGCGGCGGCCATCCGCAGCGACGAAGCCATGGCGCCGAAGCTGCCGCTGCAAGGCGGCGGGCCGGCGCCCTGCACGCCACCGACAACGCGCATCGAGGTGCCCGCGGCCCCGGACCTGGACGACGTGCCGGAACGCGACCGGCAGCGGGTCACGTTCGTCGCGAACGAGAGCGGCAAGGGCGGCAGGATCGAGATCACGGACGAGCTCGATCCTGCGACCGTCGACGCCATCGTCCTCACCGCGCCGCCGGGCCAGCGCGACGAGCTCGCCGCGCAGGTCGAGCGCCACCAGCTGGCCGCCCTTGCCGCCAAGGCACCGAGCGAGCGCGGCGCGGTCTTCAGCGTGCCGCGACTTTGCGTGGCCGAACAGGGCGAGCTGGAGCTGGTCGACCGGGACGTCGTCTCCGGCACCTTCGAGTGGGACCTGCTCGGCAGCCCGCCCGACCTGTCCAGCTTCCGCTTCAACGACGAGAGCATGACCTTCGAGGTGGACCTCGAAGGGCGGAACGTGAACTACCGCCAGGTCAAGGACGACGTCGCCACGTACCTGCCCGGTTTCGCGCAGGATCGCAGCGAGCTCGACCTGCTCGGCTGGCTGGACCACGAGATCCGCGAGCCATCGATCAGGCAGGCGGTCCTGCGCGAATGGCTGCGCCGCACCGTCCGTGGATTGCTGGACGAGCGCGGATTCTCCCTTGCGCAGTTGCTCAAGGGGCAGTTCATCCTCCGCCGCAAGCTGGCCGAGCAGCTGCAGCTGGCGAAGGAACGGGCCTATCGGGATGGATTCCAGCAGGCCCTGTTCCGCGATGGCCTGGAGATCGTCGCGAGCGACGGGCCAAGTCACGCCTTCTCCTATCCGGCCGACATGACGCGATATCCGGCGCATTCGTACTACCAGGGCGCGTACCGGTTCAGGAAGCACTACTACCCGGTGCCCGCGGACCTGAAGGGTTCCGGCGAGGAGTTCGAGTGCGCGCGGGCCATCGACCTGCTGGACGACGTCGAGTTCTGGGTGCGCAACCTCGTCCATCCGACGCAGTTCTGGATGCCGACATCCCGCCAGCGCACCTACCCGGATTTCGTGCTGAAGCTGAAGGACGGCCGCCTGTTCGTCGTCGAATACAAGGGCGGCGATCGATTCACCAGCGATGAAGAGACCGAGAAGCGCCTCGTCGGCGACTTGTGGGCCAGGCGCAGCGACGGCAAGAGCCTCTACCTCATGGCGCAGAAATCGGACGGGCGCGGGCGCAACGTGCGCGACCAGCTGCTGGCCGCGATCGCGGGCGAATAGCGGTCGAATCCCGGCTACCGGCCGCCGCCACGCATCAATCCTGGCGTTCGGTCGGCATCGAGGCCGGCGTTCGGGCCATCCCGACGGATGCCGATGGAGCAAGCCTGCGCAGCAGCGCCGTTTCCACCTCACGTCGCGCATCGGGTTCCAGTGGTTCCGCAAGGAAGAGAACCTCGCTTGCGGCCAGGGCCGCCACCGGGAGGCCGTCGCGGAACGCCACGCGGTTCCCCGGCACCCGCGGCACCTTCCCGCCGGGCAGCAGGCTGCCGAGCAGGTTGGCGGGGTCGGTGGCGCCGATCGCGACGATGCGGCCGTCGTGCGGCTGCTTGCGGACGCGGCGCATGGCGGCCACCGCTTCGGGCAGCGCGAACTGCTCGCCGGGGATGCAGGCGATGAAGCGGCCGCCGCGGATCTCGCCGCGCGCCTCCAGGCGGTGGTAGACGCGGACGAGGTCGCGCCAGGGCGGCAGCCAGGCGGCTTCGCGTTCGAGCAGGCGCCAGCCGACCACGCCGTAGCGGCGCAGCAGGATGCGGGCGACGTGCTCGATCGCATCCGGCGAGCGCGCAGGCGCGGCGGCGGCAACGGATGCGTCGCCGGGATCCGCAGTGCGCGCCGGCACGCGCACCAGCGCCCAGCGGCCGGCGTCCTGGATGCCGAACAGGGCGACGCGGCGGCGGCGGCGCGAGGCGTTGCCGTCGCGCTTCGAGGCCGGCACCAGCAGCGCGCGCAGGCCGGCGAAGCTGTCGCAGTGGGCGCGGCCGCGCACCACGAGCTCGGCCAGCGCGTCCTCCAGCTCGGTGCGCAGCAGGTGGGTGCCGTCGGCGATCTCGTCGAAGAACGAGGCGCCGTGCTCGCGCAGATGGTCGGCCACGCGCTGCGCACGCGAGCCCAGCGCCTCGTCGTCCGCGGGCGCCGGCGCGAGCCGCGTCCACAGCAGCGCGGTGCGGCGCGGCAGCAGCAGCACCGGGGTGGCGCGCAGCGAGCCGCCGCGCCCGCCTTCGCCGATCGCCGCGCTGGGGCGCAGCCGCGTCCACAGCACGCGGCCGGCGGTGCACAGCTCGTCGAGCCAGCCGATCGAATAGTCGCGCACGCGCGCCGGCAGCAGCTCGCCTTCCCACGCCGCGGCGGGCGCCTCGAAGCCCTCCAGCTGCTGCAGCACGCCGGCCAGCGCTTCCGGGCCGCTGACGCGCGCGTCCTGCGACAGGTGCTGCCATTCGAACAGGAAGCGTGCGTAGTCGCGCGGCGCCACCGGCTCGATCTCGCGCCGCAGCTGTTTCAGGGTGTAGCGATGGATGCGCGCGAGCAGGTGGCGCTCGCACCATTCGTCGGCGCCGATGCCGGGCGTGAAGCGGCCCTGCATGACGTAGCCCTCGCCCTGCAGCGCGACCAGCGCGGCCTCGACCTCGCGCGCGTCGAGCGCGAGCGGCGCGGCGAGCGCGGCGGCGGGCACGGGGCCCAGCGCGGCGAGGCGCGCGCGCAGCAGTTCGCGCAGGGCGGCCTCGCGGGACCATCCGGCGCCGGCGTACTCGGCGGGCACGACGACCGGCGGCTCGCAGGCGGCATCCGAGTGCAGCGCGCGCAGCTGCGGCAGCGTTTCGGTGGCGGTCCACAGGCACGTCGGTGCGCCGTCGCCCGCGATCGACAGGCGCGTCGCGCGGCCGTCGGCGGCGAGCGCCTGCAGCCAGTCCGTCCATCCCGCGTTGCGCGCGGCTTCGTCGTCGGCCAGCGCGCCCAGGCCGGTCAGCGCTTCGTGCATCTCGTCGGCGTCGCGCGCCTGCGGCCAGGCTTCCTCGCGCACGGCGTCGATCGCGGCCGGGTCGAGCCGGCCCATGTCGTCCGGCGACGCCGGCTCGGCATAGCGGCGCGACTGCACCGCCTGGGTGCGGCGCTCCTCCAGCGGCGCGTCGTCGAGGAAGGCGTAGGGCCGGGCGTTGAGCGCCTCGGCGGCGAGCGGCGACGGCGTCGGCAGGTCGCGCGCGACGACCTCGATCGCGCCCGATTCCAGCCCCCGCAGCACGGACAGCCAACCTTCGCTGTCCATGGCTTCGTGGAGGCAGTCGTCGAGCGTCTGCGCGACCAGCGGGTGATCGGGGATCTCGCGCTCGCCGACGATGTTCTCCAGGCAGGCGACCTGGTCGGGGAACACGGTGGCCAGCAGGTCCTCGGACTTCATCCGCTGCAGCTGCGGCGGCACTTTCTTGCCGCCGACGAAGCGCGGCAGCGCGAGGGCGGTGGTCGCGTTCCACCGCCAGCGCACGCCGAACAGCGGCGCGTCGAGCAGGGCCTGCACCAGCACGTCCTGCGCCGAGGACGAATGCAGGTAGCGCGCCACCTCCTCCAGCGGGAAGCTGTGGCTGGTGGAGAGCGAGAGCACGATCGCGTCCTCGGTGGCCGCGGCCTGCAGTTCGAAGTTGAACTTGCGGCAGAAGCGCTTGCGCAGCGCCAGGCCCCAGGCGCGGTTGAGGTGGCTGCCGAAGGGCGTGTGGATGACCAGCTGGGTGCCGCCGGACTCGTCGAAGAAGCGCTCGAGCACGATGCGCGACTGGGTGGGCAGCGCGCCGAGCGCGGCGCGCGTGCGGGCGATGTAGTCGACGAGCTGCTGGGCGGCCTCGGGGGCGAGGCCGACCTCGTCGACCAGCCAGGCAGCGGCGCAGGCATGCGCCTGCGTGGGAGCGGCTTCAGCCGCGAGCTTTTCCCCGGCGATGAAAGCTTCTGCCGCAGCCGGGACACGCTCGGGGCTGAAGCCGCTC
>JAYRKR010000019.1:0-37512 GCA_041905645.1 Luteimonas sp.
TGCGCCCGGCCCGCACCGCCGACGGCGGCGCCCGCGGATCGAGGCCGAGCACATCGCCCGCCTTGCGCAGCAGGCCCGCGATGTCGGGCACGCCGCTGCGCGCGGCGCGATGCCGGAACGCCAGCCCGGCCTGCACCCCGGCCGGGTTCTGCGCCGCCCAGCCGATGTAGCCGGGCGCGAGCCGGCGGTCGAGGAAGCAGTGCAGGGCGTCGGGCTCGGCCAGCTTCGCGCCGGCGTACTCGTGCTCGACGCCGTAGAGGAAGTCGCGCACGCGCCCGAGCCCGGTGCGCAGCGCCACGCGCGACTTGGCGCCGTCGGCGCCGACCAGCCAGCGGGTGCGCCCGAGTCCTTCCACCCGCCAGCCGTCGCCGTCGCGGCGCGCGTCGGTGAACGACTGCATCAGCCGCAGCTCGACGCCGCGCGCGCACAGCTCCGCGGCCAGCCAGCGCATCACGTTCGGGGTGTCGGTGGTGAGGAAGTAGTCGCCGGGCGAGCGCAGCGCCAGGCTGCGCATGCCGGGCGCGTACAGGCGCACGCCGTCGACGCGGCGCGCGAGGCCGGCCGGCATGCCGCCGAGCGGCGTGCCCTCGGCGGCCTCGCGCACGATGATGCCCGTGGTGTGCAGGCGGATGCCGGGGTCGCGCTTGCGCTCCAGCACGCACACGCGCAGCCCGGCGGCGCGCGCGGCCAGCGCGCAGGCCGCGCCGGCGAAGCTCGCGCCCACCACCACCAGGTCCCATTGGCATCCGTCGCTCGAGTCGTGCTGCATCCGTGCAGCGTGGCGGGCGCGTGGGGCAGGGCGATGGGCGCGCGGTGAAGCCTGGGTGAAGCGGCGCGGCGTTCGGCGCGGTTAACGCTGCCGTCACGGCCGGTTACGCGCGGGCACGCAGCATCGGCGGCGGAGCCAGGAGTCGAGGCAGGCCATGACCCAGTTCGCGCAGCACGTCTACACCGGGCAGGACGACATCGCCAGGATCGAGTCCTTGGCCGAGCAGCTCGAGGACGAAGCGATCGTGGAAGTCCGGCTGGCGGACGGTGCGCGGATCGAAGGCGTGGTGACCGCGCGCCCCACGATCCAGGTCTTCCGCGACGGCGACGGGCGGGAGGGACTCAACGCCCTGGTGCGGATCGATGCCGCCGCCGACCCGGCGCACGCGCACTACCTGTGGCTGGACACCATCGTCGGCATCCGCAGGACCGGCACCGCCTAGGGCTTGCCGCCGCGCGGCGGCGTCAGCGCTCGAAGCCCACTTCCAGCGAGGCATGGAACGGCGTCCGCGGCGGCACGAACATCACCTTGCCGCGCGACTGGCGCTCGATGCACAGCGCCAGCGGCGAATCGCCGCGACGCCAGGTGCGGGCGACGCGGCCGTCGGCGTCCAGCTCCACCACCACCACGAAGCCCTCCAGGCGCGCGGTGCTGGCCGGGTCGGCGCAGGCGGCGACGCCGGCGTCGAGGAAGGCGCGCTGCTGCTTCATCGCCTCGGCGCGCGCGGCGGGATCCTGCGACGCCTCGTCCGCGTCGGCCGCGGCCTTGGCGGCGGTGAAATCCATCGCCGCGTCCTGCGCGTGCAGCGCCTGCATGGCCGGCAGGGCGCAGGCGAGCGCCAGCCCTGCGGCAAGGACGCGCCGCCGCGCCATCTCAGCGATTGCCGCCGCGATGCCCGCCCGGGCCGCGCTGGCCGCGCGGCGCCCCGGGGCGCGGACCGCGCGGGCCCGGGCGATTGCCGGGACGCGGGCCGCGCGGGCGGTCGTTGGCATTGAAGCCCGGCGTGGCGTGGTCGGAAGGAAACACCGGCGCGTTGCCGGGGTGGCCGTAGGGACGGGCAGGGCGCGCGTCGCGGTTGCCGCCGGCACCGGGGCCGGGGCGGCCCTGGCCGCCCTTCTTGCCGTAGGGCTTCTTCGGGCCGCGGCCGTCGGCGTTGCGGTGGCCGCTGGGGCCGGTGTCGACGCCCTCGGGCACGTACCAGGTGCGGAACGCGGCGGGGTTGCCGTCGGGCAGCGGCTTCGGGCCCTTCTGCTTGCGCTGCTTGAACGGCTTCTGCGACTGCTTGGCCGCGGCCTCGCCGCTGACCGTGAGGCCGCCGTGCGGCTTGCGGTTGCCGCGACGCCCGCGATCCTCGCGCACGTGGTCGAAGCGGCGCAGCTCGCGGCCCTCGTCGGCGGTGCTGTGGCCGCCGACGTAGCCGTTCGAGCGCGGCTGCCCGCCCACGTGCACGGTCGACTTCGAGGCCTTGCGCTGGCCGATCACCGGCTGCAGCGTCAGCGCCGGCGGCGGGCCTTCCTCCAGCTTCAGCTCGCGGCGCAGGGCCTCGACCCTGTCGTCCGGCAGCTCCTGCGACTGCCCGCGCAGCAGCGGCTGCGGCAGCTCGATCGAGCCGTACCGGATCCGCTTGAGCCGCGAGACCTGGCAGCCCTGCGACTCCCACAGCCGGCGCACCTCGCGGTTGCGGCCCTCCTTGAGCAGGACCTGGAACCATTCATTGGAATCGGTGCCGCCGATACGCTTGATCTCGTCGAACTTCGCCGGGCCGTCCTCGAGCGCCACGCCGCGGCGCAGGCGATCGACGATCTTCTCCGACACCGTCTCCTCGCCCTCGGGCGCGCGCACGCGGCACACGTACTCGCGCTCGACCTCGTGCGAGGGGTGCATCATCGCGTTGGCCAGCTCGCCGTCGGTGGTGAGCAGCAGCAGGCCGGTGGTGTTGATGTCCAGGCGCCCGATCGCGATCCAGCGCGCACCCTTGAGCGCGGGCAGCGACTCGAAGATGGTCGGACGGCCCTCGGGGTCCTCGCGGGTGGTGACCTCGCCCTCGGGCTTGTTGTAGACCAGCACGCGCGAGGGATCGGTCAGGGCGCTGGCGACGAAGGTCTTGCCGTCGATCTCGACGCGGTCGCCGCCGCGGACGCTCATGCCGGTCCGAGCGACCTCGCCGTTGACCTTGACCAGGCCGTCGGCGATGCGCTGCTCGAGCGCGCGGCGCGAGCCCAGGCCCGCCTGGGCCAGCACCTTGTGCAGGCGCTCCTCCAGGCGCGGCGCCTCGGCGGCGGCGGCGTCGGTGCCGCGCTTGAGCGACAGCTTGCGGCCGTTGGATGGTTCGTTCATCGGGGACTCCTGCCGTCGCCTTCGTCGGCGAGGGCGTCTTCATGGGATTCCTGCGGCGCCGGATCCTGGCCGGCGTCGTCGGTGTCGGTATCGGCATCCGCTTCGGCGGATGCGCCGGGATGGGGCGCGGCGCCACCGGGGCCGCTTTCCGCGTTCTCGGCCACGGCCACGTCGTCGTCCTGCTGCACGCCGTCCGCGCCGCCTTCGTCGTTGCCCGCGGCGACCTCGCCGTCGCCGGCTTCCGCGCCTTGCAGGCCGACGTCGCCGACCGGCATGGCGTCGCCGGCCTTGCCGTCGAACTGCAGCTGCGGGTCGAGCTCGCCGAAGTCCTTGAGCTCCGACAGCGGCGGCAGCTCGTCCAGGCGCTTGAGGCCGAAGTAGTCGAGGAAGGCCTTGGTGGTGCCGAGCAGTTCCGGCCGGCCCGGGATGTCGCGATGGCCGACCACGCGGATCCACTCGCGCTCCTCGAGCGCCTTGATGATGTTGCTGTTGACCGCCACGCCGCGGACCTGCTCGATCTCGCCGCGGGTGATCGGCTGGCGGTAGGCGATCAGCGCCAGCGTCTCGAGCGTGGCGCGGGTGTACTTGGTCTGGCGCTCGGTCCACAGCCGCGCCACCCACGGGTGCACGTCGGCCCTGACCTGGTAGCGCCAGCCCGAGGCGACCTCGACCAGCTCCACGCCGCGCCCGTCGCCCTCGGCCTGCAGCGCCTGCAGCGCCTGGGCGATGCTGCCCTCCGGCGCCGGCTCGTCGAGCGGGAACAGGCCGTGCAGCTGCACGACGGTCAGCGGCTGGTTGGCGGCGAGCAGGGCCGCCTCGACGATGCGCTTGATCAGTTGTGGATCCATCGTGGCTCGCGTGTTCCGTGTCGGTGGCAAGCCCTCCCCTTCAAGGGGAGGGGCGGTACTTTGAAGCCCTCCCCTTCAAGGGGAGGGTTGGTGGGGATGGTGTGGTGCGCCGGCCCGGCGTTCCCGGTCAGTCGGCACGCGCTTGGACACCATCCCCATCCCGGCCTATCCGGCCACACGCAGCGCGCGTGGCGTTCATCGTCGCGCGAGCCGGTGGCTCGCAAACGCTCTCTTCACCCCTTGAAGGGGAAGGAGATGAAGCGTCATGCATCGTCGTTGGCCGCATCGACGTCGTCGTCGAACTCGCTCGACAGCACCGGCGGCGCACCGTCGCCGTCCTTCGTGGCCAGCGACTTGAGGTAGATCGGCCCGAGCGCGACTTCCTGCACGATCTCCAGCAGCCGCTCCTTGGCCAGCTCCAGGATCGACAGGAAGGTCACCACCACGCCCAGGCGCCCCTCGCGCGGCTCGAACAGCGACTCGAAGCGGTGGAAGTTGCCGTCCCCGAGCCTGCTCAGCAGCTCGCCCATGCGCTGGCGCACGCTCAGCGCGTCGCGCTTGATCGCGTGGCCGGTGAACAGCTCGGCGCGCTTGAGCACGTCGTGCAGGGCCAGCAGCATCTCGCGCAGGTCCACCGGCGGCGGCAGCCGCACCGCGGCGCGGTCAGGCACGAAGGCCGCGGCCGGGGCGGTGTCGCGGTCCTGGCGGGGCAGGGCGTCCAGGTCCTCGGCGGCCTGCTTGAAGCGCTCGTATTCCTGCAGCCGGCGGACCAGGTCGGCGCGCGGGTCGTCCTCCAGCGCCTCTTCCTCGGTCGAGCGCGGCAGCAGCATCCGCGACTTGATCTCGGCCAGGATCGCGGCCATGACCAGGTACTCGGCGGCCAGCTCGAAGCGCAGCTCCTGCATCACGCTGATGTAGTCGACGTACTGGCGGGTGATCTCGGCCACCGGGATGTCCAGGATGTCGAGGTTCTGGCGGCGGATCAGGTACAGCAGCAGGTCCAGCGGGCCCTCGAACGCCTCGAGGATCACCTCCAGCGCGTCCGGCGGGATGTACAGGTCCTGCGGGATCTGCAGCACCGCCTGGCCGTGCACCACCGCCAGCGGCATTTCCTGCTGCTGCGGATGCGCGGGCGCCGGGCTGTGCAGGGTCGCGTCTGGCGCGGTCTCTTCGGTCATGCGGTTCGCAGCCCCCTCCGGGCCACATGTGGGCGTGGCGCGCGGCGGGCCGCGGCCGGTGTGCAGCGTTGCGGCGGCGACAGCCGCCAGTCGAAGCAATGACAGCCGGACGCCACAAGCGACGCGCGCCGCGTGATGGTCGCGGCGGGAGACGGCGGGAAGGTCGTCGGGCTGGACCGGGAGCGGACAGCGGATCGGGCGTCTTGGCGACGTGCCGCTGCATGTCCGGTCGTGGAACCGGAGTTTAGGGTACGGGCTGGCGCCGGGCCTGTCCAGCACGGGGCTGAACGCCGGCCGCTACAATCCGCGCCCCGCACCCGGAGGATGGGCCCGCTGCATGTGGTACGCGATCGAAGGCTACGACGGCGAAGGCGTGCTGGCGCGACGGCGCCAGGCGCGGCCGCAACACCTCGCCCGGCTGGAGGCGCTGCGCGACGCCGGTCGCCTGCTGCTGGCCGGGCCGTGTCCCGCGATCGACGCGGCCGACCCGGGCCCGGCCGGCTTCAGCGGCAGCCTGGTGGTCGCCGAGTTCGCGTCGCTGGAGGACGCGCGCGCCTGGGCGCAGGCCGACCCCTACGTGGAGGCGGGCGTGTACGCACGGGTCGAGGTGCGCCCGTTCACCCTGGTGCTGCCGTGACCGCCCCCGGGCCGCTGCCGCGCGAGCGGCGCGTCGAGGCGATCCGCGCCGCGCTCGAGCGCGCCTTCGCCCCGGACAGGCTCGAGGTCCGCGACGACAGCCATCGCCATGCCGGCCACGCCGGCGCCCGCGACGGGCGCGGGCATTTCGACGTGGTGATCGCGAGCGACGCCTTCGCCGGGCTCTCGCCGGTGGCGCGGCACCGCGCGGTGTACGCGGCGCTCGGCGAGCTGATGGCGACCGACATCCACGCGCTGTCGATCCACGCGACCACCGCGCCGGAGCCCTGACCGCGCCGGCCGGGCCGCGCCCGCCGGTGCTGCGACGCAGCATGCGCGGGCCCGCCGGCGTCCCTGTCCAGGGCCGTTCGCGGACCCCGGCACGGCAATGTGACGATCGCTTTACTTCATTCTGTGAAAACGATTACATTCCGCCGCACCCGACGGGAGGGAGTGCGCGCTTGAGCGTCACGATCAAAGACGTCGCGAAGCAGGCGAACGTGTCAGTGGCCACCGTGTCGCGGGCCCTGAACGGCCACGAGAACGTGGCCGAGGCGGTCCGCAAGCGCGTGCTCGCGGTCGCCGACGAGCTGCGCTACAGCCCGCACCACGCCGCGCGCAGCCTCAGCAGCCGCCGGACCCACACCATCGGCGTGGTGCTGCCCGACCTGTACGGCGAGTTCTTCTCCGAGCTGATGCGCGGCATCGACCACGTCGCCCGCGAGCGCGGCCTGCACCTGCTGGTGTCCAGCTACCACGGCAACCCCGAGGAGCAGGGCGCGGCGCTGCGGGCGATGCGCGGGCGCGTGGACGGCCTGCTGGTGATGTCGCCATTCGTGGGCGGCGCCGACGCGCTGCGCGACAACCTCAACCCCGGCATGCCGGCGGTGCTGATGAACAGCAACCTGCCCGGCCCGGAGCATCCGTCGGTCAGCGTCGACAACTACGGCGGCGCGCGCGCGATGGTCCGCCACCTGGCCGGGGCCGGGCACCGCCGGATCGCCTTCATCGCCGGCCCGGCCAACAACTTCGACGCCTGCGAACGCCTGCGCGGCTACCGCGACGAACTGGCCGCGAGCCTGCCCGGGGCCTCGCCCTGGGTGGTCCAGGGCGACTTCGACGAGGCCTCCGGCCACCGCGCCGGCGGCGAGCTGCTCGCGGCGGCGACGCGCCCGGACGCCGTGTTCGCCGCCAACGACATGATGGCCCTGGGCTGCCTGTTCGCGATCGTCCAGGCCGGCCTGCAGGTGCCGCGCGACATCGCCATCGCCGGTTTCGACGACATCCCGCTGGCGCGCTACGTGCACCCGCCGCTGACCACCATGCGGGTCGACATCGCCGAACTGGGCGGGCGCGCGCTGCGGGTGCTGCTCGGGGCTCCGTCGCGCAGGCAGGACGACGAGGCGGCGACAGGCAGGGAACCCGCGCTGGTGCCGCAGCTGATGGTTCGCAGTTCCAGCGTCCCGGGTCCGGCAGGCAGGCCGTCGGAACCCGCGGGTAGGGCCTCCGAGCGTCGCGCGCGGAGCGCGTGAACACGGCGCTCACGGCCGTTAAAAGATTGTCCACACACCAGGAAGCATCGCCCCGCAGAGCAAAAAGCAAGCCACAACGTCGAATATCCCCCGGAGAGACCGCCATGAAGCGCTACGAGGATGACAGCACGACCCGTCGAGGTTCCCGCAAGCCGAGGCTGCAACGTTCATTGCTGGTGACCGCCCTGATGGGGTGCCTGGTGGTGACCACGTCCGCGGTGCATGCGCAAAGCGCCAGTTCGACGCTGCGCGGGCGCGTCGCCGGCGTCGAGGCCGGCACCACCGTCACCGCGACCAACGTCGCGGACGGCAGCGTGCGCCGCACGCAGACCACCTCCGGCGGCGGCTACACGCTGGTCGGGCTCGCACCCGGCACCTACAAGGTCGAGGCCGGCCCGGGCAGCGAGCAGACGGTGCGGGTGGCCGTGGCGACGACGGCCACGCTCAACCTGACGCCGAACACGGGCGTGGCGGAAACGCCCGGCGGCGAGGCGACCACCCTCGGGACCGTGACCGTGACCGCGGCGGCCCTGCAGGAGGTCAACACCTCCGAGGTCGGCGAGAACATTTCCCTGCGCCAGATCGAGACCGTCCCGCAGTCCTCGCGCAACTTCCTCGAGTTCGCCGATTCGGTGCCGGGCATGATCTTCGAGCGCGACTCGACCGGGCGCACGTCGCTCAAGGGCGGCGCGCAGAACACCAGCACCACCAACCTCTACATCGACGGCGTCGGCCAGAAGAGCTACGTCAAGCAGGGCGGCGTCGCGGGCCAGTTCGACAGCGCGGGCAACCCGTTCCCGCAGCTGGCGATCGGCGAGTACAAGGTCATCACGTCCAACTACAAGGCCGAATACGGCCAGATCTCGAGCGCGGCGGTGACCGCGGTGACCAGGTCCGGCACCAACGACCTGTCGGGCGAGGTCTTCTACCGCTTCACCGACGAGGGCATGCGCGAGAAGACCCCCGCCGAAGAGGCGGCCGGGGGCGACAAGCCCAAGACGAGCGAGAAGGAATACGGCTTCGCCGTCGGCGGCCCGATCATCGAGGACCGCATGCACTTCTTCTTCACGGTCGAGAAGAAGGAGTTCTCGCTGCCGACCGCGGTCGTGCCGGCGTCGCAGGTGCCGGCCGACGTCCTCCCCCTGCTTCCGCCCGAGGCGGCGGCGCAGTTCGGCCCGACCACCCAGCCGTTCGACGAGGAGCTGTTCTTCGGCAAGATCGACTGGGACGTCACCGACAACGACCATATCGCGCTGTCCGCGCAGCGCCGCGACGAGGAAACCGTCGGCAACGTGAAGGACCAGACCGCCTACTCGCACGGCATCTTCACCGACAACTACGACCGCCGCTACAGCCTGCGCTGGGAGCACAGCGCGGACCGCTGGTTCAACGAAGTGCTGGCCACCAGCGAGGAGTCGTTCAACAACCCGACGCCGCTGACCTTCGGCAACGGCTTCACCTACACCACGCCGAACCCGCAGGACGCCAACAGCGACGCCACGATCATCGCCATCGAGGGCGGCGATCCGCGCGCCGGCCAGATCAAGGGCCAGAAGGGCTGGTCGATCGAGGACAACCTCACCCTCAACAGCCTGGAATGGCTCGGCGACCACACCATCAAGATGGGCGCGCGCTACAAGGACATCGACCTGCACGCCGCCGACGCGCTGGACGCGAACCCGCAGTTCTTCTTCAGCCTCGGCTCGGACTTCCCCTCCGACCAGCCGTACAAGGCCATATTCGCGAAGCCGGTGACGGGCGTCGGCAGCCTGTCGCCGAGCGTCAGCACCAACGCGAAGCAGTACGGCTTCTACATCCAGGACGACTGGCAGGTCAACGACCACCTGCTGCTCAACCTGGGCGTGCGCTGGGACTACGAGAAGGTGCCCGCGTACCTCGACTTCGTCACGCCGCAGAACGTGATCGACGGCTTCAACGCGCAAGACCCCCGTGCGCCCGCCGGCCAGACGTATGCCCAGACCCTCGCGCTCGGTGGCGTCGACGTCAACGACTACATCAGCACCGGCAACAACCGCGAGGCGTTCAAGGACGCCTGGCAGCCGCGCCTGGGCTTCTCCTACGACATCAACGCCGACCAGAAGCACGTGATCCACGGCGGCGCCGGCCGTTCGTACGACCGCAACCTGTACGACTACCTGCAGCTGGAGGTGACCAAGTCGGCGCTGCCGCAGCTGACGATCAACTTCGCGGACCCGGCGACCGGCACCTGCTACCGCGGCGCGGCCTCCTGCTTCGAATGGGATCCGGTCTACCTGCAGGGCATCGAGAACCTGCAGGCGCTGGTCGCCGCCAACAACGAGGGCGTCGAGGTCGACCTGATGAAGAACGACCTGAAGACCCCGTACTCCGACCAGTTCAGCCTGGGCATGAGCAACCAGTTCGGGAAGTGGCTCACCGACGCCACGGTCACTCGCATCCTGAGCTACGACGGCTTCGCCTTCCTCCTGGGCAACCGCTATCCGAACGGCAACTTCTACGACGATCCGCAGCTGTGCGGGGCCACGGAGCCCGGCCGCAGCCAGCCCTGGGGCTGCCCGATCCCCGGCTTCGGCAGCCTGATCCTCGGCGACAACGGCATCGAGACCCGCTCCACCCAGCTGCTGCTGTCGGCGCAGAAGCCCTACACGCGCGATTCCGGCTGGGGCGTGAGCCTCGCCTACACCTTCACCGACGCGGAGCAGAACCGCGACATCAACGAGCACTACTCGCTCGACTATCCGACGATGAGCTACTACCCGGTCCTGGCCTCGAACTCGGTGCCGCGCCACCGCTTCGTCGCCACGGGATCGCTGGACGGCTTCTGGGGCATCACCTTCGGCGGCAAACTGACCCTGGCTTCTCCGACGCCGGTCTACGGCACCATTCCCTTGGACCCCGTGCCCACCGACACCAACCTGGCCAGCAGCGAACCGCGTTCCGCCAAGCCGGACGGGACCTTCGGCTACAAGAGCCTGGACCTGCAGGCGACGAAGGAGTTCGAGCTGGACGGGATCAGCCTCTACGGGCGGATCGACGTGCTCAACGTGTTCAACTGGAAGAACTACGTCGACGTGATCACGACCAACAACAACGGTACCCTGACGGCGGATTACAACGCCGACGGCAACATCACCGGCGTGCCGCGCATGTTCAAGGTCGAAGTGGGCATGCGCTTCTGATCACCGTTCGGTCGAAGCCGCCTGGTGGCGCGGGCAGCCAGGCGGCTTCTTGCATGCGCTTCGCAGGGATGCGGACCGCCGTCCGCCCGCCAACGATTCCGGTGCCACGAACCGATGCGATCCCGTAGTTTCCGTTCCGCCTTCGTCCTGCTGCCATGCCTCCTGATGCTCCTCGGGGCATGCAGGAAGATCGAGGAACCAACGACCGGGACGCAGCGGCAGGAGCAGCCGGCCCCGCCGCCGGCCGCGCCCGCCGAGCGGGCGCCGCCGACGCCGCAGGAACAGGCGCAGGCGCCGGCGGCCGAGGGCCGCCCGGCGCTGCCGCCGCTGTTCAAGGACATCGAGAAGCGCACCTTCCAGTTCTTCTGGGACACCACCAACGAGAACAACGGGATGACGCCCGACCGCTTCCCGTCGCGGCCGTTCGCCTCGATCGCCTCGATCGGGTTCGCGCTGACCGCGTATCCGATCGGGGTGGAGAACGGCTGGGTGAGCCGCCGGCAGGCGGTCGACCGGACGCTGACGACGCTGGCGTTCTTCCGCGACGCGAAGATGGGCCCGCAGAAGGAGGGCACCACCGGCTACCACGGCTTCTATTACCACTTCCTCGACATGCAGAAGGGCGAGCGCAGCGCGCCCTGGGTGGAGCTGTCGAGCGTGGACACCAGCCTGCTGATGATGGGCGTGCTGTTCGCGCGCGGGTACTACGACAAGGACGATCCGCGCGAGCAGGAGATCCGCGAGATCGCCGACGAGCTCTACCGGCGGGTCGACTGGCCATGGCTGCAGGTGCGGCCGCCACTGATCTCGATGGGCTGGTACCCGGAGGCCGGCTTCATCGAGCACGACTGGGTCGGCTACAACGAGGCGATGCTGGTCTACATCCTCGCGCTCGGGTCACCGACGCACCCGATCCAGCCCGAGGCCTGGCAGGCCTGGGCGAGCAACTACGACCGCAGCTGGGGCCAGTACGAGGGCCAGGAATACCTGAGCTTCGCGCCGCAGTTCGGCCACCAGTACAGCGAGGTGTGGATCGACTACCGCGGCATCCAGGACGAGTACATGCGCGGCCGCGGCATCGACTACTTCGAGAACAGCCGCCGGGCGACGCTGGCGCAGCGCACCTACGCCATCGAGAACCCGATGAAGTGGAAGGACTACGGCGAGAACGTCTGGGGCCTGACCGCCAGCGACGGCCCGCAGCGCACGGTGCAGCAGTACAACGGCGAGGAGCGCGAGTTCCGCCACTACAGCGCGCGCGGCGCCGGCCTGCGCGATGCCTACGACGACGGCACCATCGCGCCGACCGCGGCGATCGGCTCGCTGGTGTTCGCGCCCGAGGTGGTGATCCCGGCGACGGTGGAGATGCACGAGCGCTACGGCGACTTCCTGTACTCGAGCTACGGCTTCCTCGACGCCTTCAACCCCAGCTTCAACTACGACATCCCGCTCAAGACCGGCCGGCTGGTGCCGGACAAGGGCTGGGTGGCGAGCGACTACATCGGCATCGACCAGGGGCCGATCCTGGCGATGATCGCCAACTACCGCAACGAATTCGTCTGGAACATCATGAAGCGCGATCCCTACGTCCGCGCGGGGCTCGAGCGCGCCGGCTTCACCGGCGGCTGGCTGGACGCCGGCAAGGCGCAGCCGAAGGCGCCGGGCGGCGCGACGGACGAACCGAAGCCCGGCGCGCAGGGCGGCGAGCGCCGCATCCGGATCCCGCTCAAGCCGCCTTCGGACGCCCCGCAGCCGACGAACCCGAGCAAGCAGGCCATGCGGATAGACTGCCCCCATGCAACGATCCCCACCGACGTCGCCGAACCGTACGACCGCTGCGCCGGGGTGGGGGCGCTGCCGCCGCGCGCTGGCATCGCTGCTCATGGCGACGCTGCTGGCCGGATGCGCGCGCGGGCGCGATGGGCGCGAAACGATCCGGTTCTGGGTCATGGGGTTCGAGGGCGAGCAGGTCGCCCAGCTGCTGCCGGAGTTCGAGCGGCGTAACCCCGGCATCCGGGTCGAGCTGCAGCAGATGCCGGTGCTTTCGGCGCACGAGAAGCTGCTGACCGCGTTCGCCGGCGACTCGCTCCCGGACGTGACCCCGCTGGGCAACACCTGGATCCCCGAGTTCGCGCTGCTCGGCGCGCTCGAGCCGCTCGACGACGAGATCGCCGCGACGCCCGGCCTGGACGCCGCCGACTACTACGCCGGACCGTGGGACAGCGGCGTGATCGACGGCAAGGTCTACGCGGTGCCCTGGTACGTGGAGACGCGGATCCCGTTCTACCGGGTCGACCTGCTGCGCGAGGCGGGGATCGACAGGCCGCCGGCGAACTGGGACGAGTGGCGCAGGGCGATGGCGGCGGTCAAGCGCGAGGTCGGCCCGAAGCGCTACGCGATCCTGCTGCCGCTCAACGAGTTCGAACCGCTGCTCAACCTCGCCATCCACGACCCGCTGCTGCGCGAGGACGGTCGCTACGGCAACTTCCGCAGCGCGGGGTTCAAGCGCACGCTGGCGTTCTACAAGGAAATCTTCGACAAGGACTGGGCGCCGAAGGTCGCCAACACGGCGATCTCCAACGTCTGGGACGAGTTCGGCAACGGCTACTACGCGTTCTACGTCAACGGCCCGTGGAACATCGCTGAGTTCCGCAAGCGGCTGCCATCCTCGCTGGCCGGATCGTGGATGACGATGCCGCTGCCGGGGCCCGACGGCGCGGGGGCGTCGGTCGCCGGCGGCACCAGCTTCGTGGTCTTCCGCGGATCGAGGCACAAGGCGGCGGCGTGGAAGCTCATCGCCTACCTGTCCGAGCCCGCGGTGCAGGTGCAGTTCCACGCGCTGACCGGCAACCTGCCGCCGCGGCGCTCGCCGTGGAAGGATCCCTCGCTGGCCGGCGACCGCTACGCGCGGGCGTTCCGCGAGCAGCTCGAGCGCGCGGTGCCGACGCCGAAGGTGCCGGAATGGGAGCGGATCGCGACCGAGCTGCGGCTGGTCGGCGAGCAGGTCGCCAACGACCGCATGACGGTGGACCAGGCGGCCGCGGAGCTGGACCGGCGCGCCGATGCGATCCTGGAGAAGCGGCGCTGGATGCTGGACCACGGGGGTGGGCATGCGGGGGGCGCGCCCGGTCCGGCCAAAGCGGCGTCCGAGCCGGCGAAAGCGGCATCCGGTCCGGCGGCGTCTCCCGCGGCCTCGTTTTCCGGAGCGGCAGGCCTCGGGGTGCCATACCTCACGACACGACGCACGATGGCGCCGCGCACCACGGTGCCGGACCCCGCGGCGTCACACCCCGCGATGTCACACTCTGCGATGTCACACTCCGAGGCGTCACGCCTCACGGCGTCACGTCACGCGGTGTCACACCTCACGGCGTCATTCCCGCGAAAGCGGGAATCCAGCGACTTTGACGCTCCAAGAGCCAAGCCGCTGGATTCCCGCTTTCGCGGGAACGACGATCAAGAGCAACAGCAACGGCAGCAACGAATCGCCCGCCGCGCCCGGCGGCTGGAGACGCCTGGACCGCAGTCGCCGGGCTTCGCGGATGCGGCGTGCCCGCCGCGGCGAAGCAACGCGCCCACCGCGTGCGGCGCAGCCGCCGGGGCGATGCCATGAGCCGCTCGCTCGCCGGCTGGGCCTTCGCCGCGCCCGCGCTGCTGGTCATCGCGGTCTTCTTCTTCCTGCCGGTGGTCGCGGCGCTGGCGCTGAGCGTCACCGACTTCGACATCTACGCGCTCGCCGACATCCACAACCTGCGCTTCGTCGCTTTCGACAACTACCTCGGGCTGCTGCACAACCCGCTGTTCTGGAAGACGCTGGGCAACACGCTGTACTTCGTGGTGGTCGGCGTGCCGCTGTCGATCGCGGTCTCGCTGGGCGCTGCGATGCTGCTGCACTCGAAGCTCGGCCGCTTCCAGGGCTTCTTCCGCACCGCCTTCTTCGCGCCGGTGGTGACGACCGTGGTCGCGGTGGCGGTGATCTTCCGCTACCTGCTCCACACCCGATACGGGCTGGTGAACTGGGGGCTGTCGTGGGTCGGCATCGACCCGGTCGACTGGCTCGGCGACCCGCATTGGGCGATGCCGACCATCATCGTCTTCGCGGTATGGAAGAACTTCGGCTACAACATGATCATCTTCCTGGCCGGGCTGCAGTCGATCCCGGAGGACCTGTACGAGGCCGCGCGCATCGACGGCGCCGGCCCGTGGCGGCAGTTCCGCCACGTCACCCTGCCGATGCTGGGGCCGGTGCTGCTGCTGGTGGGCATCCTGACCATGTCCGGCTACTTCCAGCTGTTCGCCGAGCCCTACGTGATGACCCAGGGCGGGCCGCTGGAGAGCACCAAGAGCGTGCTGTACCTGATGTACGACGAGGGCTTCAAGTGGTGGAACCTGGGCAATGCGTCGGCGGTGGCGTTCCTGCTGTTCGTGCTGATGGTGGCGGTGACCAGCGCGATGATGTGGTTCGCGCGGCGGAAGGGGGCGGAATGAGGCGGCCCGGCCACGTGCGAGGTCTCGCCTACCGTCGTCGTCCCCGCGAAGGCGGGGATCCAGTGCCTTTCGGGATGCCGACGGAAAAGCAACGTCCCTGGATCCCCGCCTTCGCGGGGATGACGACAAAGGGGATGACGACAAAGGGGATGACGGCAACTGGAATGACGGCAACGGGAATGACGGCAGCGGGGATGACGGCAGCGGGAATGACGGCAGCGGGGATGACAGCAGCGGGGAGCGGGGCAGGCGGGCGCCGGGGGCGCGCGGCATGAATCGCCCGATGGCCACGCTCGTCGTCAACGGCCTGCTGGTCGCGCTCGCCGTGCTGAGCCTGGCCCCGCTGGTCTGGATGCTCTCGGTCTCGTTCATGCAGACCGGCGAGGCCTCGCATTTCCCGCCGCCGCTGCTGCCGTCGGCGCCGACCCTGCACAACTACCACGAGCTGTTCGCCAGGGCCGGCATGGGCCGCTACCTGTTCAACAGCTTCCTGGTCTCGAGCTGCGTCACGCTGCTGGCGCTGCTGTTCAACACGATGGCCGGCTACGCCTTCGCCAAGCTGCGCTTCGCCGGGCGCGAGCGGACGTTCCGCCTGCTGCTCGCCGCGCTGGTGATCCCGGCGCAGGTCGCGATGATGCCGCTGTTCCTGCTGCTCAAGCAGATGGGGCTGGTCAACACCTACATGGGCGCCATCGTGCCGGGGATGGCGACGATCTTCGGCATCTTCCTGGTGCGCCAGTACGCGCGCTCGATCCCGGACGAGCTGCTGGAGGCCGCGCGCATCGACGGCGCGGGGGAAATGCGGATCTTCTTCCAGATCGTGCTGCCGGCGCTGCGGCCGATCCTGGTGACGCTGGCGATCTTCAGCTTCCTCGCCGCCTGGAACGACTTCATGTGGCCGCTGATCGTGCTCAGCGACCAGGACCTGCAGACGCTGCCGGTGGCGCTGGCCTCGCTCTCGCGCGAGCACGTGCAGGACAACGAGCTGATGATGGCCGGCTCGGTGGTGACCATCGTGCCGGTGCTGGCGCTGTTCCTGGTGCTGCAGCGGCACTACATCCAGGGGCTGCTGCTGGGGAGCGTCAAGGGATGAAGGCCGTGCACGCATGCACGAAATCGTCATTCCCGCGCAAGCGGGAATCCATGGGCGCTGCCGTTCCGGGAGAAGTACCCGAAGCGCAAGGTCCATGGATCCCCGCTTGCGCGGGAATGACGACTGGAAGGATTCTGGCGACCTTGCTGTTCCTGTCTTCGGTGCCGGCCTTCGCCCAGCAGCCGATCGGCGCTCCGCGCACCCTCGACGCCTTCGAGGATGCCGGCCCGTGGCGCGTCGTCGTTTCCAACCAGGTCAGCGGCAAGCTGCGCACGGTCGACGGCGCCGACGGCAGGGCGCTGTGCCTGGACTACGACTTCAACGGCGTCTCCGGCTACGCCGGCATCCAGCGCGACCTGGCGATCGACTACCCGGACAACTACGCCTTCTCGTTCGAGCTGCGCGGCGACTCGCCGGCCAACGACCTGCAGACCAAGCTCGTCGACGCCAGCGGCGACAACGTCTGGTGGGTGAACAAGACCGGCTACGACTTCCCGGAGCGGTGGACCGGGGTGCGCTACAAGAAGCGCCACATCGACAAGGCCTGGGGCCCGGACCCGGACCGTGTGCTGCGCCACAGCGCCAAGCTGGAGTTCACGATCTACAACCGCGTCGGCGGCAAGGGCACGGTGTGCTTCGATTCGCTGCAGCTGCAGCGGCTGGAGAAGGCCGACGACGGCCCGCTGCGCGCCACCGCGACGGCGCCCGCCGGCGATGCGGCGCTGGCGGTCGACGGCGACCGGTCGACCGCCTGGCGGGGCCGCGACGGCGACCGGCTGGTGCTCGACCTCGGCAGCGTGCGCGAGTTCGGCGGGCTGACGCTGCGCTGGCGCGACGGCGCCCAGGCCTCGGATTACCGGATCCAGCTCTCGGACGACGGCCGCCGGTTCCACGACGTCCGCAAGGTGGCCGGCGGCAACGGCGGCACCGACTGGATCGCGCTGCCGGAATCGGAAGCGCGCTACGTCGGCCTCCTCGTCGAAGGCGGGCCGGGCCGCGCGCACGAGCTGGCGGAAGCCGAGGTCGAACCGCTGGCCTTCGCCGCCACGCCCAACGATTTCGTGAAGTCGATCGCGGCGCAGTCGCCGCGCGGGCGGGTCCCGCGCGGTTTGAGCGGCGAGCAGCCCGACAGGACGATCGTCGGCGGGGACGGCGGCAGCGACCAGGCGCTGATCGGCGAGGACGGCGCCATCGAGGTGTCCAAGGGCGGCTTCAGCATCGAGCCGTTCGTGCGGGTGGACGGCGGCCTCGTCGACTGGGCCGGGGTGCGGACCACGCAGTCGCTGGCGGACGGCGACCTGCCGGTCCCGAGCGTGGCGTGGGCGCATCCGGCGTTCGGCCTGACGATCACCGCATTCGCGCACGGCAGCGCGGAACTGGCGCAGCTGGTCGCGCGCTACCGCCTCGAGAACACCACCGCGCAGGCGCGCGACTACACCCTGGCGCTGGCGATCCGGCCCTTGCAGGTCAATCCGCCGAGCCAGTTCCTCAACACCGTCGGCGGTGTCAGCCGCATCGACAGCCTGTCGGTGGGGCGGATCGCGACCGAGGTCAACGGCAGGCCGCGGGTGTTCGCGCGGCAGCCGCCGGACGCGCGCTTCGCCAGCGCCTTCGACGGCGGCATGGCGGCCAGCCTGCTGGCGTCGGGCACGGTGCCGGACGCCACGCGGGCGGACGACCCGACCGGGCTGGCGTCCGGCGCGCTGCTCTACCGGATCCACCTGGCGCCGGGCGCGCATCGCGACGTGGACCTCCTCGTGCCCCTCATCGGCGCGATGCCGCTCGAGGCCAACCTGTGGCGCCCGTCCGCGTGGCAGGCGCAGGTGGAGCGCGAATGGCGCGACCGGCTCGACGCGATCCGGATCAAGGTGCCGGCGGAGGGCAGGGCGCTGGTCGACACCCTGCGCACGGCGACCGCGCACATGCTCGTCTCGCGCGTCGGGCCGCGCCTGCAGCCCGGCACGCGCTCGTACGCGCGCAGCTGGATCCGCGACGGCGCGATGATCTCCGAAGGGCTGCTGCGGATGGGGCGCGTCGACGCGGTGCGCGAGTACGTCGACTGGTACGCGCCCTACCAGTTCGAGGACGGCATGGTGCCGTGCTGCGTGGACGACCGGGGCAGCGACCCGGTGCCCGAGAACGACAGCCACGGCGAGCTGATCTTCGCGATCGCCGAGCTGTACCGCTACGACGGCGACAAGGCCGCGCTGGCGCGGCGGTGGCCGCACGTGCTGGCCGCGTTCGGCTACATGGAGAAGCTGCGCGCGAGCGAACGCACCGAGGCCAACCGCGCGAAGGCCCCGGCGCTGTACGGGCTGATGCCGGCCTCGATCAGCCACGAGGGCTATTCGGCCAAGCCGATGCACTCGTACTGGGACGACTTCTGGGCGCTGCGCGGCTACAAGGACGCGGTGGAGCTCGCCGGGGCGCTCGGCAAGGAGGACGAGGCGCGGCGCATGGCCGCCGCGCGCGACCAGTTCCGCGACGACCTCTACGCGTCGCTGCGCGCGGCGACGAAGGCGCGCGGCATCGACTTCATCCCCGGCGCGGCCGAGCTGGGCGACTTCGACCCGACCTCGACCACCATCGCGCTGGCGCCGGGCGGCGAGCAGGGCCGGCTGCCGGAGGACCTGCTGCGCAACACCTTCGAACGCTACTGGCGCGGGTTCCGCGAGCGCGAAGCCGGGCGGCGCGAGTGGAAGGACTACACGCCCTACGAATGGCGAAACGTCTCCGCCTTCGTGCGCCTGGGCTGGCGCGAGCGCGCCTGGGACGCGGTGCGCTTCTTCTTCGAGGGCCGCACGCCGCAGGCCTGGAACCAGTGGGCGGAAGTGGTCTCGCACACGCCGCGCAAGCCGTTCTTCCTCGGCGACCTGCCGCACGCGTGGGTGGCCTCGGATTTCGTGCGCTCGGCGCTGGACATGTTCGCCTATGCGCGCGAGTCGGACGACAGCCTGGTGCTGGCCGCGGGCCTGCCGGCGCGCTGGTTCGACGGCGACGGCGTGTCGATCGAGGGGCCGGGCACGCCGGGCGGCACCGCGAGCTACTGGATCCGGCGCGAAGGCGGCAAGCTGCATGTGCTGGTGCCGGGCTGCGTGCCGATGCCCGCGGGCGGCATCGTGCTGCCCTGGCCGTACGAAGGCGAGCCCGGTGCGGCGACCGTCAACGGCAGGCCGGCACGCTGGCAGGACGGCGAGCTGCGCGTGCGCGAGCTTCCGGCGCAAATCGAGATCGAAGCACCCTAGCGGCCGGTGCAAGCCGGCGTAGTCGCGGGCGGGTCCCGGCCCCGCGCTTCTGCAGGAGCGACGGGAGTCGCGACCGCTTCTTTCCGGAGCCGCCCGGAGTCTTCCGGTCGACCGGAGTCGCGACTTCCGTCGCTCCTGCAAGGGCAGGGGCAGCGCTCGCGGCCGAAGCCGCTTCGAGGCTATGCGGCGCGGACGGTGCGGATGATCGCGGCCGCCCGCGCCGAGGCCTCGCGCACCTTGTCCCAGGCGCCGTCCGCGAGCCAGGCCGCGGGCACCATCCACGAGCCGCCGATGCAGGCGACGTTCGGCTGCGCGAGGAATTCCGCCGCGCCGTCCTCGGCGATGCCGCCGGTGGGGCACAGCGCCAGGCCCGCGAGCGGCGCAGCCAGCGACTTGACCATCGACAGTCCGCCGACGGCGGCCGCCGGGAACAGCTTGCACACGCGGAAGCCGCGCGCCATCAGCGCCAGGAATTCGGTCGGGGTCGCGCCGCCCGGCACCACCGGCACCGGCGCCAGCGCCAGCGCGTCGGCCAATGCCGGCGGCGTGCCCGGCGTGACGAGGAAGTCGGCGCCCACGTCGATCGATCCGCGGACCTGCTGCGGGGTGAGCACCGTGCCGGCGCCGACCACGATGTCGGGGAAGCCCTGCTTGAGCGCGGCGAGCGCATCGAGCGCGACCGGCGTGCGCAGGGTCAGCTCGATCGCGCGCAGGCCGCCTTCGAGCAGGGCGTCGGCCAGGCGCCTGGCCTGCTCGACGCTGTCGACGGTGACGACGGGCAGGATCCCGGCGTCGCGCAGGAGTCGTTCGGCTTGTTGCTGGTGCTGTTCGAGGGTCATCGGGAACTGTGGCTGGCGAGCCTGGCAGGAGCCCATCCGGGCGCGGTGCGGCGTGCACCGGAACAGCGGCCGCGCCCGGGCGGGTCGATGCGGGAATTCACGCGTCCTTCGCTTCGTGGGGCGCGTCCGCCGCGGCGGGCGTGTCGCCGAGATCGTACTCCGCGTCGTACTCCCACGCATCGCCTTCGGGCGAGGGCGGGCCGCAGGAGATCGACAGCGCGCCGCGGTCGGCCGCGGTAACCATCGCGCGGTTGAGCGCGAACAGGTTGCGGCCGAGGTCGTGCGCCGCCGGCGCGCTGTTGGGCGCGGGCGCGCGCGAGGCCCATTCGTCGGCGTCGACCAGCGCTTCGAGCACGCCGGCTTCGCCGTCCAGGCGGATCGTGTCGCCTTCGCGCAGCCGGGCCAGGGCGCCGTCGCGCGCGGCTTCCGGGGTCACGTGGATCGCGGCGGGGATCTTGCCCGAGGCGCCGGACAGGCGGCCGTCGGTGACCAGCGCGACGCGCCGGCCCTGGTTCTGCAGCATGCCCAGCAGCGGCGCCAGCGAATGCAGCTCCGGCATGCCGTTGGCGCGCGGCCCCTGGTAGCGCACCACGGCGACGAAGTCGCGCGGCAGCGCGCCGGCCGCGTGCAGGCGGTTGAGCAGCTGCGGGGCGTCGACCACGACCGCGGGCGCGGTGATGCTGCGGTATTCGGGCTTGACCGCGGACAGCTTGATCAGGGCGCTGCCGAGGTTGCCGCGCAGCAGGCGCAGGCCGCCCTGCGCCTCGAACGGCGCCGCCACCGGGCGCACCACGGCCTCGTCCGCGCTGCGCCCGATGCCGGGCGCGTAGTCGAGCGCGCCGCCGTCGCCCAGCCGCGGTTCGTCGCAGTAGGCGCGCATGCCGCCGGGCACGACGGTGGCGACGTCCTCGTGCATCAGGCCGGCGTCGAGCAGTTCGCGGAACACGAACTGGGTGCCGCCGGCGGCCGCGAAGCGGTTCACGTCGGCCTCGCCGTTGGGATACACGCGCGCCAGCAGCGGCACCGCCCGCGAGATCGCGTCGATGTCGTCCCAGGTCAGGGCGATGCCGGCCGCGCGCGCCACGGCGACCCAGTGGATGGTGTGGTTGGTCGAGCCGCCGGTGGCCATCAACGCGGCGATGGCGTTGACGATCGCGCGCTCGTCGACGAGCCGGCCGAGCGGCCGGTAGTCCGCGCCCAGCGCGGTGATGCGCAGCGCGCGCTCGGTCGCGGCGCGGGTCAGCGCGTCGCGCAGCGGGGTCGCCGGGTTGACGAACGAGGCGCCCGGCAGCTGCACCCCCATCGCCTCCAGCAGCACCTGGTTGGAGTTGGCGGTGCCGTAGAAGGTGCAGGTGCCGGGCGCGTGGTAGGACGCGGACTCCGCCTCCAGCAGCTCCTCGCGGGTCGCCTCGCCGGCGGCGTAGCGCTCGCGCACTTCCGCCTTCCGCTTGTTGGGGATGCCCGGCGTCATCGGCCCGGCCGGCACGAACACCGCCGGCAGGTGGCCGAAGGCCAGCGCGCCGATCAGCAGGCCCGGCACGATCTTGTCGCACACGCCCAGGTACAGCGCGCTGTCGAACATGTCGTGCGAGAGCGCGACCGCGGTGGCCTGCGCGATCACGTCGCGCGAGAACAGCGACAGCTCCATGCCGGCGCGGCCCTGGGTGACGCCGTCGCACATCGCCGGCACGCCACCGGCGACCTGCGCGGTCGCGCCGAGCGCGCGCGCGGTCTCGCGGATCAGCGCGGGATAGGCCTCGAACGGCTGGTGCGCCGACAGCATGTCGTTGTAGGCGTCGACGATGCCGAGGTTGGGCACCGCGTCGCCGCGCAGCCGGCCCTTGTCCTCCGGGCCGCAGGCGGCGAAGCCGTGGGCGAGGTTGCCGCAGCTGAGCCGCGCACGATGCGGGCCGTCGCGGTGCGCGCCCTCGATGCCGGCCAGGTAGGCCGCCCGCGAGCGGCGGCTGCGCGCGCGGATGCGTTCGGTGACGGCGGCGATGCGTGGGTCGAGTGCCATGGCGATGCGTCGGGGCAAGGGAATCGGGTCAGGGAACCAGCAACGGAAAACGAACGGACACGAGAGCCGGACCAGGCCCCCCCCCCCCCCCCCCCCGGACGGCATCCAGGTACGCCATTACTCGCTCCTCACTCCTCACTCCTCACTCCTCTCCGCTCACTCCTCGCTCTAGGGCGCCCAATGCACCCGCAAGCGTGCGCCCGGCGTGGTGAAGGCGAGGCGGACGGGCAGCTCGAGCGGATCCAGGCCGTCGGCCGCGCGCTCGAACAGGCTGCGCTTGTGCTCGCCGCGGATCAGCAGCAGGCGGGTGCGCGAGGGCGCCAGCCCCGAGGGCGTGAGGCTGATCCGGCGCGGCCACGGGCCGGCGCCGGGGCAGCCGGTCGCGTCCACGGAGACGTAGGCGCTCGGGCTGGCGATCGCCTGCTCGAGCCCGCGCATGCCGGGAAACAGCGAAGCGGTATGGCCGTCGTCGCCCATGCCCAGCGTCACCACGTCCGCGACCTGGCTGGCGTGCAGGTTGGCGGCGGCCACCGCCTCCTCGATGCTGCGCCCGGTGCGCGTCAAGGTCTCGAAGCGCGCGGCGGCCGCCCTGTCCTGCAGCAGGGTGGCGCGCACCAGGTGCGAGTTGCTGTCGGGATCGTCCGGCTGCAGCCAGCGCTCGTCGACCAGCGCGACGTCGACCCGGTCCCAGGCCAGCGGCGCGCGCGACAGCGCCTGATACACCGGCGCCGGGGTCTTGCCGCCCGACAGCAGCAGCCGCGCGCGCGGCTGCAGTTCGAGCGCGCGCCGCAGCTCGGCGGCGATGGTGACCGCGCCGGCCCAGGCCCACTGCTCGGCGCTCTGCCAGGCGAGGAAATGCACGCGCGGCCCCGCGACGTCGAGGTCGGGCCGGGCCTGCTCGTGCGTGTTCATTCCGGCGCCGCCGCCTGGCGCGCGATCACCGCGGTGCCGAGCAGGCCCGCGTGCGGATGCAGCACCGCCATCGAGGGCACCCGCGCCATGTTCGGCGAGAACCGCCCCTTGTGCTCGAAGCGCTGGCGGAAGCCCGAGTGCTGCAGCGCGCGCAGCATCTTCGGCACCAGCCCGCCGGTGAGGAACACGCCGTCCCAGGCGCCGGTGGTCAGGACCAGGTCGCCGGCGATGGCGCCGAACACCGCGCAGAACACGTCGACCGTGCGCATGCACAGCGCATCGCCTTCGGCGGCGCGGGCGGTGATGTCGGCCGGCTCCAGCGGCCCCGGGTCGACGCCCGCGATCTCGCTCAGCGCGCGGTGGATGTTGACCAGGCCGGGCCCGCAGACCAGGCGTTCGTTGGAGACGCGGCCGAACTGCGCCGACAGCCGCTCGAGGATCGCGATCTCCTCCGGCGTGCCGGGCGGGAAGCTGACGTGGCCGCCTTCGGTTTCCAGCGGCCAGTGGCGGCCGCCGCGCACCACCAGCACGCCGACGCCCAGGCCGGTGCCCGGGCCGATGACCGCGTAGATGCGGTCGCGCGGCTCGGCGTCGGGCGACCAGCGCGCGCCGCCCAGCGGCACCACGTCGTCGGCCTGCAACGCGGGGATCGCCATCGACTGCGCGGCGAAGTCGTTGACCAGGCGGATGTCGGAGAAGCCGAGCATCCGCCGGGTGCGCGGGGTGTGGATCACCCAGGGATGGTTGGTGATGCGGGCGTGGTCGCCCTCGACGCGGCCGGCCACCGCGAACACGCCGCTGCGGATCTCCGCGCCGCCGGCGAAGCCCGTGCCGCCGTCGTCCATGTAGCGGCGCGCCGCGTCGCCCAGCGACGGGAAGTCGGCAACCGCGTACTCCTGCACGCTGTCGACCAGCAGCGGGACCTGCGCGGCGGTGTCGGCCACCGCGAAGCGCGCGTTGGTGCCGCCGATGTCGGCGAGCAGGACGAAGCGGCCGGGCGCGCTCACGTCGCCTTCTTCCGGTGGCCGGCGCCGGCGAGCGTCACCGGCAGGAAGTCCGCGGCCGCGGCCGGCCCCCACGAGCCGGCCGGATAGTCGAGCGCCGGCGTCCCCGCTTCGGCCCACGCCGCGCTGATGCTGTCGATCCAGCGCCAGGCGGCCTCGACCTCGTCGTCGCGCACGAACAGGGTCTGGTCGCCCTTGAGCGCATCGACCAGCAGCCGCTCGTAGGCGATGCGGCGGTGCGGCGTCGGCGACATCGACAGGTCCAGCGACATCGGCTGCAGCTCGGTCGCGCCCCATTCGGGCGCGGCCAGGCTGCCCATCAGGCCGAGCTCGATCGTCTCCTCCGGCTGCAGGCGCATGCGCAGCCGGTTGGGCCGCGCGCGCTGCCGGTTGGGCCGCTCGAACACCCAGTGCGAGACCGGCTTGAACGACACCACCACCTCGGTCGCGCGCGAGGGCATGCGCTTGCCGGTCACCAGCCGGAACGGCACCCCCGCCCAGCGCCAGTTGTCGATCCAGGCGCGCAGGGCGACGAAGGTCTCGACGTCGCTGTCGTGGGTGAAGCCGCGGACCGCCTCGCCGTCGACCACGCCGGCGCCGTAGCGGCCGCGCACGCTGTCGGCGGCCGCGTCCCGCGCGGTCATCGGCCGCAGCGCCCGCAGCACCTTGGTCTTCTCGTCGCGGATGCAGTCGGCGCACAGCTCCGAGGGCGGCTCCATGGCGATCAGGGCCAGCAGCTGCAGCATGTGGTTCTGCACCATGTCGCGCAGCGCGCCGTAGTGGGCGTAGTAGCCCTCGCGGCCGTCGACGCCGGCGGTCTCCGCGACGATGATGTCGACCGACTCGATCCAGCGGTGCTGCCACACCGCCTCCATCAGGGTGTTGCCGAAGCGCAGCGCCAGCAGGTTCTGCACCGGCGCCTTGCCCAGGTAGTGGTCGATGCGGAAGATCCGCGACTCGTCGAGCGCGGCCTTGAGCGTGGCGTTGATCTCCCGCGCCGAGGCCAGGTCGCGGCCGATCGGCTTCTCCAGCACCAGCCGCGAGCCGTCCTCGAGCAGCCCCGCGGCCTTCAGCCCGCGGCAGGCCGGCGCGAACAGGTCCGGCGGCGTCGACAGGTAGCTCACGCAGGGCCGGTCGGCGTAGGGCGAGAGCGCCTCGCGCATCGCCTCGGCGTCGTTGAGGTCGATCGACAGGTAACGGGTGCGCGCCAGCAGGTCGTCGAGCGCGCCGTCGTCGCGGTCGTCGCCGTCGCCGATGCGCTCGCGCACCCAGGCCTTGAAGCCGGCGTCGTCGTGTTCGCTGCGCCCCACCGCGACCACCCGGAACGTCGGCGGCAGCAACCGGTCGCGCAGCAGGTGCAGCAGCGACGGGAACAGGTAGCGCTGGGCCAGGTCGCCGGTGGCGCCGAACAGGAGCAGGGTGTCGTGCATGTCCGTGATTGGTGATTGGTGATTCGTGATTGGCAAAGGCAGTCATCGGTGGTGGGAGGGATTCTGCTGTTTCGAATCACCAATCACCAATCACGGCCCCTAAGGCAACGCCTCCGCCAGCGCGCCGCCATGGCTGGCGATGACGCGAGAATACCAGCGGCCGGAGTCCTTGACGGTGCGTTCCTGGGTGCCGTAGTTCACGTGCACGATGCCGAAGCGCTTGGCGTAGCCGAGCGACCATTCCAGGTTGTCCAGCAGGGACCACACCATGTAGCCGCGCACGTCCACGCCGGCGGCGATGGCGTCGCGCACGGCGGACAGGTGGCCGTGCAGGTAGCCGGTGCGCAGGGGGTCGCGCACGCGCCCGCCGTCGGCCACCGGCGGGTCGAAGAAGGCGGCGCCGTTCTCGGTGATGTAGAGGGGGATGTCGCCGTAGGTCCGCTTGAACCACAGCAGCAGGTCGGTCAGGCCCTGCGGGAAGACCTCCCAGCCGGTCTCGGTGTAGGTGCCCAGCGGCTGCTTCACCGGGCCCGCGTCGAGCGGGTAGCTCGGCGTCGCCCGGGTCACGCTGCGGGTGTAGTAGTTGATGCCGACGAAGTCGAGCGGCTGCGCGATCAGCGCGAAGTCGTCCTGCGGGAAGTCGGGCCAGGCGTCGCCGAAGACCTCCCCGAGCTCCGGCGGATGGCGGCCGAGCAGGGCGGGGTGCAGGTACTGCTCGTTCATGTAGGCGTGCGCGCGCCGCGTGGCGGCCTGGTCCGCGGCGTCGCCGCTGGCCGGGTACTTGGGCTCGATGTTCACCACCAGGCCGATCTCGTGCCGGCCCTGCGCGCGGTAGGCCTGCACCGCCGCGCCGTGGGCGCGCATCAGGTTGTGGCCGGCGATCGGTGCCTCGTACCTGTTGCGGTGGCCCGGCGCGAGCACGCCGTGCAGGTAGCCGCCGTCCGCGACCACCCAGGGCTCGTTGAGGGTGACCCACTTCTTCACCCGGCCGTCCAGCGCGCGGTACAGCACGCTGCCGTACTCGGCCAGCCAGTCGGCGCTGTCGCGGTTGAGCCAGCCGCCCTTGTCGTCGAGCGCGGCGGGCAGGTCCCAGTGGTAGAGGGTGAGCAGCGGCTCGATGCCGTTGGCGAGCAGCTCGTCGACCAGGCGCGAATAGAAGTCCAGCCCGGCCTGGTTCACCCGCCCGGTGCCCTCCGGCAGCACGCGCGACCACGACACGCTGAAGCGGTAGGCCTGCAGGCCCAGCTCGCGCATCAGCCGCACGTCGTCCTTCCAGCGCCGGTAGTGGTCGCAGGCCACGTCCCCGGTGTCGCCGTGCAGGATCGTCCCGGGGGTGTGGGCGAAGCGGGTCCAGATGCTCGGGCCGGCGCCGTCGGCCAGCGGCGAGCCTTCGATCTGGTGGGCCGCGGTCGCCGCGCCCCAGAGGAATCCCTTCGGGAACGCGAAGTCCCCTTGCCGTGCTTCGCCCATCGACGCTCGTCCCTCGTGGAATGGCGCGACGGCGCCGTGAAAACGATTACATGCCAGAATACCGCAACGAATCCGTCGAGTGTAATGTCCACGGGGCCGCGAACCGGCCGCCTGCAATCGTATTCATCGCGCCGTCGGCGCGGATGGATCCCGGCGGCGCGAGCCGGCACCCGTCCCGCCCAACCGGAGAACGCATGGCCAGCGTCGAGCTCGACAAGGTGCGCAAGGTCTACCCCAACGGCTACGTCGGCGTGGCCGGCGCCAGCTTCGGGGTCGGCGACGGCGAACTGCTGGTGCTGGTGGGGCCGTCGGGCTGCGGCAAGTCGACCCTGCTGCGGATGATCGCCGGGCTGGAGGAGATCACCTCGGGCACGCTGCGGATCGGCGACCGCGTGGTCAACGACGTGCCGCCGCGGGACCGCGACATCGCGATGGTATTCCAGAGCTACGCGCTGTACCCGCACATGACGGTGGCCGAGAACCTCGCCTTCGGCCTGCGGCTGCGCGGCCACGACAAGGCGGCGATCGCCGCGCGCGTGGCCGAGGCCGCGCGGACGCTGGAACTCGACCGCCTGCTGGACCGCAAGCCGGGCGCGCTGTCCGGCGGCCAGCGCCAGCGCGTCGCGCTCGGCCGGGCGCTGGTGCGCAAGCCGCAGGTGTTCCTGCTCGACGAGCCGCTGTCCAACCTCGACGCCAAGCTGCGCATGTCGATGCGGGTGGAGATCGCGCGCCTGCACCACCAGCTCGGCGCGACCATGGTCTACGTCACCCACGACCAGATCGAGGCGATGACGCTCGGCCAGCGCATCGTGGTGCTCAAGGACGGCGAGATCCAGCAGATCGATACCCCGATGGCGCTGTACGAGAGGCCCGCCAACGTGTTCGTGGCCGGCTTCCTGGGCAGCCCGCAGATGAACTTGCTGCACGGCACCGTGCGCGACGGCGACGGCGGGCTGCGCCTGCAGCTCGACGACGGCGCGCAGCTGCCGCTGCCGCCCGGCCGGGCCGCGCTGCGCGGGCGCGTCGGCCGGCCACTGACCGTGGGGCTGCGCCCGGAGGACATGCACCTGGCCGGCGAGGGCGGCGCGGCGCGCCTGCCTGCGCAGGTCGAGGCGGTGGAACCGGTCGGCAACGAAGCCTTCGTCAACCTGCGCCGAGGCGGCGACCGGATCGTGATCCGGCTGCCGCCGCACGACCTGCCGGCGCCCGGCGATACGGTGCAGCTGGGCTGCGCCGACGGGCGCATGCACTTCTTCGACGCCGAGAGCGGCGCGCGGCTCGACTAGGGACTACCGGGACTACCGAAACTCCCGCCTTCCTTCTTCGATCGTCATCCCCCTTCGATCGTCATCCCCGCGCAGGCGGGGATCCATGGACGTCGGCATCCGGGCTGCCTGCATGAAAGCCGCTGGATCCCCGCCTGCGCGGGGATGACGGCCAGGGAGGCGCCGTGCGCTCCAGCGTGCGCGCCGCCGATGGCGTGGTGTCGGCACGCGGTCCTCACGATTCACATCCGTTTACGCCCGGCCTTGCGAGCATTGCACGGATGCCACATCCCGACCCGACCACGGCCGCGCGTCCCGCTGCGGCGCAGGCGCGTCGCGCGCCGCCATTCCCCGCCGACGGGTGGGCGCTGTTCCTCGACGTCGACGGCTGCCTGCTCGAGATCGCCGACACGCCCGATGCGGTGGTGGTGCCGGACGGCCTGCGCGAACGCCTCGAATCGTTGCAGCAGCGCCTCGACGGCGCGTTCTCGCTGGTGAGCGGGCGCACCATCGCCGCGCTCGACCGCCTGTTCGCGCCGTCGCGCTTCAACGCCGTCGGCATGCACGGCGTCGAGCGCCGCCATCCGGCGGCGGGCGACGTCGCCGTCCAGGCGCCCGCCGTGCTCGGCGAGACGCGCATCGCCGCGCAGCGGCTGGCGTCGGTCTACGAGGGCGCGCTGGTGGAAGACAAGGGCGCCGCGCTGGCGCTGCACTGGCGCCGCGCGCCCGATGCCGAGCCGGCGCTGCTCGCCTTCGCCGCGCATGCGCTCGGGCAGCTGCCCGGCTATCGCCTGCAGCAGGGCAGGCAGGTGGTCGAGCTGTATCCCGGGCATCCCGACGGCGACCGCATCGACAAGGGCGCGGCCATCGCCGCGCTGCTGGACACCGCGCCGTTCCGCGGACGCCTGCCGGTGTTCGCCGGCGACGACCTGACCGACGAGGCCGGCTTCGAGGTCGTCAACGCGCGCGGCGGGCTGAGCGTGCTGGTCGGCGACCGCGCGCCGAGCGCGGCGCGCCTGCACCTGCGCGACCCGGCCGCGGTGCGCGCCTGGCTCGGCGCCGGGGCGGGAGGGGAGGGATGACGACCGGAGCCGCCGCCGGACAGAGCCTGGAGCTGGGCCTGGTCGGCAACGGCAGCTTCGGCGCGCTGTTCGACGCGCAGGCGCGGCTGGTGTGGTGCTGCCTGCCGGCGTTCGACGGCGACCCGGCGTTCTGCGAGCTGCTGCAGCCGGAACTCGACGGCGGCTTCTGGGCGATCGAGCTCGACGGCATGCAGCGCTCCGAGCAGGCGTACGACAAGAACACCGCCATCCTGCGCACGATCCTGCACGACGGCAACGACGGCGTCGTCGAGGTGGTGGATTTCGCCCCGCGCTGGCGCCAGCACGGGCGCTTCTACCGGCCGGTGATGCTGGCGCGGCGCGTGCGCGTGCTGTCCGGGCGGCCGCGGGTGCGCGTGCGCATCCGGCCGCTGGCCGACTGGGGCGCGCGCGTCCCGGAGCACACCTGGGGCAGCAACCACATGCGCTTCCTGCTGCCGGGCATGGTGCTCCGGGTCACCACCGACCTGCCGCTGCGCGCGCTGCGCGACGAGCTGTCGATCGTGCTCGATCGCGACCTGCACTTCGTGCTCGGCCCCGACGAGACGCTGGTGCGGCCGGTCGACCATTTCGTGCGCGAGGCCGAGCAGCGCACGCGCCAGTACTGGCACGAGTGGGTGCGCTACCTCTCGATCCCGGCCGAATGGCAGGAGGCGGTGATCCGCAGCGCCATCGTCCTCAAGCTGTGCCAGTACGAGGACAGCGGCGGCATCATCGCGGCGCTGACCACCTCCATCCCCGAGGCGCCCGGCACCCGCCGCAACTGGGACTACCGCTACTGCTGGCTGCGCGACGCGGCCTTCGTGGTGCGCGTACTCAACCGGCTGGGCGCGACCCGGACGATGGAGGAATACATCCACTACATCTTCAACCTCGCCACCGGCGAGGACGGCGACATGCAGCCGGTCTACGGGATCGCCTACGAGGGCGAACTGGCCGAGGAAGAGATGCCCGCGCTGCGCGGCTACCGCGGCATGGGCCCGGTGCGCCGCGGCAACCTGGCCTGGCTGCAGAAGCAGCACGACACCTACGGCAGCGTGGTGCTGGCCTCGGCGCAGATGTTCTTCGACCGCCGGCTGGAAAGCCCCGGCGACGAGGCCACCTTCCGCCGCCTGGAGCCGCTGGGCGAGCGCGCCTGGGCGCTGCACGACCGGCCCGACGCGGGACTGTGGGAATTCCGCGGCCGCGCCGACGTGCACACCTACTCCAGCGCGATGTGCTGGGCGGCGTGCGACCGGCTGGCGAAGATCGCCGACGCGCTGCGCATCACCGATCGCCGCGACCTCTGGCGCGAGCGCGCCGACGCCATCCGCGCCACCGTGCTCGAGCGCGGCTGGAACGCGGCGCTCGGCCACTTCGTCGACGCCTTCGACGGCGAGCGCCTGGACGCCTCGCTGCTGCTGCTCGCGGACCTGGGCATCGTGGCCGCCGACGACCCGCGCTTCGTCGCCACCGTCGACGCCATCGGCCGGCGCCTCAAGCGCGGCGACGGCCTGTACCGCTACGTCGCCGAGGACGACTTCGGTGCGCCCGAGACCAGCTTCACGATCTGCACCTTCTGGTACATCGACGCGCTCGCCGCCCTCGGCCGCAAGGACGAGGCGCGCGAGCTGTTCGAGCGCGTGCTGGCGCGGCGCACGCGCCTGGGCCTGCTGTCCGAGGACCTGGCCTTCGACGACGGCGAGCCCTGGGGCAATTTCCCGCAGACGTATTCGCACGTGGGCCTGGTGATGGCGGCGATGCGGCTCTCGCGGCCCTGGCAGGACTTCTCGTGAGCCGCCTGGTCGTCGTCTCCAACCGCGTCGCGATGCCGGGCGAGAGCCGCGCCGGCGGGCTGGCCGTGGCGCTGAAGGCGGCGCTGCACGAACACGGCGGGCTGTGGTTCGGCTGGAGCGGCAAGGCCGTGCGCGGCGACGGCGGCGAGCTGCACGAGCAGCGCGAAGACGGGATCCGCTACGTCACGATGGACCTGGGGCGCGCCGACCACGACGCCTACTACAACGGCTTCGCCAACCGCACGCTGTGGCCATTGCTGCATTTCCGGCTCGACCTGGTGGACTACGACCGCCGCACCCGGGCCGGCTACTCGCGCGTCAACGAGATGTTCGCCGACCGCCTGGCGCCGCTGCTGCGCGAGGACGACAGGGTCTGGATCCACGACTACCACTTGATCCCGCTGGCCCGGCTGCTGCGCGAGCGCGGCATCGGCTGCCGGATGGGCTTCTTCCTGCACGTGCCGATGCCCTCGGCCGACCTGGCCGCGGCGCTGCCGGACCACGCGCGGCTGTTCTCGGCGCTGTACGCCTACGACCTGGTCGGCTTCCAGACCCGGCGCGACGTCGAGCGCTTCCAGGACTACGTGCGCCTGTTCGGCAACGGCCGGGTGCTCGATGGCGGGATGCTGCAGGCGCCCGACGGCCATCGCTTCCGCGCCGCGGCCTTCCCGATCGGCATCGATACCGCCCGCATCGCCGAGCAGGCGCGGCAGGCGGTGGCCAAACCCACGGTGCGCTCGCTGCGCGAGAGCCTGGTGCCGCGCCGGCTGATGATCGGGGTCGACCGGCTCGACTACTCGAAGGGCCTGCCGGAGCGGTTCCGCGGCTTCGAGCGCTTCCTCGAGCGCAATCCGGACCACAAGGCCGGGCTGACCTACCTGCAGATCGCACCGGTCTCACGCGGCGAGGTCGCTGAGTACCGGCTGCTGCGCAACGAGCTGGAGCAGATCGCCGGGCACATCAACGGCAACCACGCCGCGCCGGACTGGACGCCGCTGCGCTACGTCAACCGCAACTTCACCCACGCCACGCTCACCGGCTTCTACCGCGCGGCGCGGATCGGCCTGGTCACCCCGCTGCGCGACGGCATGAACCTGGTCGCCAAGGAATACGTCGCCGCCCAGGACCCCGGGGACCCGGGCGTGCTGGTGCTGTCGCTGCTGGCGGGCGCCGCCTACGAGCTGCGCGAGGCGCTGCTGGTCAATCCCTACGACATGGACGGCGTTGCCGACGCCATCGCCACGGCGGCGCACATGCCGCGCGCCGAGCGCGTCGAGCGCTGGCAATCGATGATGGACCACCTGCGGCGGAACGACATCGACGCCTGGCGCAGGAAGTATCTCGAGGCGTTGGCGTCGTAATTGCGAACAGGATTTCGGGCGGCTGCGCGGGGAAGCCGGCGGCCGGGGAATCGCGCTTCCCCCGGCCGGGCATCCTGCCCTGACGGGGGCGCCGGCCATCCATGGCCGGCTCTGCCGCGATCCCCCGGCGGCCGGGTTCCTGGCGGAAACGCGCGGCTTCGTGAAGAAGCTTCAAGAGCAGAACCAAGGGCACACAGGCCTGGCGCAGGAGGCCCTTGCAACCCTCTCCTGCGAAGCGGGAGAGGGAGGCGCGAAGCGCCGGGTGAGGGTCCGGCTTTTCGCGCGCGACTGAACACCTCCAACCGAAGCCGGCCAACCCCAAGCCGCCGGAGAGCCGGGAGGGCCGGGGCCCACCGCCTTCTCCAGGGCGTCGCCCTCACCAGGAAGGCTCCGCAAGCCCGCTCCCCACTCCCCCAGCCCGCTATACTCGCGGGTCGCTGCAGGATTTGCGCGACGGTGTCAAGTGGAATCAATAACTTGGCGCATACAGTGAATCCAGAATCCCAACCATGACTTGCAGCCCCGGCCCGCCGGGGCCGCACCGAGGCAAACCGACCGCCGCATGCGCCTGTCCACGATCAAGCTGTCCGGCTTCAAGTCCTTCGTCGATCCCACCACGCTGCACCTGCCGACCAACATGACCGGCGTGGTCGGCCCGAACGGCTGCGGCAAGTCCAACATCATCGACGCCGTGCGCTGGGTGATGGGCGAGAGTTCGGCCAGCCGCCTGCGCGGCGACTCGCTCACCGACGTGATCTTCTCCGGCTCCACCGCCCGCAAGCCGGTCTCGCAGGCCACGGTCGAGCTGATCTTCGACAATTCCGACCACGCGATCGGCGGCGAGTACGCCGCGTTCAACGAGATCTCGGTCAAGCGCACGGTCGGCCGCGACGGCCAGAGCGGCTACTACCTCAACGGCGCCAAGTGCCGCCGCCGCGACATCACCGACCTGTTCCTCGGCACCGGCCTGGGCCCGCGCAGCTACTCGATCATCGAGCAGGGCATGATCAGCCAGATCATCGAGGCGCGCCCGGAGGACCTGCGCGTGTACCTGGAGGAGGCCGCCGGCATCTCCAAGTACAAGGAGCGGCGCAAGGAAACCGAAACCCGCATCCGCCACACCCGCGAGAACCTCGAGCGCCTCACCGACCTGCGCGAGGAGGTCGGCAAGCAGCTCGAGCACCTCAAGCGCCAGGCCCGCCAGGCCGAGCAGTACACCGCGATCCAGGCCGAGCGCCGCATCCGCGACGCCGAATGGAAGGCGCTGGAATACCGCGGCCTCGACGCCAAGCTCTCCGCGCTGCGCGAGGGCCTGTCGCACGAGGAGACCCGCCTGCAGCAGCTGATCGCCGAGCAGCGCGAGGCCGAGCGCGAGATCGAGACCGGCCGCGTGCGCCGCGAGGAAGCGATGGAGGCGCTCAACAAGGCGCAGGCCGAAGGCTACGAGGTGGGCGGCAACCTCGCCCGCATCGAGCAGCAGATCGCCCACCAGCGCGAGATGGCGCAGCGCCTGGAACGCGCCCGCGACGAGGCGCAGGCGGCGCTGGCCGAGATCGGCCAGCACATCGAGGGCGACGAGGCCCGGCTGCAGGCGCTGCAGGCGGCGATCGGCGACTCGGAGCCGCGGCTCGAGCAGCTGCGCGAGGACGACGCGGTCCGCCAGGACGCGCTGCGCGATGCCGAGGCCGCGCTGGCCGACTGGCAGGCGCGCCAGGACGCGCACGTCCGGGAGGCGGCCGAGGCCGCGCGCGCGGGCGACGTCGAGCGCACCCGCGTGGACTACCTCGACCGCCAGGCCTTCGACGCGGACAAGCGCCGCGAGCAGCTGGCCGCCGAGCGCGCCGCGCTCGACCTGGCCGCGCTGGCCGAGGCCTTCGCCGGCATCGAGGCGCAGCACGAGGAGCAGAAGGCCTCGCTCGACACGCTGGGCGCCGAGCTCGAGCAGCGCAAGCAGGCCGTCACCTCGCTGCAGGACCAGCAGCGCACCGCGCAGGCCGAGCTCGCCGAGGTGCGCAAGCAGGCGCAGGAGAAGCGCGGCCGGCTGTCGTCGCTGGAGACCCTGCAGCACGCCGCGCTCGGCCAGGAGCAGGGCGCCGCGGTCGAATGGCTGCGCCAGCGCGGCCTGGATTCGGCCGCGCGCGTGGGCGAGCGGCTGCAGGTCGAGGCCGGCTGGGAAAACGCGGTCGAGGGCGCGCTCGGGCAGCTGATCGAGGGCGTGCTGGTCGACAGCCCGGAAACGCTGGTCGAGGCGCTGGGCGACCTCGGCGAGGGCCGCCTGGCCCTGGTGTCGTCCGACGCGGGCGACGCGGATTTCGCGCCGACCTCGCTGGCGGCCAGGGTACAGGGCCCGCTGGCGATCCGCCGCCTGCTCGGCAAGCTGCACGTCGCCGAGACCCTCGCCGACGCGCGCGCGCTGCAGGCGCGGCTGGGCGAGGGCGAGTCGGTCATCACCCGCCACGGCGAGCGCCTGGGCGCCGGCTGGGTGCGGGTGCTGCGCTCGGGCGCGGCCAAGCAGGGCGCGCTGCTGCGCGAGCGCGAGATCCAGTCGCTGCGCGTCGAGATCGAGGCGCTTCAGGCGCGCGAGCACGAGCTCGAGCGTGGCATCGCAGCCTGGCGCGACCGCCTGCTCGCCGCCGAGCAGCAGCGCGAGGACGCGCAGCGCGCGCTGTACCTGGCCCACCGCGGCGTGTCCGAGCTCGCCGGCCAGCTGCAGAGCCAGCAGGGCCGGCTGGATTCGGCGCGCGGGCGGATCGAGAAGATCGACGCCGACCTCGCGCAGCTGGCCGAGACCCTGGACGGCAGCCGCGGGCAGTCGCGCGAGGCGCGCAGCCGGCTCGAGGACGCGGTCTCGCGCATGGCCGAGCTGGAAGGCACGCGCCAGTCGCTCGAGTCCGAGCGCCGCAGCCTGGCCGAGGCCCGCGACGCCGCCCGCACCGCCGCCCGCGAATCGCGCGAGACGGCGCACGCGCTGGCGCTGACCCTGGAATCGCAGCGCACCCAGGTGGCCGCGCTCGCGCAGTCGCTCGAGCGCATGGGCAGCCAGCGCGGCCAGCTGGACAACCGGCTGGGCGAGCTCGCCAGCCAGCTGGCCGGCGGCGACGACCCGGTCGCCGGGCTGGAGCAGCAGCGCCAGCTGGCGCTGGAGCAGCGCGTGGTCGCCGAAAAGACCTTGGCCGGCGCGCGCTCGGCGCTCGAAGGCATCGACAACGAGCTGCGCGAGTACGAGCAGACCCGCCACCAGCGCGACGAACAGGCGCTGGCGCAGCGCGAGGCGATCTCGCAGCGCAAGCTCGACCAGCAGGCGCTGGCGATTCACGCCGAGCAGCTCTCGGGCGCCGTGGCCGAGGCCGGCTTCGTGCTCGACGAGGTGGTCGCCGGCCTGGCGGCGGAAGCCGAGGTCTCGGCCTGGGAGAAGATGGTCACCGACTTCGACGCCAGGCTGCGACGGCTCGAGCCGGTCAACCTCGCGGCCATCCAGGAGCACGCCGAGGCCGCGCAGCGCAAGGAATACCTCGACGCCCAGGATGCCGACCTCACCACCGCCCTCGAGACGCTGGAGGACGCGATCCGCAAGATCGACCGCGAGACCCGCGGCCGCTTCAAGGACACCTTCGACCGGGTCAACTCCGGCGTGCAGGAGCTGTATCCGCGCCTGTTCGGCGGCGGCCACGCCTACCTGGAACTGACCGGCGAGGACCTGCTCGACACCGGCGTGGCGATCATGGCGCGCCCGCCGGGCAAGCGCGTGTCCAACATCACCCTGCTCTCGGGCGGCGAGAAGGCGATGACGGCCGTGGCGCTGGTGTTCGCGATCTTCCGCCTCAACCCGGCGCCGTTCTGCCTGCTCGACGAGGTCGACGCGCCGCTCGACGAGGCCAACGTCGGCCGCTTCACCGCCATGGTCTCGGAGATGAGCGAGCAGGTGCAGTTCCTGTTCGTGACCCACAACAAGGCCACCATGGAGGCCGCACAGCAGCTCTCGGGCGTTACCATGCGCGAGCCGGGCGTCAGCCGCCTGGTGTCCGTCGACCTCGCCGAGGCCGCGCGCTTGGCCGGCGCCGCGTGAGAGCCGGGAATCGGGAATCGGGAATGGAGAATCGCAAAGGCAGGAACCGGCGGGCCGGCTTTTCCGATTCCCGATTCCCCATTCCCGATTCCCGTTGTTGATAGGAGAAGAGCACGATGTCAGACGCCTGGCTGCTGCGCCTCGGAATCCTCGTCGCCGGCGTGGTCCTGATCGCCGCGATCTACTTCTTCGGCCGCCCGCGCAAGCCGGGGCAGGGCCGGCGGCTGCCGGCCGACGAGCGCGGCGGCCGCACCGAGCCGACGCTGGGCGCGCAGATCGAGAGCGAGCTGGCCGGCGCGCCCGACTTCAGCAGCGACAGCGTAGTGCAGGCGGAGATGGAGCTGCTCGACCGCGCCGTCGGCAGCACCGCGGCGATGGCCGCCAGCGAGGTCGGCAAGCGCGAGAGCGAGGACTTCGACAAGATCGTGACCCTGTACATCGCCGCCAAGGCGGGGCAGGCGCTGCGCGGCCCGGACATCGTGGTCGCCGCGGAGAAGGCGGGGCTGACCTACGGCCACATGAACGTCTTCCACCGCCTGGTCGAGGGCCATCCCGAGCGCGGCCCGGTGTTCAGCGTGGCCAACATCATGAAGCCGGGCAGCTTCGACATGGCCCAGATCCAGTCGCTGGAGACGCCGGCGATCGCCTTCTTCCTGACCCTGCCGGCGCCGATCAACGCGCTCGACGCCTGGGAGACCATGCAGCCGACCGCCCAGCGCATGGCCGAGCTGCTCGACGGCGTGGTGCTGGACGAGTCGCGCAACGCCCTGGGCCGCCAGCGCATCGCCCACCTGCGCGAGGAGCTGCGCACCTACGACCGCCAGCACGAGGCGCCGCCGATCACCCGCTCGCCGCGCTGGTAGCCGAACCAAGGCTGCCTGCGCAGGCAAAGCTCTTGCATTTGTAGGAGCGGGGGGGCGGGGGCCCCCCCCCCCGGGGCGCCCGGGGGGCGGGCCGGGCGGGCCGCA
>JAYRKR010000019.1:37522-46354 GCA_041905645.1 Luteimonas sp.
AGCGACGGAAGTCGCGACCGCCCCCTGGGAAGACCGGTCGCGACTTCCGTCGCTCCTACAAAAGCGCCAGGGTCGCAAGGCTCGCGGCCGAAGCCGCCCCTGCATAGAATCGCGGCATGCCCGCCAAAGCCGCCGCCCGTGCCGCCGAACTGCGTCGCCTGATCGAGGACGCCAACTACCGCTACCACGTCCTCGACGACCCGGACATCCCCGACGCCGGGTACGACCGGCTGATGCGCGAGCTCGAGGCGCTGGAGGCCACCCATCCCGACCTCGTGACCGCCGATTCGCCCACGCAGCGCGTCGGCGCGGCGCCGTCGGGCGCGTTCGCGCCGGTGCGCCACGCGGTGCGCATGCTGTCGCTGGCCAACGCCTTCAGCGACGAGGAGGTCGAGGATTTCGAGCGCAGGATCGAGCAGCGGCTGGACGTCGCCGACCCGGTGTTCTCGGTGGAGCCCAAGTTCGACGGCCTGGCGATCAGCCTGCGCTACGAGGACGGCGTCTTCGTGCAGGGCGCGACCCGCGGCGACGGCGAGACCGGCGAGGACGTCACCGCCAACCTGCGCACGATCCGCGCGATCCCGCTGAAGCTGCGCGGCAAGGGCTGGCCGCGGGTGCTGGAAGTGCGCGGCGAGGTCTACATGCCGCGCGCCGGCTTCGAGGCCTACAACGAGAAGGCGCGCGCCTCCGACGGCAAGGTCAAGCCGCTGGTCAACCCGCGCAACGCCGCGGCCGGCAGCCTGCGCCAGCTCGATCCCCGCGTCACCGCGCAGCGGCCGCTGGCGTTCTACGCCTACGCGCTGGGCGCGTTCGAGGGCGCGGCGATGCCCGCGCGCCATTCGGAAGTGATGGCGAAGCTGCGCGCATGGGGCTTCCCGGTCAGCCCGCTCGCCGGCACCGCGCGCGGCGCGAAGGGCTGCCTGGCCTACTACGCCAGGATCGGCGGGCAGCGCGACGGCCTGCCGTTCGACATCGACGGCGTGGTCTACAAGGTCGACGACCTGTCCGCGCAGCGCGAGCTCGGCTTCGTCGGCCGCACGCCGCGCTGGGCGGTCGCGCACAAGTTCCCGGCGCAGGAGCAGACGACGACGGTCGAGGACATCATCGTCAACATCGGCCGCACCGGCGCGGCCACGCCGGCCGCGAAGCTGACGCCGGTGTTCGTCGGCGGCGTCACCGTCACCAACGCGACGCTGCACAACGCCGACCAGGTCGCGCGCCTGGACGTGCGGGTCGGCGACACCGTGATCGTGCGCCGCGCCGGCGACGTGATCCCGGAAGTGGTGCGCGTGGTCCCGGAGCTGCGGCCGAAGGGCACGAAGCCGTGGGCGATGCCTGCGCACTGTCCGATCTGCGGCTCCGACATCGTGCGCGAGGAGGGCGAGGCCGTCGCCCGCTGCACCGGCGAGCTGGCCTGCGCCGCGCAGCGCACGCAGTCGGTGTTCCACTTCGCCAGCCGCCGGGCGATGGACGTCGACGGCCTGGGCGAGCGCTACATCGAGGCGCTCGGCGAGTTCGGCTACCTCGAATCGGTCGCCGACCTCTACAAGCTGAGCCTCGACCACCTGCTCGAGATGAAGCGCCGCGCCGACGAGCGCGACGGCACCACGCCCGAGACCGTCAAGGCCGGCAAGGTCGCCACCCGCTGGGCCGAGAACCTGATCGACGCGATCGCGAAGAGCCGCGACACCACGCTGGAGCGGTTCCTGTACGCGCTCGGCATCCAGCACGTCGGCGAGAGCACGGCCAAGGCGCTCGCCGCCTGGTACGGCGACCTGGCGCTCGTCCGCCACCTGCCGTGGCCGCTGCTGAAGCTGGTGCCGGATATCGGCGACGAGGTCGCGCGCGCGATCGACGCCTTCTTCGAGCAGCCCGGCAACCAGCGCGTCATCGACGACCTGCTCGCGCGCGGGGTCAGGATCGGCGACGCGCATCCGCCGAGCGCGAAGCTGCGCACCGCGCTCGCGACCGGCAACGTGCTCGCGCAGATGAACATCCCCAAGCTGACCGCGAAGCGCGCGGAACAGCTGGCGTCCGCGCTCGATTCGATCGAGGCGGTGGCCGACGCCGACGCGGAGGCGCTGGCCGGCGCCGGATTGCCGCCCGAGACCGCCGAGGCGGTCCACGCCTTCCTGCAGGGCGGAGAAGGGCGGGCGCTCGCCCGGCGCACGGCGCAGGCGCTGGCGCGGCTGCGCGCGACGGTCGCCGACGTGGGCGAGGCGCGGGCCGGACCGCTCGACGGGCAGACCGTGGTGCTGACCGGAACGCTCGCCTCGCTGACGCGCGACGAGGCCAGGGACCGGCTCGAAGCCCTCGGCGCCAAGGTGGCCGGCAGCGTGTCGAAGAAGACCAGCTTCGTCGTCGCCGGCGAGGCCGCGGGCAGCAAGCTGGCCAAGGCCGAGGAACTGGGCGTGGAAACCTGGGACGAGGCCAGGCTGCTGGCGTTCCTGGACGCGCACGCGTGAGGTCGGTGGCCGGCTGCCGGAACGGGTGGAACAGCGGCCGTGGCCGCGTCCGCCGCCGGGCAGGCGGGGGATCGCGGCGATGGCCGCTTCCGTCACCGCGCCCATGACCGGCGACTGGCGGCCTTCGGCCTCCTTCGACGCGCTGCGCCTGCGCGCGCGGCTCAACGCGACCGTCCGCGACTTCTTCGCGCGCCGCGGCGTGGCCGAGGTCGAGACGCCGGTGATGTCGCGGGCCGGCAACACCGAGCCCAACATCGCGTCGTTCGCGCTCGAGTTCTCCGGCCGCACCGAAGGCGCGCCGCGCACGCGCTGGCTGCGCACCTCGCCCGAGCATCCGCTCAAGCGCTTGCTCGCCGCCGGCTTCGGCGACTGCTACGAGCTCGGCAGGGTGTTCCGCGACGGCGAGGCCGGCGGCCGCCACAACCCCGAGTTCACCATGCTCGAGTGGTACCGGGTCGGCATCGACCACGTGCGCCTGGCCGACGAGGCCGTCGAGCTGGTGCGCGCCGCGCTGGCGCTGGTCGGACGCGAGGCCGCCCTCGAGCATGCGACCTACCGCGAGCTCTACCTGCGCAGGCTGGGGATCGACCCGATGACGGCGTCCGACGAAGCGCTGCGCGCCGCGCTCGGCGACGTCGCGATCGAGCCCTCGGGCCTGGTGCGCGACGACTGGCTCGACCTGCTGATGACCCATCGCATCCAGCCGGCGCTGGCGGTCGACGGGATCCTGGTGGTGCGCGACTACCCGGCCACCCAGTGCGCGCTGGCGCGCATCCGTCCGGGGGATCCGCCGGTGGCCGAGCGATTCGAGCTCTACCTGGGGCCGCTGGAACTGGCCAACGGCTACCACGAACTTGCCGATGCCGACGAGCAGCGCGCGCGCTTCGAGCGCGACCTCGCGGTGCGGCGTGGGCGCGGCGCCGCCGCGCCGCCGATCGACGCGCGGCTGCTCGACGCCCGGGCGCACGGCCTGCCCGGCTGCGCCGGCGTCGCGCTGGGCGTCGATCGCCTGCTGATGGCCATGCTCGGGACAGGGGCGATCGCGGACGTGCTGGCGTTCGATTTCGCGCGTGCCTGAACGGAAGCGTGCGCCCGTCGGCGCCGCTGCCCGTCCTTGCACTGGCGTTCACGCGGACGCGGTAGATTCCGTTGCATCTGCAGGAGGGGCAGCCATGATCAGGAATACCTTCGACAGGATTTCGTCGCGCGGCGCCGCCCGCACCGCCGGATGTCTCGCGCTGGCCTTGGCGATGGCCGGCCTGGCCGGGTGCGTGGGCTACGGCTACCCCGGCGACTACGGCTATGGCGGCTATCCGCCCGGTCAGGGATATCCGGACCAGGGCTATCCCGGCGACGGTTATCCCGGCGGCGCCTATCCGGGCGGCGGCTACGGCGGCAGCTTCCGCTGCGAATCCGACAACAACCGCACCCGCCACTGCAGCGCCGACACGCGCCGCGGCGTGCGCATCAGCCGGCAGCTGTCCGATTCGCCGTGCATCCAGGGCCGCAGCTGGGGTTACGACAACAGCGGCGTGTGGGTGTCGAACGGGTGCCGCGCGGAGTTCGTCGCGGGCGGCGGCTATGGTCCCGGCTACGGTTCGGGCGGGGGCTACTATGGTCAGACGGTCCGCTGCGAGTCCCAGGACAAGCGCCAGCGGCGCTGCAACGTGCAGGTGTCGCGCGGCGTGGACATCGTGCGCCAGCTCTCCGACACGCGCTGCGTGCGGGGCCAGAACTGGGGCTGGGACCGCGGCGGGATCTGGGTGAGCGGCGGCTGCAGGGCCGAGTTCAGCGTCTACTAGCCCGGCTGGCGCAAGGCGGCGCCGGGTCGCCGGGCGCGCGAAAGGCGGGTCAAGCGGCGCGGCACGCTCTAAACTGGGGCGATGGAAGACATCGCCACGCCCGCCATCGACTACGCGCGCTACGACCGCATCCGCCCGATCCGCTGGACCGGCGAGCGGCTCGATCTGCTGGACCAGCGCAGGCTGCCGTTCGTCGTCGAGTACGTGGCCTGCAACGACAGCGACGCGGTCGCCGCCGCCATCCACGCGCTTGCTGTGCGCGGGGCGCCGGCGATCGGCATCGCCGCGGCGTGGGGCACGGTGCTCGCGGCGCGCGCGGTCGAGGCCGCCGACGGCGATGCCGCGCTGTCCGCCATCGAGCCGGCCCTGCAGCGCCTCAACGCGGCGCGGCCGACGGCGGTGAACCTGGCCTGGGCGCTGGAACGGATGCGTCGCGCGCTGCGCGGCGCAGGCGCCGGCTGGCGCGAGGCGCTCGAGCGCGAGGCGCACGCGATCGAATCCGAGGACCTGGCCGCCAACCGCCGCATGGGCGAGCTGGGCGCGGGCCTGATCGCGCCCGGCAGCGGCGTGCTCACGCACTGCAATACCGGCTCGCTGGCCACCGCCGGCTTCGGGACCGCCCTGGGCGTGATCCGCGCCGGCGTCGCGCAGGGACGGATCGGCAAGGTGTTCGCCGACGAGACGCGGCCGTGGATGCAGGGCTCGCGGCTGACGGTGTGGGAACTGCAGCAGGACGGCATCGACGCGACCCTGATCGCCGATGCCGCGGCCTCGCACCTGATGAAGGACGGGCAGGTCGACTGGGTGGTCGTCGGCGCCGACCGCATCTGCGCCAACGGTGACGTCGCCAACAAGATTGGCACCTACCAGCTGGCGATCGCGGCGCGCTTCCACGGGCGGAAGTTCATGGTGGTGGCGCCGTCGTCGACGGTCGACATGGACACCGCGTCGGGCGACCTGATCGAGATCGAGGAGCGCGACCCCGCCGAACTGCTCGGCGTGGCCGGCTCGCGGACCGTCGCCGACGGCATCCGCGCCTGGAATCCGGTGTTCGACGTCACCCCGGCATCGCTCATCGACGCGATCGTCACCGAGAAGGGCGTCGTCGAGCGCCCCGACCTCGCGAAGATGCAGGCGATGTTCGCCGTCTGACCCGTCATTCCGGCCTGTAGGAGCGACGGAAGTCGCGACCCGCACCCCGGCTCGCCATCCGACCTGTGGGAGCGACGGAAGTCGCGACCCTGCACCTCCCGAACCACGTCGCGCCACTTGCGCCAGTCGTGGCGGGATTCCAGCGGCGGCAACGGCATCGGCGACAGCAGCAACAGCAGCAACAGCAACAGCAACAGCAGCACCGCGGCTCCGGCTGGAGCCCGCCCCGACGCCGGGCATGCGTCCCGGCTCGGTCGGCCATCCATGGCCGACTCGCCTCCGCGCACATCCATGTGCGCTGGACGCATGCCCGGCGCCGGGGCGGGCTTCTGCGACCTGATCGGACGCGGGCGTCTCGTGCATGCATCGGGGAGCCGGGGTTCGGCTGACCTGGTTCATCCAGGTGGTCCTGGATGTCGCCCCCACGAGAGCCGGGCGGAATTGACCGGGGCGGCAGGGGCGTGGCCTCGATCCGGAGGCTGGCCGGACGGGGGCTCCGAAACGGCGACCGGCGCAGCGCCAAGTGCTTGTTTCCCCGAATAAAAAGGCGCCGTCCGAAGCGCGTTCCGTGGTAGAATTGCAAGGTTCCGCGAACCTTTCGCGGATGGCCGCGCGGACCCCGCGCCGGGCCGACCGAAACCGCACGGAAAAAACGCCCTGATGGTAGAGCTCGCGAAGGAAATCATCCCCGTCAACCTCGAGGACGAGATGCGCCGCAGTTACCTCGATTACGCCATGAGCGTGATCGTGGGGCGCGCCCTCCCGGACGTCCGCGACGGCCTCAAGCCGGTCCACCGCCGCGTGCTGTACGCCATGAACGAGCTCGGCGCGCACAGCAACAAGCCCTACTACAAGTCCGCGCGCATCGTCGGCGACGTGATCGGCAAGTACCACCCCCACGGCGACACCGCGGTGTACGACACCCTGGTGCGCATGGCGCAGCCGTTCTCGCTGCGCTACCTGCTGGTGGACGGGCAGGGCAACTTCGGCTCGATCGACGGCGACTCGGCCGCGGCGATGCGCTACACCGAGGCGCGCATGTCGCGCCTGTCGCACGAGCTGATGGCGGACATCGACAAGGAAACGGTCGACTTCCAGCCCAACTACGACGAGAAGGAGCTCGAGCCCACGGTCATGCCGACCCGGGTGCCGAACCTGCTGGTCAACGGCTCGGCCGGCATCGCGGTGGGCATGGCCACCAACATCCCCCCGCACAACCTCGGCGAGGTGGTGGACGCCACCATCGCGCTGATCGACGACCCGCAGATCGACATCGACGGCCTGATGGAGCGCATCCCCGGCCCGGATTTCCCCACCGCGGGGATCATCAACGGCGTCGGCGGCATCCACCTGGCCTATCGCACCGGCCGCGGCCGCGTGCGGATGCGCGCGCGCGCCGAGGTCGAGGTCGCCGACAACGGCCGCGAGGCGATCGTCGTCACCGAGATCCCGTACCAGGTCAACAAGGCGCGGCTGATCGAGAAGATCGCCGAGCTGGTCAAGGAAAAGAAGATCGAGGGCATCAGCGAGCTGCGCGACGAGTCCGACAAGGACGGCATGCGCATCTACATCGAGGTCAAGCGCGGCGAGTCGGCGGAGGTGGTGCTCAACAACCTCTACCAGCAGACCCAGATGGAGTCGGTGTTCGGCATCAACATGGTGGCGCTGGTCGACGGCCGCCCGCGGCTGCTCAACCTCAAGCAGATCCTCGAGGCCTTCGTCCGCCACCGCCGCGAGGTGGTCACCCGCCGGACGATCTTCGAGCTGCGCAAGGCGCGCGCCCGCGCCCACGTGCTGGAGGGCCTGACGGTCGCGCTCGCGAACATCGACGAGATGATCGAGCTGATCAAGACCTCGGCCAACCCCAACGAGGCGCGCGACCGCATGCTGGCGCGCACCTGGGAGCCGGGACTGGTCGGCACGCTGCTGGCCGCGGCCGGTGCGGAGGCCTCGCGCCCCGAGGACCTGCCCGCCGGCGTGGGCCTGGTCGACGACCGCTACCAGCTCACCGAGACCCAGGCCCAGCAGATCCTCGAGATGCGCCTGCACCGCCTCACCGGCCTGGAGCAGGAGAAGCTGACCGAGGAATACCGCCAGCTGCTCGACACCATCCGCGGCCTGATCGAGATCCTCGAGGATCCGGACGTGCTGCTGGAGGTGATCCGCACCGAGCTGCGCAACCTCAAGGAGGAGTTCGGCGACGCCCGCCGCAGCGAGATCCGCGCCAGCGAGGAGGACCTGGACATCCTCGACCTGATCGCGCCCGAGGACGTGGTGGTCACGCTCTCGCACGCCGGCTACGCCAAGCGCCAGCCGGCCAGCGCCTATCGCGCGCAGAAGCGCGGTGGCCGCGGCCGCAACGCCGCCGTGACCAAGGAAGAGGATTTCATCGACCAGCTGTGGCTGGTGAACACCCACGACACCCTGCTGACCTTCACCAGCGCCGGGCGCGTGTTCTGGCTGCCGGTGCACCAGCTGCCGGACGCCGGCCCGCACGCGCGCGGCCGGCCGATCGTCAACTGGATCGCGCTGGAGGCCGGCGAGAAGGTGCAGGCGGTGCTGCCGGTGCGCGAATACAGCGAGGACCTGTTCGTGTTCTTCGCCACCTGCAACGGCACCGTCAAGAAGACCCCGCTGACCGAGTACGCCTACCGGCTGCAGCGCGGCAAGATCGCGATCAACCTCGCAGAGGGCGATTCGCTGGTCGGCGTGGCGCTGTCGGACGGCACCCGCGACATCATGCTGTTCGCCAGCAACGGCAAGGCGGTGCGCTTCGCCGGCAGCACCGTGCGCCCGATGGGCCGCACCGCCACTGGCGTGCGCGGCATGAAGCTGGCCCAGGGCGAGGAGGTGCGCAGCCTGATCGTGATCGACGGCGACGGCGACATCCTCACCGCCAGCGAGCGCGGCTACGGCAAGCGCACGCCGGTGGAGGACTATCCGCGCAAGGGCCGCGGCACCCAGGGCGTGATCGCGCTTCAGACCACGGCCCGCAACGGCAAGCTGGTCGGCGCGATCCAGCTCTCGGACCACCACGAGGTGCTGCTGATCTCCGACGGCGGCACCCTGGTGCGCACCCGCGCCGCGGAGATCTCCCAGGTCGGGCGCAACACCCAGGGCGTGACCCTGATCCGCCTGGCCGCCGACGAGAGCCTGCAGGCGATCGAGCGCGTCGACGCCTCGCTGGACGAGGAGGAGGGCGAATCCGCCACCGACGACGTCCGGGAGCAGCCGGCGCTGCCGCCGGCGGGCTGAACACCGCCCAGGAGCGAATGAAGCCCGGCAATCGCATTGCCGGGCTTCATTCGCCCGGTCCCGGAGGGACGCAAGGGTTGCTGGATGCGGCATTCCCGAACAGGCAACGGCCGCGGGCCCGGGCCCGCGCGGCTCGTGGCCTGTCGCTTCGGTCGACG
>JAYRKR010000131.1:0-5601 GCA_041905645.1 Luteimonas sp.
CCAAGAGGAAAGGCTGTCGCGACTTCCGTCGCTCCCACAAGGGGGGTGTCCGCGGTGACCCGGCGCGGCCTGCGCTGGAAGCTTTCCGACATCCGGTTGCCGCTAGAGGCCTTGGCCGCGGGCGCCGCGGCGCGCGTTGTGGGAGCGACGGAAGTCGCGACATGCCAGGGACCGGGAGGAAAGGCTGTCGCGACTTCCGTCGCTCCTACATGGGCAAGTCCGGTCGCCCGCGGGTCCATTGCCCGGACGGCCCCTCGGGTCGCGCCGTCAGGGATTCGACACCCCGTGCGGCACATGCCCGGTGGCGACGTGCCGGCGCGCCGAGTCGATGTTGTGCAGCGAGTCGTCGAAGAAGATGTCGGCGCCGAACGCGTCCAGGAACGGCCCCTTGGCGCGGCCGCCGAGGAACAGCGCCTCGTCCAGCCGCACGCCCCACTCGCGCAGGGTGCGGATCACCCGCTCGTGCGCCGGCGCCGAGCGCGCGGTGACCAGCGCGGTGCGGATCGGCGAGGCCTCGCCCGGCGGATAGGCGGCCTGCAGGCGGTGCAGCGCGTCGAGGAAGCCGCGGAAGGGCCCGCCCGACAGCGGCTCGCGCGCGCGCTCGCGCTCGTGGCGGTGGAAGGCCTCGATGCCGCCTTCCTGCGACACGCGCTCGCCCTCGTCGTCGAAGATCACCGCGTCGCCGTCGAAGGCGATGCGCAGCTGGTCGTGGCGGTGGGCGGGCGCCTTCGCCGGCAGGATCGTGGCCGCGGCGACGCCGTTCTCCAGCGCGCGACGCACCGACTCCGGGTTGGCCGACAGGAACAGCTGCGCGCCGAACGGCCGGATGTAGGGCCAGGTCGGCGCCCCGGAGGTGAAGGTCGCGCGCGAGATCGAAAGCCGGTGGTGCTGGATGGAGTTGAACACGCGCAGGCCGGTGTCCGACGAGTTGCGCGAGAGCAGGATCACCTCGACCCGCGGCGCGTCCGCCGGCGCGCCCTCGTTGAGCGCCAGCAGCTTGCGCACCAGCGGGAAGGCGATGCCCGGCTCGAGGACCTCGTCCTCGCGGCTGCGCTGGTGCTCGGCGTAGGCATCGATGCCCTGCGCCTCGAACAGCCGGTGGCTGTCCTCGAGGTCGAACAGGGCGCGCGAGGAGATCGCGACGGTCAGCGGTTCGGCGGCGCTATCCGGCATGCCGGCATTGTGCCGCGAACCGGTCGCAGCTTGCGCGACGCGCTTCACGGGCGGAAGCGCGCGGGTGGAAGCCGCAGGCCGTCGCGGGCATCATCGGTCGTCCCCACCGACGCCATGCCAGCACCATGACCATCCCGGCCCGCTTCCGCGCCTTCCGCATCCACGAGCCTGCCCCCGCGAAGGCAGGGGACGCCGGCTACCGCAGCGGCATCGAGCAGGTCGCGCTGGACGACCTCGCGCCGGGCGAGGTCGTGGTCAAGACGGCGTTCTCGTCGGTGAACTTCAAGGACGCTCTGGCCGGCACCGGCCGCGGCAAGATCCTGCGGCGCTTCCCGCTGGTGGGCGGCATCGACGTGGCCGGGCACGTGGTCGCATCGACCGATCCCGGGTTCCGCGAAGGCGACGCGGTGCTCGCCACCGGCTCGGGGCTGAGCGAGACGCGCGACGGCGGGTATTCCGACTACGCGCGGCTGGAATCGCGCTGGACGATCCCCCTGCCCGCCGGCCTGTCGCTGCGCGAGAGCATGGTCCTGGGCACCGCCGGCTTCACCGCCGCGCTGGCGCTGCTGCGGATGGAGGAGAACCGGCAGTCGCCGGAGCTCGGCCCGCTCGCGGTCACCGGCGCGACCGGCGGCGTGGGCTCGCTCGCGGTCGACATCTTCAGCAGCGCGGGCTACGCGGTACACGCGATCAGCGGCAAGCCGGAGCATGCCGGCTACCTCGAGGCCATCGGCGCGAGCGAGGTGCTCGGCCGCGACGCGCTGGCGACCACGCGGCCGATGGAGTCCGCCCGCTTCGGCGGCGGCCTGGACAACGTCGGCGGCCCCATGCTCGCCAGCCTGCTGGCGCAGACCGCGCCCTACGGCAACGTCGCCAGCGCCGGCCTGGCCGCCAGCCACGACCTGCCCGCCACCGTGATGCCCTTCATCATCCGCGGCGTGTCGCTGCTGGGGGTCGCCTCGGCCGGCACCGCGCGCGCGATCCGCGACGAGGTCTGGCGCCGGCTGGGCTCGGACTGGAAGCCGCGCCGCCTCGACCGCATCTGCACGCGCGAGGCGACGCTGGAGGAGCTGCCCGACGTCTTCGGGACGATGCTGGCCGGCGGCTCGCTCGGGCGTACGCTGGTGACGTTCTAGGGCCTTCCGGCGCCCCGGGCGCGAGTCGCGCCGGGCCCGGGGCGCACGCGGCGACGGCGACGCTTGCGGGTTCGCGGACCCCCGCTACAATCGTGCCGCATCCAACGGGGTTCCACATGGCGCGCATCCTCATCGTCGACGATTCGCCCTCGCAGCTGATGGGCATCCGCCGGATCGTGGAGAAGCTCGGCCACGAGGCGCTGACCGCGGAAGACGGCGCGGCCGGCGTCGACGCCGCCAGGCGCGAGCTGCCCGACCTGATCCTGATGGACGTGGTGATGCCGAACCTCAACGGCTTCCAGGCCACGCGATCGATCACGCGCGAACCCGCCACCAGGCACATCCCCGTGGTCCTGGTCACCACCAAGGACCAGGACACCGACCGCGTCTGGGGCATGCGCCAGGGGGCCAAGGCCTACCTCACGAAGCCGTTTTCCGAGTCGGAGCTGGCGGAAACCATCGCCAGCATGATCGGTTCCGGCACCCTGCCGCCGCCGGCGGCCTGATCCCCCGGGGCGCTATTCGCGCCGCCACTGCCCCGCGAAGGCATCGCGGAGCGATTCGTACGCCCCGCGCTGGGCGTCGTCGCGCGGTGCGGGCGCCTGCACTTCCAGCTCGACGATCTGGTCGCCGGCGGCGCCCGCCTGCGTGCCCGCGGGCAGGCCGCGTCCGCGCAGGCGCAGCTTGCGGCCGGCCTCGGAGCCCGGCGGGATCCTGGCCTCGACCTTGCCGCCCAGCGTGGGCACGCTGACCGACGCGCCGAGCGCGGCCTCCCACGGCGCCACCGGCAGGGTGTAGATGATGTTGCGGCCGTCGACCTCGAACTGCGGATGCGCGGCGTACTCGACCTCGAGCAGCAGGTTGCCGCCGTCGCGGCCCTGCCCCGCCAGGCGGATCACCTGGCCGGGCCGGACGCCCTTGGGAACGCGGACGTCGAAGGTCTTGCCGCCCAGGCCGAGGCGGATGCTGTCGCCGCGATGGACCGCCTCCAGCGGGACCGCCAGGCGCGCGCGCACGTCGCCGCGGCCGGCCGCACGCGCCTGCGGCTGCCCGGGCCCGACGCCCGCCTGGCGCCGGAACAGGCTCTCGAAGAAGTCGCTGAAGCCGCCGCCGGCGCCGCCGCCGGCGAAGATCTCGTCGAAGTCGAAGCCGCCGGCGTCGCCGCCGTGGCCGTAGCCGCCGGGCGGCGGCTGGACCTCGTCGCCGGGCCGGTAGCCGCGCGTGCGCAGCTGGTCGTAGGCCGCGCGCTTCTGCGGATCGCGCAGCGCCTCGTAGGCCTCGTTGACGGCCTTGAACTTTTCCTCGGCGCCGGCTTCCTTGCTGACATCCGGGTGGTACTTGCGCGCGAGCCGGCGGTACGCCGTCTTGATCTCGGCGTCGCCGGCGCTGGGCTCGACGCCCAGGATGTCGTAGTAGTCCTTGAACTGCATCGTGGTGGTTGCTCCAGCGACGACGGCCCGCGGCGTTTCCGCCGCGGGCCGGGATGATCCGCCTGCCGCCCGCAGGGACGGTGAAGCTTACTGCACCGTCGGCGAGCCGACCTGGGGCGTGCCGACTTGGATCCGGCGCGGCGTGGTCTCGGCCTTCTTGGGGATGCTGACCTCCAGCACGCCGTTGCTGCCGCTGGCGACGATGCCCTCGGCGTCGGCGCTGTCGGGCAGCGCGAAGCGGCGGTGGAACGCGCCGTGGCGACGCTCGACGCGCGCATGGCGGGCGCCCTCGGCGGCCACGGCGGGCTTGCGCTCGCCCTGGATGGTCAGGATGCCCTTGTCCATCTGCACCTCGATCTCCTGCGGGTCGATGCCCGGCAGGTCGGCGCTGATGACGAAGCGGTCGGCTTCCTCGCGGACGTCGACCGGCGGCAGCCACTGCGACGCCTGTTCGATCGTGCCGGTCGCCAGGCCGTGCAGGCGGCGGGCGGGCCACTGCCTGTAATGGACGATGCTCATGCTGCGTACCTCGGTTCGGGGGCGGCGCCACGGCCGCGATGGCGAGGAAGTAGGTGCGCGGCCGCGGATTTCAAGCCTTGACGCCACCTTTCCCCGCCGGGCATAGACTCCGTTCACTTCCACAGGAACCAACCCATGCCCATCCAACCCGGCGACCGCATCCCCGAGGCCAGGCTCCAGCACATCCACGACGGCGTCGAGATCATCGACACGCCCACCCTGTTCGAAGGCAAGAAGGTCGCCCTGTTCGCCGTCCCCGGCGCGTTCACGCCGACCTGCTCGGAGAAGCACCTGCCCGGTTTCATCGAGCGCTTCGACGAGTTCCGCGCGCGCGGCATCGAGGTCGCGTGCATGGCCGTCAACGACCCGTTCGTGATGCAGGCCTGGGGCCAGAGCCAGCACGCGCCCGAGGGCCTGCTGATGCTGGCCGACGGCAACGGCGAGTTCGCCCGCGCGCTGGGCCTGGAGATGGACGCCAGCGCCTACGGCATGGGCATGCGCGCCAAGCGTTTCTCGCTCTACGCCGAGGACGGCGTGGCGAAGATCGTCAACGTCGAGGCGCCGGGCGAGTTCCGCGTCTCCTCGGCCGAGCACCTGCTCGGCCAACTCACCTGACCGAGGACCCCCGATGGCCAAGCCAGCCGCGAAGAAAGCCGCCCGCCCCGCCTCGCCGATCACCGACAGCGCCACCCTGCGCGCACGCGCGCGCAAGCACGTCGAGGACGGCGCCATCACCGACAGCTACGCCGCCGACCGCAAGGCGGTGATCCGCATGCTCAACGACGCGCTGGCGACCGAGTACGTCTGCGTGCTGCGCTACTACCGGCACTACTTCACCGCCAAGGGCATGCTGGCCGACGCCGTCAAGGGCGAGTTCCTCGAGCACGCGCAGCAGGAGCAGGCGCATGCCGGCAAGCTGGCCGAGCGCATCGTCCAGCTCGGCGGCGAGCCCGACCTCAATCCCGACACCCTCACCGCGCGCTCGCACGCCGAGTACAAGGAGGGCAAGGACCTGCGCGACATGGTGAAGGAGAACCTGGTCGCCGAGCGCATCGCCATCGACAGCTACCGCGAGATGATCAACTACGTCGGCGACCGCGACACCACCACCAAGCGCATCCTCGAGGAGATCCTCGCGCAGGAGGAGGAGCACGCGGACGAGTTCGCCGACCTGCTGGACGGGTGGATCGGCAAATAGGTCGCACCCCGGCCGGATGCCTTGGCAGGGCTGCTCTTGTGGGAGCGACGGAAGTCGCGACTGCTCCCGCCGAGGGAGCCGGTCGCGACTTCCGTCGCTCCCACAACGGCGGGCACGGCGCGTTCATGGAAGCACGCGGAACCGC
>JAYRKR010000132.1:0-5551 GCA_041905645.1 Luteimonas sp.
TGATGAAATCGTCCCGGATTGTGACTTTTTTTTCAAAAAATTTCGCCCCTTCGCGCCGCGGCGGCGGGCGTCGCGCGACGGACGCCGCTCAGCGGGGACGGCGGCTTTCGGCGACGGCGCGGCGGTGGATGCGGAACAGGTGGCGCTCGAGCGCGCCCTCCAGCGCCGGCGAGAGCGCATCGAACCGCAGCCACGCGCGCGGCCCGCCGTCGTCGTCCTCGTCGCGGGCGACCACCACCGCGGGCAGCAGCAGCGGGGTCGGCAGCCAGTCGGCCGGGCGCACGCGCAGCCGGCCGTGCGCGCCGTCCGCGATCGCCGCGTCCACGCCGATGCAGGCGCCGCGCGCGGACCAGCGCAGCGTGCGCGGCGGGTCGTCCTGCGCGCCCGTGCAGACCCCGGCGACCAGCAGGGTCAGCACGTCCAGCTTGGCTTCCACGCGCAGCAGGGCATGGTCGGTGGGCTGCTCGGGCTCCTCGCCGCGCACGCCGTCCTCGATCACCGCCAGCGCGCGCAGCAGCGCCTCGCCGCGGGCGGCGAGCGACTGCCGCGTCGCCGCGTCGACCGCCCCGGGCACGAACGCGGCCGGGCGCGACTCCTCGCAGGCGAGCACGTCGCCGAACAGGGCTTCGCGCGCGGCGGCGACCGTGGTCATGCCAGCTCCCGCAGCCAGGCGCGGGCGCCGCGCAGGTCCTGGCCGAGCTTGGCCAGCGCGCCGGCGGCGCGGTCGCGCGCCTCGGCCAGTTCGCCGCCCAGCGCCCGCTGGGCCGCCAGCAGGTCGTGCCAGGGCGCGGTGGATTCGCGGGAGAAATCGGCCTGCAGGAGCGCCTGGGCGATCGCGCGCCGGTGCGCTTCGAGCAGCCCGGCGGCGCGCGGCCAGTCCTCGGCCCGGATCGCGGCGCGCATCGCTTCGGTCGGCAGCGGCGGCGGCACCATCAGCCGGCCTCCGGGGCGATCGCCAGCCAGGCCGATTCGATCTCGGCGAGCAGGTCGTCGACCTCGCGCAGCGGGCCGGCGTCGTTGCTGGTATTGGCCGCCAGCAGGCGGCGCTGGGCGTAGTCGTAGAGCGCCTGCAGCCCGCCGGCGATGTCGCCGCCGGCTTCCATGTTGAGGGCGCCGTTGAGGCCGCCGATGATCGCGCTGGCGTCGCTGATGGCCCGCGACTTGCGCGGCAGGTCGCCGCGCTCGAGGCAGGCCGCGGCCAGCCGCGCGCGCTCGCGCGCGCCGGCCAGCATCAGCGCGATCAGCCGGTGCGGGCTGGCATCGAGCGCGGCGCTGGCCACGCCGGTCTGCCGGTACTGGTTGGCGAGGGTGCGGGCGTTCATTCGGGGGTTGTCCCTAGTCCGACTTGCCCGCGGCGGCGAGCTGCTGGGTGAGGAAGTCGCTGCTGCTCTGCAGGCTGGTGAGCAGCGTGTCGAGCGCGGTGAACTGGGTGCGGTAGCGGGCCTCGGCCTGGCTCATGCGGAAGTCGAGCGCGTCGCGCTGGCCGGCCACGGTCTTGCTGCGCGCGTCGAGGCTGGCCTTGCGGCCGTCGAGCAGGCCGTCGGGATCGACCAGCCGGTCCAGGGTCGCGTCGAGCTTCCCGGCCAGGCTGCCGGCGTCGCCGCCGAACAGGCGCGCGGCCGCGGCCGGGTCCTTGGCCATGCCGGCGTCGAACGCGGCGTCGTCGAGCTTGAGCATGCCGTCCTTGTCGATGGTGATGCCGAGCGCCTTGAGGTCGACGACGCTGTCGCTGACCGCCTGCCGCAGCTCGCGCGCGGTGTTGCGCACCATCGCGTCGCCGTTGAGCGCGGCGGCGACCTGGGTGGTGGTGTTGTACGACGTGGTGGAGGCGATCGCCGACATCGCGGCGTTGTAGGCGCTGACGAAGCCCTTGGCCGCGCCGCGCTGCGCGCTGCCGTCGGCCGCCACGACGAGCTCGCGGACGACGCCGGGCTCGGCCTTGGTCAGGGTCAGGCTGATGCCGCTGACCGCGTCGGTGAGCGTGTTGCCGGAGCTGGTGCGCTCGAAGCCGTCGACCTTGACCCTGGCGTCCGCGGCCGCGACCAGTTCGGACAGGCCGCCGGCCAGCGTGGAAAGCCCGCCGTCGCCGCCGCTGGCGGAGACGGTCAGCGCGCCGGCGGTGCCGGTGTCGACCGCGTTGAGCACCAGGTGCGCGCCGTCGTCGCCGGTGACGATGCTGGCCGCGACGGTCTTGCCGCCGGCCTTGGCGTTGATGGCATCGCGGATGTCGGCGAGGGTGGCGTGTTCGGCGTCGATGTCGACGGTGAGCGTGGTCTCGCCCGCGGAGATGGTGAGCTGCCCGGTGCCGACGCTGGCGTCGGCGGCGTACGCGCCGGAGGCGAGCTTCTGCGCGGTGGCGAGCGATTCGACCTCGATCCGGTAGCGGCCGACCGCGGCGCCGGGGCCGGCGCTGGCGGCGAAGTTGGCCTCCGCGGGCAGGGTGACCTTGCGCGCCTGCGCCGCGTCCTTCGACGACAGCGCGGTGACGGCGGTGCCGAGCGCGGAGAACGCGCTGCGCAGCACGCCGATGGCCGAGAGCTGGGCATTGATCTGGGTCTGGCTGCGATCCAGGCGCGCGTCGGCCTGCGCGCGGTCGGCGGCGACCAGCTGCGCGACCATGGTCGGCACGTCGAGCTTGCCGGCGGAACCGATGGTGGTCATGGCGCGCGCTCTCCTGGAAGGGACCCCGCCGGTCCCGCGCTGCGGCGGCCGGGCTGCGTCCTGGCAGCGTCCGGCCGCACGGCGGGAATTCCGGCGGGGCGGGGAAATCTGGGTGTTGCGGGAACGGTGGAACGGACGGCGGAACCGCGGGGCGCGGCGGCGGCCCCCCCCCCCGGCCCGGCCACCACCCACCCCGCGGCGCCCCCCCCCCCGCCCCCGGGTGGGCCGCACCCGCGGGGCGCGGCGCGGGCCGCGCCCCGCGTCCGTGCATCAACGAAGCAGGCTGAGCACGCCCTGCGTCGACTGGTTGGCCTGCGCCAGCATCGCGGTGCCGGCCTGCTGCAGGATCTGGTTGCGCGAGAGCTGCGCCGATTCCTTGGCGAAGTCGGCGTCCTGGATCCGGCTGCGGGCGGCCGACAGGTTCTCCGAGGTCGTCGACAGGTTGGCCACGACCGAGGTGAAGCGGTTCTGCACGGCGCCCATGTTGGCGCGGCCGGTGTTGATCGCGTCCAGCGCGGCGTCCATCGCCTTGAGCGCGTTGTCGGCGCCGCCGACGGTGGAGATGTCCAGGGTCGCGAAGCCGGTCTGCGCCGAGCCCGCCACCGCGGCGGCGCCGCCGGTCTGGGTGCCGTCGAACGCGGCGGTGGCGAAGCCGCCGGCGGTGCCGAAGTCGGAGGTGACCTCGATGTCGAAGTCGCTGCCGTCGGCCTTGCTGAACACCAGGTCGCCGCCGGCCGCGGTGCCGGTGAAGCTGATGCCCGCGGCGGTCAGCGCGGCGGTGTTGGTCGTCAGCGCGGCGTCGATCGCCGCGGCGTCCACGGTTTCGACCGTGCCGCCGGCCGAGGTCACGTCGAGGATCTCGACGCCGTCGACGGTGAAGTTGAAGTTCTGGCCGTCGGCGCCCGAAACGGCGGAGGTGAACGTGCCGGAAGCCACGCTCTCGGTCGCCACGGCGGCGGTGCCGACCGACGTCCAGCTGCCCAGCGCCGACGAACGGGCGTCGACGATGCCGCTGATGTCGATGGTCTCGCCCTGGTTGGCGCCGACCTGGAAGCTCTGGTTCTGGAACGAGCCGTCGAGCAGCTTGACGCCGTTGAAGTTGGTGGTGCCGGCGACGCGGTCGATCTCGGCCTTCAGCTGCTGGGCTTCGGCGTTGAGCGCGGCGCGGTCGGAGGCCGAGTTGGTGGCGTTGCGCGACTGCACGGCCAGCTCGCGGATGCGCTGCAGGTTGTTGCCGATCTCGCCCATCGCGCCTTCGGCGGTCTGCGCCAGCGAGATGCCGTCGTTGGCGTTGCGGGCGGCCTGGTCCATGCCGCGGATCTGGGTGGTGAAGCGCTGCGAGATGGCGAGGCCGGCGGCGTCGTCCTTGGCGCTGTTGATGCGCAGGCCCGAGGACAGGCGCTGCAGGCTGGTGGCGAGCTCGGAGCCGGACGCGCTCAGGTTGCGCTGCGCGTTGAGCGACATGATGTTGGTGTTGATGACTTGCATGGATGCGATCTCCTGGAAGGGTGGGTCCGGCTGCGACGAGTGGGCTTGGCCGGTGTTCGCAGGGTGCTGGCCGGGTGGCCCTCGCCGCTGCTGAGAGGGGTAACGGCGCGGGTTTGTCAAGCTTTAGCGGTTGGGGTGCTTTTCATGGCGTCCGGTCGGGGGCGGGGCTTTCGTCCGCGTGCCGGCTGCGTCGGGATCCCCGCCTCCCGTCGGTTCGTCATCCCCGCGAAGGCGGGGATCCAGGGACGTTGCCCTTGCTTCGCTCGAGTGCGTCGCGACCTGGGGTTCCCTCATCCCATCCCTCTCCCGCAAGCGGGAGAGGGGGAGTCGGCCCCGCGCGGGAGTCGCTCCGCCGGGCTGCGTCGGGATTCCTGCATCCCTCGGCTCGTCATCCCTGGTTCGTCATCACCCGGCGCGTCATCTGGTTCGTCTTCCCTCGGTTCGTCATCCCCGCGAAGGTGGGGATCCAGGGACGTTGCCCTTGCTTCGCTCGAGTGCGTCGCGACCTGGGGTTCCCTCACCCCATCCCTCTCCCGCAAGCGGGAGAGGAGGAGTCGGTGCCGCGCGGGAGTCGCTCCGCCGGGCTGCGTCGGGATCTCTGCCTCCCTCGGTTCACCATCCCCCGGTTTGTCATCCCGCGAAGGCGGGGATCCAGGGACGTTGCCCTTGCTTCGCTCGAGTGCGTCGCGACCTGGGGCTCCCTCACCCCATCCCTCTCCCGCAAGCGGGAGAGGGGGAGTCGGCGCCGGGGCGGGAGTCGCTCCGCCGGGCTGCGCAGCGATTCTCGGGCGACGATCTGTCCTGCGGCTACATTCTTTCGAAGAGGGACATCCCCTGCAGCTTCAACATCGTCTGCTGCGCCGCGTCCAGCGCCGTCATCTGCAGCGCCAGCCGGCTGGCGGCCTCGGCGTAGTCGAGGTCGCGCAGCTGCGAGAGCGATTCGGTCAGGGACAGCTCGCCGGCGTCGCGGGTATCGGCGGCGCCGTCGAGCGTCGCCAGGCGCGTGCCGGTGCCCGAGCGCAGCGCCAGCATGTGGTCCTGCGCGGTGGCCAGGTCGCCGATCGCGGCGCCGACGGCGTTGCCTCGGCGGGCCTGGTCCTGCGGCGACGACGCGGGCGCGTCGAGCGCGTCGGCGAGGTCCCCCAGGGTGGCGAAGATGTCCTTGGCCGGCGCGCGCTCGACGGTGAACGCGTCGCCCGCGGCGGGCGCGCCGGTGAGCACGAGCTGGACGCCGCCGGCGCTGATGCTGCCGCCGTCGGCGTAGCTGCCGGTGGCCAGTTCGTTGCCGTCGGCGTCGAGCACGCGGTAGGCGTCGGCGGCGGTGAACTCCACCCGCAGCGATCCGCCGCCCCAGGCGGCGTGGTCGGTCACCGCGCTCGACTGCAGCACGCCGCTGCCGGTG
>JAYRKR010000020.1:0-43513 GCA_041905645.1 Luteimonas sp.
GGAAGTCGCGACGCTTTCCCTGCGAAAGCTGTCGCGACTTCCGTCGCTCCTACAAGGAACATGGGCCATGCCGGGCGAAAAGCTCGCGGCTGAAGCCGCTCCCACGGAAACGCATCCGGCGCGCTTCTCTCTTCAGCCTCCCGCCGTGCCGCCCGCCTCCCGCACCGGCAGCTCCACCCGCATGAGCGTGGCATCGTCCGGGTCCGGCGCGACCGCGAAGCCCAGCTGCCGGCACATCGACAGCATGGTGCTGTTCTCGCGCAGCACCTGGCCCTCGACCGCGTCGAGGCCCAGCCAGCGCGCGACCTCGACCATCATCCGCATCAGCTGCCAGCCCAGGCCCGCCCCCTTCAGGTCGGAACGCACCATGATCCCGTACTCGCCGCGATCGTAGTTCGCATCGGCCAGCAGCCGCACCGCGCCGAGCATCCCGCCGCCGGCGGCGTCGATCGCCACCAGCGCCATCGAGCGCGCATAGTCGAGCTGCACCAGCCGCGCGATGAAGTCGTGGCTGAAGTCGCGCACCGCCAGGAAGAAGCGCAGGCGCAGGTCCTCCGGGCTCACCCTGGAGAAGAATTCGCGGAACATCGCGTCGTCCTCCGGCCGCACCGGGCGCACGAACACCTCGCGGCCGTCGGCGAGCGCGATGGTGCGCTCCCATTCGCGCGGATACGGGAAGACCGCGAAGCGCGGGTGGCCGCGACCGCGATGCAGCAACCGCGACGGCGACACCGCCACGCGCGCATCCAGCGCCACCACCCCTGACGCGTCCACCAGCAGCGGGTTGATGTCGACCTCGCGCACCGCCGGGATGTCGGCGGCCAGCTGCGCGAGCTTGACCAGCACCAGCGCCAGCGCGCGCTCGTCGGCGGCAGGCACGTCGCGGTAGGCCTTGAGGATGCGCGAGACGCGCGTGCGCCCGATCAATTCGTGGGCCAGGCGCAGGTCCAGCGGCGGCAGCGCCAGCGCCTTGTCGTCGATGACCTCCACCGCGGTGCCGCCGCGGCCGAACACCAGCACCGGACCGAAGGTCGGATCGTCGGCGATGCCCGCGATCACCTCGCGCGCCTTCGGCCGCCGCACCGTCGGCTGCACCAGCACGCCGTCGATGCGCGCGCCCGGGCACCGCGCACGCGCGCGCTGCAGGACCCCGGCCGCCGCCTCGCGCACCGCCGCCGCGCTGCCCAGGCCCAGGCGCACGCCGTCGATGTCGGACTTGTGCGCGATGTCGGGCGAAAGGACCTTCACCGCCACCGTGGCGCCGGCGTCGAGCAGCGGCTGCGCAACGCGCGCCGCGGCCTCGGGATCCGGCGCACGCAGCGCGGGCACGAGGTCGATGCCGTAGGCGCCGAGCAGCCGCGCCACCGCCTCGGGTTCCAGCCATTCGCGCCCGGCCGCGAGCGCCTCCGCGACCACGGCCTGCGCGCGCTCGCCGTCGACGGCGAAATCCTCCGGCAGGCTGGGCGGCGTCTCCATCAGCGCCTGCTGCGCCTCGCGGTGGCGCACCAGGTACATGAAGCCGCGCACGGCCTCGGCCTCGCTGGCGAAGGTCGGCACGCCGGCGGCGCCGAGCGTCGCCGTCGCCGCCTGGTCGCCGCCCACCCAGACCGCCAGCACCGGCTTGCGCGCGCCAGTGCGCGGCTGCGCGCCGACCGCTTGGGCGACGGCGGCCGCGGCCTCGCCCGGCTGCGACAGCACCGTCGGCACGTGCATCACCAGCACCGCGTCGTTGTCGCGGTCGGCGAGCAGGGCCTGCATGCCGGCGGCGTAGCGCGGGCCGTCCGCGTCGCCGAGCAGGTCGACCGGGTTGGCGCGCGACCCGTCGCGCGGGCAGGCCGCATCCAGCGCGGCGACGGTCGCTTCCGACAGCGTGGCCGGCACGCCGCCCAGGTCGAGCAGGCGGTCGATCGCGAGCATGCCGATGCCGGCACCGTTGCCGAGCACGGCCAGCCGCTTGCCCGGTGCGTGGCCCAGGTGCGCCAGCGTCTCGGCGGCGGCGAACAGTTCGTCCAGCGCGCGCACGCGCAGCAGGCCGGCGCGGCGGAAGGCGGCGTCGTAGACGGCGTCGGGCGTCGCCAGGCGCGTGGTGTGGGTCTGCGCGCCAGCGTCGGCGCGCGCGTGGCGGCCGGGCCTGACCACCACCACCGGCTTGCCGCGCGAGGCGGCGCGCGCGGCCGAGAGGAACTTGCGCGCATCGCGCACGTGCTCGAGGTAGAGCAGGATCGCGCGGGTGCGATGGTCGACCGCGAAATAGTCCAGCAGGTCGGCGAAATCGACGTCGAGCGCGTCGCCCAGCGAAGCCACCGCCGAGAAGCCGACGCCGCGTGCGTGCGCCCACTCCAGCAGCCCCGCCGCCACCGCGCCCGACTGCGAGATGAGCGCGAGGTCGCCGGCCAGCGGCCGGTGCGCGGCGAAACTGGCGAACAGCCGCGCGTGCGGTGCGATCACGCCCAGGCAGTTGGGCCCGACGATGCGCAGCCCGCGCGGGCGCGCCGCGGCTTCGAGCGCGGCGTTGTACGACCCGGGCCCCGCGCCCATCCCGCGGGTGAGCACGATCGCCGCCTTCGCGCCGCGGTCGGCGGCCGCCGCGGCGACGCCGGCCACGTCCTCCGGCGGCGCCGCGACCACCACCAGCTCCGGTGCGAAACCGAGCGCGTCCAGCCGCGGCGCCGTCGCCATGCCGTCGATCTCGCGGTAGCGCGGGTTCACCAGCCCGATCGGCCCCGCGAAGCCGCCCTCGCGCAGCTGGCGCAGCACCAGCCGGCCGAGCGAACGCTCGCGCGGGCTGGCGCCGACCAGCGCGACCGAGGCCGGCGCGAACACGGACTTGAGGGCGTAGGTGCTCATGGAGGCTGCCGTCGCCAGGCGAGCCGCGACCTTACACCGGCAGCGCTGCGCCCGCGCCGCGGGAACGCGCCTCCGCCATCGAAAACCGGCGCGAGCGAGCGGATCCGGCAGCCGCCGTCGGCGGCGCGTGCCGTCAGACCGGGCGCTGCTGCCCGAGACCGGCCCGGCCGCTGGGCGCGGGTGCGCTCGGCAGCACCGGCTCGATCGCCGTGCCGCCCAGCTCACGCAGGTACTCATTGGCCTGCTGCAGGGAGAGCGCGCCGTCGGCGTAGGCGTCGCGGATGGCCCCAGCCAGCAGTTGCCTGCCTTCCGCGTTGCCGGATGCCGCGATCTGGTTCACGAAGATGCCCAGCGTGCCGTCCTCGACACTGCGACGGATGAACTGCGCGCGATAGAGCGGGTCATCCTGCTTGCCCAGCCAGTAGACGAAATCCCGTTCGTCCATGACCGCGTCGTTGCCGGCCTCGTAGGCGCTGTCGGCGGCGGCGCGCGCGGCGGCCTCCTGCACCAGCCGCGGCCTTGCCTGCTCGAGGTAGGCCCGCGCTCCGGAGAAGGCATCCGAACTTGTCAGGTGGCCGATGACCCATGCGGGGCTATAACGCCCGCCGTCGTCCCGGCGCATGTCCGATGCCAGGTGCGAGAACACGCTCTCGCCGTCCGGGCCACCGGCCATTGCATCGGCCAGCTGCACGACCTCGTCGCCCGACAGTCCGGCAGCCGCGACGACCTGGGCGAACACCTCGGCGTTTTCCGGGCGCAGGAAGATCTCGGGATGCGACGCCTGCAGGGCCACCATCCGCTCGAAGTCGATGCCGGCCGAGGCGAGCGACGTCACCGCGTCCTGATGTTCGTCGTACAGCGCGATGGCCGCGTCGGGCACGCCGATCTCGCGGAGCAGCTCCAGTTCGGCCTGGTGGCGCTCGGACGCTTCCTGCGAGGCGTCGATCCACGAGAACAGCGCGGCGACTCCGACGCCGATCCAGCCGACCACCTGCAGGCCCGGGACCAGGAGCGCGAGCGTCATCACGTCGCCGGCCAGGGCGCCCGCTTTCCACACGCTGGGGTCGTCGACCAGCCCGGCGCCGTCGGCCACGATGTAGAACGCGCTGGCCAGGCCGCCCAGGATCGGCGCGTTGCGCAGGAGGAATTTGCCGGCATCCCCGGCCGCGCCGAAGCTTGTCTTGGTGATGTCCGCGGTCATCGACCAGAACATGTTCTTGCCCGAGGACAGCAGGCGGCCTGCACGCTCGACGCCACCTTGCGCGGCGATTGCCAGGTCGCCCAGGAACTTGGCCCGCTCGGCAGGCGTCGAGCCGACCCCGCTGATCCAGCCGTCGACCACCAGCGCGCCGGCCATCGCGTAGGCCGCCGCGAGCAGCTTCGGGCTGGCCTCGGCGTCGAAGGCGTCGCTGAACGCGCGCCGGAGCTGCGCCGCGCCGTCGACCCGGCCCGCGCTGTCGGCCACCGCGCCGAACAACCGGACGCCCTCGCTCACCGCGGTGCCGCCGGCTCCCGCGTTGGCCAGCCGCTGCAGGCTTTCCAGCGTGGCATGGACCGCGGCCTGCGGGTCGCCCGAGGCCAGCGCCGCCGATGCGGCGCTGGCGCCGGCATCCTCGACGATGGATGCGATGCCGGCATCATCGAGCAAGCCCGCGTACGCAGACGCCGCGGCGGCCTGCCCCGGCTGCGAGCTGCCGAAATTGGCGGCCAGCCAGTCGAGCGCGGCCTGCCCGTGGCTGCTCTTCGCCAGCAACCTGACCGCTTCGACCACGCCTGCGGCGGTGCCCGGATCCTGCAGCGCGGCCTGCCGGGTCGCAGGGTCGTTGATCCTGTCCTCCAGCGCCTTGGCCGCCGCATCCTCGCGGCCGTACGCGTCGGCATGCTTGGCATGGAAGGCGCGGACGTAGGCATTGCGCTGCGCCTCGGTCAGCGCCGGGCCGAGATCGGCGAGCTGCTGGTCGAGCTCGGCATCGAGCTCCTTCGTTTCGGCATGCGCGAGCTTGTAAAGCAGCATCTCGAGGCCGAGCTGCCCGCGCGCTTCCGGCGATTCCAGCCGTGGGGATGCGAGCTCCGCCGCACCGCCCTTCGCCTCCGGCGCGTCGATGGGCGCCTGCTGCGGATCGGGCGACCCGCCTGGCCGCCACCCGAGCTGCATCCACTGCGGGTGGTAGGCCGGATCCGGGTCCGCCGCACCGGACGCAGCTTCGGGCGCCCCGGCGTCGCCGGGCGTCGGAGGCGTCTCGCGGCGCTCGTCGAGCCGCGGATCCAGGCCTTGGGCGGGCCGTGCAAGGGAAGGAATCGAAGGAGACATGGACTTTCGGGCAGGAGAAACCCACAGCCTTGGGTCCGTCGGCCCATGCATCAACCTGGGGGAAACCCCTGTTCGCCCGCGGGCAATCGATCGATAGCCCCGAATCCCGGGGCGTGGAGGTCCGCACCGGAGACGGGCTCGGGCGGCTTCTGGCGCGACCGGTCCCGCGATTGCCTCACTTCACCCGCGTGTCGGTCGCGATCCAGTTCACTTCCCAGGTCCTGCCGCCGTCGTCGGAGAACGCCTGCTCGAAGCGGACCGTGTCACGGTCCAGCGGCGTGATGATGAAGCGCACCAGCACCGCGCGACCGTCGAACTCCTCCTGGTCGTAGAACTCGCCGCGGCCGTCCTCGAATCCGCCGATGGTGGGCCGGGCCAGCGTGCCGGTCCTGCTGTTGGCGAAGTTCAGGCTCCACTGCCGCGACTGCGGGTTGTACAGGCGCAGGTTCAGGCCCTCGAAATGCCCGGCGGGGCCGTCGGCGACCAGCTCGACCAGGTTGGCGCGACCGTCCCAGACCTTGCGCACGGTGGTGGTGCCCGCGTATTCGGCCCACTCGTCGGACCCCGAGAGCGGATGGACGAGGCGCCTGAGCTGCGTCTTCCAGGTGCCGATCTCGAAATCGAAGTCGTGGCTGCCGTCGCGCGGCGCGGCCTGGCGCGCATCCGTCGCGGCCTGCGGCGTTGCCTGCGGGGCCCGGGCCATCGCCAGGGCCGGCGCGAGGGCGAAAAGTCCAGCGAGAAGCACGGAACCGCGAACGCGCATGGCATCCTCCTTCGGCAACGACCCGTGGCAAGCCTGGAGGCCTCCATGTCGCGCGACAAGAACGCACCTGCAGGTGCCTATCGCCGGCCGGCGCGGACCAGCCCCCTGGCGGACTGTCCGCTGGCCGCGGCGTTCGCCGCGATCGGCGGCAAGTGGAAGCTGACGATCCTGTACTGGCTGGCGCACGGCGAGCACCACTTCTCCGGCCTGCTGCGTCGCGTCGCGCCGATCTCGCACAAGGTGCTGACCGAGCAGCTGCGCGAGCTCGAGGCCGACGGCCTCGTGGAACGGCTGCCGAGCGGCCCGGTGCCGGCGCCGGTGCATTACCGGCTCAGCCCGTACGGCACCACGGTGCTGCCGCTGGTGGAGGGCGTCCGCGTCTGGGGCACGACGCACCTGCGGCGGCGTGGCCCGTGCGCAGGCACGGCGCCGTCGCTGTCGTGCGCCACGCCGGTCCCCGGAGCATCGGCCGCCTCGGAGGCGCGCACCCGGCCGGCCGGCGTCCGGTCGCGGACCGTTGCCTGACGGCGGGACGGGCGCGCCTTGTTCGGCGCGCGGGTGCCACCGCGAGGGCAGCGGTTGGAAATACCTGTGTGTTTTAGCGGTTGAATTCGACCGGATTGGCCTCAATTCATTGTCAACGGTCGATTCACGCCGGTTGGCATTCACGTTCCAACATGCGTTCTTGCGGTACAATTCGACCGTATTTCCGGATATTGGCCTCCAGACGGCAGGTTTCCACCGAATGAACGTCATGATTGGCTCGACCGAAGACCTCCAGGCCCGCCTCGGCGACCAGCTCCGCCGCCTGCGCCTGGCCCGCGACCTCGACCAGCTGACCCTGGCCGACAAGGCCGGCGTCTCCGAAAAGGCGCTGCGCAACCTCGAGGCCGGGCGCGGCTCCAGCCTGTCGACCCTGCTGCAGGTGCTGCGCGCGCTCGATCGCCTCGACTGGCTCGACCTGCTGGCGCCGGTCGCCTCGGTCAGCCCGATGGCGCTGCTGCGCCATCGCCCGGAGCGCCGCCGCGTCGGCCGCCCGCGCCGCAAGGCCGCGGCCGCGAAATAGCGCGCGGCTCCGGCCATGGACACCCCGGTCGTCGAAGTCCGCCTCTGGGGCCAGCGCGTCGGCGCGGTCGCGCCGGACCCGCAGGCCGGCTGCTACGCCTTCGAATACGACCCCGCCTGGCGCCGCCGGGGCGTCGAGCTCGCGCCGCTGACCATGCCCACCGACGCGCCCGAGCCGGTGTTCCTGTTCCCGGACCTGCCGCGCAACAGCTTCCACGGCCTGCCCGGCCTGCTCGCCGACGCCCTGCCCGACGCCTTCGGCAACGCCCTGATCGACGCGTGGATGGCGCGCCACGGCGTCGCCGCCCAGGCGGTCACCGCCCTCGACCGCCTGGCCTACATGGGCAAGCGCGGCATGGGCGCGCTGGAATTCCGCCCCGCGCGCGGCTCCCACAGCGAGAGCGCCGAGCCGCTGCAGATGAAGTCGCTGGTCGAAGCCGCGCGCAGCGTGCTGCGCGGCGACCTGACCGACGACGCGCACGCGCAGGCCGCACTGGCCAACATCATCCGGGTCGGCACCTCGGCCGGCGGCGCGCGCGCCAAGGCGGTGGTGGCGTGGAACCCGGGCACCGGCGAGCTGCGCAGCGGCCAGTTCGATGCCGCGCCCGGCTTCGAGCACTGGCTGCTCAAGTTCGACGGCGTCGGCCGGGACATGGAGCTCGGCACCGGCGCCGACTACGGCCGCATCGAATACGCCTACCACCTGATGGCGCGCGCGGCCGGCATCGCGATGGAGCCCTGCCGCCTGCTGGAGGAGAACGGCCGCGCCCACTTCATGACCCGCCGCTTCGACCGCGACGGCGACCGCAAGCACCACGTGCAGTCGCTGTGCGCGATGCAGCACCTGGACTACAACCAGCGCGCCACCCATGCCTACGAGCAGCTGTTCCTCGTCGCCGGCCGGCTCGGACTCGGCGACGACGCGCTCACCGAGCTCTTCCGCCGCATGGCCTTCAACGTGATGGCCCGCAACTGCGACGACCACACCAAGAACCACGCCTTCGTGCTGAAGCAGGGCGGCCGCTGGGAGCTCGCTCCCGCCTTCGACGTCACCCACGCCCACAATCCCGACGGCGAGTGGACCTACCAGCACCTGATGAGCGTCAACGGCAGGTTCGACGGCATCGCGCGCGAGGACCTGATGGCGGTGGCCAGGCGCTTCGGCGTGGTCGGCGCGCGCGAGGCGCTGGCGCGGGTGCGGGAGGCGGTTGGGCAGTGGCAGGAGTTCGCGACGGCCGCGGGGCTGCCGGCGCCCGAGGCGCGTGCGATCGCGGAAGACCACGAACCGGCGTGAGCCCTTGCGCCCGCGGCGAGTGAAGAAGCCGGCATCCACCATCAGCAACGAGGAGGTCGCATGTCCAGGTGCACCAAGGTTCGATTCGTACTGGCCGTACCGGACCTGGCCAGGTCGACGGACTACTACGCGTCCGTCCTCGGGCTCGGGATCGACTTCACGGCGCCCGGCTGGACGTTCCTTTCGAGGGACGACTTCCGCGTCATGCTCGGCGAATGCCCCGACGCGATCCCGCCCGGCGAGCTCGGCGACCATTCCTGGTACGGGTACGTGACGGTCAGCGACGCCGCGTCGCTCTTCTCCGAGTACCGGGCCGCCGGCGTCGAATTCACCCAACGGCTCGCGGACAAGCCCTGGGGCATGCGGGAGTTCGGCATCCGGACCGTCGACGGGCACCGCATCATGTTCGGCCAGGAACTCCGTGACGAAGGGGACGGAGCAAACTGATCGACGAAATCAGGCCTGATGGACGCGGCGACAGCGGTGTCCGACAACGTGCCAGGCATCTTCCTGTTCCCGGGACGTCGACCCCGGCTCGGGATTCCCGGCATCGACGTGTCTTGGATGTGGGCAACACACCGGCCATGCCGATGAAGCGCCTCGCTGGATGGAAGCGTCAACGACGCTGAATGCACGCGCGAAGCGATCGATGCGCGGCCCATGACGCATTCACCAAAGCGACAACCGGCGTTCACGCGACCTGTATAAGCCCGATGCGAATTTCGCATGTGCAGGGGCCGCGTGTTGATCGGAGGTCTCGCCATGCATCGCGCACTGTCGCGCTTTCTCCCGCTTGCATCCTTGTCCGGCTCGATGCTCCTGATGGCCTCGCCCGCCATCGCCGGATCCGCCGATGATTCCATCGCCACGGTACCGGCGGCCGGCGAGAACGGCGCGACGATCGCGGTCGCCAACTGCAACGACAGCGGCCCCGGCAGCCTGCGCGCCGCCGTGGCCGGCGCGGCCAGCGGCGACACCATCGACATGGCGGCCCTGTCCTGCCGCAGGATCAACCTGACCAGCGGCGCGATCGCAATCCCGCAGGACGACCTCGGCCTCGTCGGCGGCGGCCGGATCACGGTCGACGCCAACGGCACCAGCTCGGTCTTCCGGCACCTGGGCACCGGCCGGCTTCGCATCCGCGGGATGACGATCGCACGAGGCTTCCTTCGGAGCGACACCGAAGCGCTGGGAGGCTGCATCTATTCGGCGGGGAGCATCGAGCTCAACCATGCGCTGGTGCATTGGTGCAACGCCAGGGCCACCGGAAACGGCATCGCCAACGGAGGCGGCGTCTATGCCGCAGGCACCGCCACGCTGGCGAACAGCCAGGTGGTGGGCAACACCGCGGGCCATGCCGATCCCCTGATGTCGTATCACAGCGCGGGCGGGGGGATCTACGTGCGCGGGCACCTGGCCGTGATGTACAGCCGCGTCTGCGGCAACCACGCGCACGACGGCAGCGGCGCCCTGTCGAATGCGGGAGGCCTGGAAGCCGTCCACGCCACGTTTTCCGGCAACACCGGCGGGCAGGCCTTGCTGGTCAAGGACGGCGACGCCACGATCATGAGCTCCGAGATCTCCGGCAACAGCTCGCCGATGAACGTCGTGAGCATCACCAGGTCCTGGCAGGCCCCGGGCTGGAACGTGGTGATCGCCGACAGCACGATCTCGGGCAACATGTCGACCTACGGCTCGGTCCTGGCGATCTCCGCGGAAACGAAGTCCATCGTGAACAGCACGATCGCCTTCAACCGGCAGTCGACGTACTGCGACTACGGCGGCGGGACGCTGGTCCTGTCCGGCACGCCGCCGCACATCGAAAGCACCATCATCGCCAACAGCACCTGCGGCGGGCAGCCGTTCACCGATCTGGCGATCCACGACACCCAGGTGGAAGGCGCCAACAACCTGATCATGTCGTCGAACGCGCCACTGCCACCCGACACGATCTCCGTCGACCCAGGGCTGGCGCCGCTGGCCGACAACGGCGGGGACACCCGGACCCACGCCTTGCCCAGCGACAGCCCGGCGGTCGACATGGGCAACAACGCCGCGGGCCTGGCCTACGACCAGCGCGGCGCCGGGTTCGCGCGCGTGAAGGGGCTCCGGGCCGACATCGGATCGTACGAACGCTGACTCGGGAATGATCGCCGTCTCGCGGCAGCGCGACGCAAGCCGGAGCACAGCACTTGCCTCGGAGGATCTCTCTTGCGATCAAGGTCGACTTTGGCCCGTGCGCAGGGGGGCGAAATGGACCCGGGATCCATTTCGGCAGGCAATGGGACACTGCCGCGGTCGAGTGGCGACAGGATCAATCGCGCAGCTCGCTCACATAGCAGGGCTCGCGCAGGCGTTCGACGACCGCAGCGGTTGCGGCCTGCGTGCCCACGGCGGCGGCGCCGGAGGCGAGATCGGGCGTGAGCGCTCCGGCCTCCAGCGCCTCGGCGACGGCCGCTTCCATGCGGTCGGCCTCCCGCTCCAGGTCCAGCGAGTGGCGTAGCAGCAGTGCGACGCTGAGGATGGCGCCATAGGGGTTGGCGACGCCGCGGCCGGCGATGTCCGGCGCCGAGCCGTGGATCGGCTCGTACATCCCCAGGCTCCCGTCGCCGAGCGAGGCCGAGGGCAGCAGGCCCAGCGAGCCGGCCAGCATCGCGGCCTCGTCGGTGAGGATGTCGCCGAACATGTTCTCGGTGACCACGACGTCGAAGCTGCGCGGGCGCGCCAGCAGGTGCATGGCCATCGAGTCGACCAGCTGGTGCTCGAGGGTGACGCCGGGGAATTCGTCGCGAGCCACGCGCGTGGCCACTTCGCGCCACAGCCGCGAGGTCTCCAGCACGTTCGCCTTGTCGACCGAGGTGACATGGCCACGACGCGCGCGCGCGAGCCGGCAGGCGGCACGCACGACCCGCTCGATCTCGGCGACCCCGTATTCGCACAGGTCGCTGGCGCGATCGCCGCTGCGCCGCTTGTCGCCGAAGTAGATGCCGCCGGTCAGCTCGCGCACGACCAGGATGTCGACCCCGTGCAGCAGGTGCGGCTTGAGCGGCGAGGCGCCGAACATCCGGGGCAGCGGGCGGACCGGGCGCAGGTTCGCGTACAGGCCCAGTTGCTTGCGCAGGGCGAGCAGGCCCTGCTCGGGCCGTACCCGGGCCTGCGGATCGGCCCATCGGGGGCCGCCGACGGCGCCGAGCAGGACGGCATCGGCATGCCGGCAGGCGGCGAGCGTCTCATCCGGCAGGGGCTCGCCAATGGCGTCGATCGCCGCGCCGCCGACCAGGTGCTCGTGCAGCCTGAATTCGTGTCCGTAGAGTTGTTCGACCGCGCGCAGCACGCACACGGCGGCCCGGGTGACTTCAGGGCCGATTCCGTCTCCGGGCAGGACGGCGATGTCAGCGCGCATGGTGCAGTTCCTCGTAGCGGATGATGGCGGGGTGGTGCCGCAGCAGGTAGCCGAGCTGGTCGGTCCCCTCGAGCAGGCAGGTCTGCGCGAACGCATCCAGCGGGAAGGTGAAGCGACGGCCGTCAGGCAGGGTCACGCTGCGCGTGGCGACATCGATGCGCAGCTCAAGGCCCGGCCGCGCGAGCAGTTCGTCGACGGCCGGCTCATCGAGCACGACGGGCAGCAGCCCGTTCTTGAGCGCGTTGCTGCGGAAGATGTCGGCGATCTGGCTGCTCACGACCGCGCGCAGCCCCGAGTCGAGCAGCGCCCAGGGCGCGTGCTCGCGCGAGGAGCCGCAGCCGAAGTTGCGGCCAGCGACCAGGATGCGGGCGTCGGCGTGCTCGGGCCGGTTCAGGACGAAGTCCGGATCCGGGCGGCCGTCGGCCAGGTACCGCCAGTCGTGGAACGCGAAGCGCCCCAGCCCCTCGCGCTGGGTCGTGGTCAGGAAGCGCGCGGGGATGATCTGGTCGGTGTCGATGTTGTGCTCGCGCAGCACGATGGTTCGCGAGACCAGGGCGGTGAATGCGCTCATGCGGCGGACTCCGCCATCGCCGTCCCCGCCAGCAGCGTGCGCGGGTCGGCGACCGCGCCGGCGATCGCGCAGGCGGCGGCGGTCAGCGGCGAGGCCAGCAGCGTGCGCGCACCCTTGCCCTGGCGGCCCTCGAAGTTGCGGTTGCTGGTCGAGACGGCCAGTTGGCCCGGCCCGACCAGGTCGCCGTTCATCGCGATGCACATCGAGCAGCCGGGCAGGCGCCACTCGGCGCCGGCCGCGCGCACTACCGCATCGATGCCCTCGCGCTCGGCCTCGCGCCGCACCTGCTCCGAGCCGGGGACCACCAACATGCGCACGCGCGGGTGCACGCGGCGCCCGCGCAACAGGTCGGCCATCTGGCGCAGGTCGCTCAGGCGCGAGTTGGTGCAGCTGCCGACGAACACCACGTCCACCGGCCGCCCGATCAGCGGCGCACCGGCGTCCCAGCCCATGTACTCGCACGCCTTGGCCTCGTCGTCCGCGAGCCGTGTCGGCACGGCGCCGTCGATCGCGGCGACCTGGCCCGGGTGCGTGCCCCAGGTGACTGTAGGCCGGATCGCGCGCGCGTCGATGCGCACTTCGCGGTCGAAGCGCGCGTCCGCGTCGCTATGGAACTGTCGCCAGCGGGCGACCGCCCGCGCGAAGTCGTCGCCGTGCGGCGCACGGGGAGTCTGGGCCAGGTATTCGAAGGTCGTTTCGTCCGGCGCGATCAGCCCGGCACGGGCGCCGGCCTCGATCGACATGTTGCAGATCGTCATCCGCTGCTCCATCGAAAGCGCGCGGATGGCCGGACCGCGGTACTCGATGACGTGGCCGGTGCCGCCGTTGACGCCGATCGTGCCGATCACGTGCAGGATCAGGTCCTTGGCGGTGACGCCCGGGCCGAGTTCGCCCTCCACGGTGACCGCCAGCGTCCGCGGCTTGCGCTGCAGCAGGCATTGGGTGGCCAGCACATGGCCGACCTCGCTGGTCCCGATGCCGAAGGCCAGCGCCCCGAACGCACCGTGGGTGGCGGTATGGCTATCGCCGCAGACGATGGTCATGCCGGGCTGGGTCAGGCCGAGCTCGGGCCCGATCACGTGGACGATGCCGCGGTGCGTACTGCCGTAGTCGAACAGTTCGATGTCGTGGCGGGCGCAGTTGCCCCGCAGGGTGGCGACCTGCGCTTCGGCCTCGGCGCTGACGTAGGGTGGACGGCCGTCATCGCCGGCCGGCTGCGTCGGCGTGGCGTGGTCGAGCGTGGCCTTGGTCAGGTCCGGGCGCCGCGGGCGCAGGCCGCGCGCGTCGAGTTCGGCGAAGGCCTGTGGCGAAGTGACTTCGTGGATCAGGTGCAGGTCCACGTAGAGCACGGCAGGCGCGGCCTCGCGTTCGGGGACGACCACGTGCGCGTCCCACAGCTTGTCGAACAGGGTCCGGGGCATGGCGGCGGCCTCAGGCGGTGGCCAGCCGGCGCTGCGGCCGGCGCGTGCGCAGGACGCGGTTGGCGATCTCCAGCCAGGCCAGGGCACTGGCCTCGAGGATGTCGGTGCTGGTGCCCGTGCCGGTCAGCTCCTTGCCGTCCACGCGCGCGGTCACGCTGGCCTGGCCCTGTGCGTCGTTGCCGTGGGTCACGCTGGACACGTGGTAGTTGTCGATCTCCAGCACCACGCCGGTCGCGCGTGCCAGCGCCGCGAACAGCGCATGCACCGGCCCCTCGCCGACCGAGGCCTCGTTGGCGATGGTTCCCTGCGGATCGAGCACCTGCACGCTCGCGGTCGGCAGGCTGCTGTCGAGCGCACCGGCAACGCCGGTGCTGACGTGCGCGCGCAGCAGGCGATGGCCCGGGACACCCTGGGCGTCGGAGCCCAGCACCAGCGCCTCCAGATCGGCGTCGAACACCTCGCGCTTCTTCTCCGCCAGCGACTTGAAGCGGGCGAATACCGTGTTCAGGCGCGCCTCGTCGAGCGAGAAACCGAGCGCCCGCAGGCGTTCGGCCAGCGCCGCGCGGCCGCTGTGGCGGCCGAGCACCATCTGCGAGGCGGTCCAGCCGACATCCTCCGGGCGCATGATCTCGTAGGTGCCGCGATGCCTGAGCATGCCGTGCTGGTGGATGCCGGCCTCGTGCGCGAAGGCGTTCCGGCCGACCACGGCCTTGTTGCGCTGCACGCTCATGCCGGTGATGCGTGAGAGCAGGCGCGAGGTGGGCACCAGCCGGCGCGTGTCGATGCCCGTGCGGACGCCGTAGTAAGCCTCGCGCACCCGCAGCGCCATCACCAGTTCTTCCAGCGCGCAGTTGCCGGCGCGCTCGCCGATGCCGTTGATCGTGCACTCGACCTGGCGGGCGCCGCCCTCGATCGCGGCCAGGCTGTTGGCCACCGCCAGACCGAGGTCGTTGTGGCAGTGCGCGCTGAAGACCGCGTGCGCCGCGCCCGGGACGTTGGCGCGCAGGTAGCGGAACAGCGTCCGGATCTCCTCCGGCGTGGTGTAGCCGACCGTGTCGGGGATGTTGAGGGTGCCCGCGCCGGCTGCGAGCGCGACGCCGCAGACCTCGGCCAGGAACTCGGGCTCGGTGCGCAGCGCGTCCTCGGCCGAGAACTCGACGTCGTCGACGTGGCGGCGCGCCAGTTCCACCGCCTCCGCGGCGCGCGCCAGCACCTGCGGCTTGTCCAGGCCGAGCTTGTGCTCGCGGTGCAGCGGGCTGGTGGAAATGAAGACGTGGATGCGTGGGCGTTGCGCGTGCTCCAGCGTCCGCGCGCAGGCCTCGATGTCGCCGGGATGGCAGCGCGCCAGCGCGGCGAGGACCGGACCATCGATCTGCCCGGCGATCGCGCGCGCGGCCTCGGCATCGGACGCCGAGCTCGCGGGGAAGCCGGCCTCGATGACGTCGACGCCGAGCTCGGCGAGCGCCTGCGCGAAGCGCAGCTTCTGCGCAACGGTCATGCTGCAGCCAGGCGACTGCTCGCCGTCGCGCAGGCTGGTGTCGAAGATGCGGATCGGATCGGCCGGCACGGCGCGTCCCCCTTGCCGGATCTTGGTCATGGGCATGGCGATACCTCCACCGCGAGGCAGTCGTAGAGCTTGGCGATCTGCTGTTGCAGCGATGCGCCGGAAGGATCGCCCTCCACGGTCAGCTGCAGGTGCCAGCGATCACCGTCCGATTGCGTCTCGCCATCGACCGAAAGCGGCTGGAATCCGCGCCGCTCGGCGGTGCCGATCACGCGGGCCAGCGCGCCCTCGGCCTGGCGCAGGGTGAGGTCAAGCCGGTAGCGCATGAGGAAGCTCCTCGGGGATGTGCCGTGATGGCAGGACGGGGACCGCCGGGTCGGCGGCGTCGAGCATCTGTGCGTTGTTGCGATTGGGCGGCACCAGCGGCCAGACATTTGCGGCCCGGTCGATGGTCACGTGCAGCAATGCCGGCCCGGGCGTTTCCAGCAACTCGCGCAGCGCACGCTCGACGCCGTCGGCGTGACCCACGCGCAGGGAGCGGATGCCGAAGGCCGCGGCGACCGCGGCGAAATCGGGGTTGTCCGACAGGTCGACTTCCGAGTAGCGGCGCTCGAAGAACAACTCCTGCCACTGCCTCACCATGCCCAGAGCCTGGTTGTCGAGCAGCACGATCTTGACCGGCAAGCGGTAGCGCGCCAGCGTCGCCAGCTCCTGCACGTTCATCAGGAACGAGCCGTCGCCGCTGACGCACACCACCTGCGTACGCGGATCTTGCAGCTGCGCACCGATTGCCGCCGGCAGCCCGAACCCCATCGCACCGAGCCCGCCGCTGGTCAGGTGCCGGCGCGGGTGGTCGAAGCGCCAGTGCTGCGCTACCCACATCTGGTGCTGGCCGACGTCGCAGGACACGATGGCCTCCGGCGCCAGCTCCGACAAGCGCCGGAGCAGCGCCGGGGCGTAGACCGACGCACCGGGAGCGTCGTAACGCGCTGCGCATTGCCGTCTGCGTCCTTCGCACGTCGCGCGCCACGCTTCGCGCGCGGTGGCGTTTCGCGCGGCCACCTGCGCGAGCGCGCGCACGCTGGCGCCCAAGTCGCCGAGGACGGCGGCGTCGGCGCGGCGCAGCTTGCCGATCTCGGCGGCGTCCAGGTCGAGGTGGACGATCTTCGCCTGCGGCGCGAACTCGGCCAGTTTGCCGGTGGCGCGATCGTCGAAGCGCGCGCCGACCACGACCAGCAGGTCGGACTCCTGCACCGCCAGATTCGCTGCGCGACTGCCGTGCATGCCCAGCATGCCCAGGAGTTGTGCGTGCCCGGCAGGCAGCGCACCCAGGCCCTTGAGCGTGAGCACGGTCGGGATGCGTTGGGCATCGACGAAGGCGCGGAAGGCCGCGACCGCGCCACCCAGCGCGATGCCGCCGCCGCCGTAGACGACCGGCCGGCGCGCGTGCGCCAGCAGTTCGGCGGCCGCGGCCAGCGCATCGGCGTCGGGCGCCGGCGTGGGGTCGACGGCCGCCGGCACGTGGGCCGGCAGTCGCGAGGCATCCGCGTTCTGCACGTCCTTGGGCAGGTCGATCAACACCGGGCCCGGCCGGCCGCTGCGCGCGATGCGGAAGGCCTCGCGCAGCAGCTGCGGCAGTGCATCGGCGCTGCGTGGCAGGAAGCTGTGCTTGACGATCGGCATGGTCATGCCGAACACGTCCAGTTCCTGGAACGCGTCGGTGCCCATCAGCGACGTCGCCACCTGGCCGGTAATGGCCACCATCGGCACCGAGTCGAGCATCGCATCCGCCAGGCCGGTGACCAGGTTCGACGCACCGGGGCCGGAGGTGGCCACGCACACGCCCACGCGTCCGCTGGCGCGCGCGTAGCCGTTGGCCGCGAACGCCGCGCCCTGCTCGTGGCGGACCAGCACGTGCCGGAGCGGCGCGCCGTGCAGCGCGTCGTAGAACGGCATGATCGCGCCGCCGGGATAGCCGAACAGCGTGTCCACGCCCTCGGCGAGCAGCGCGTCCACCAGCCAGCGCGCCGCATTGGCCGGTGCGGCCGCCGCCGCGGTGGCGGTGGCGGTGGCATCTTCGTCGTCGTCCGCGGCGCGCGGGATCGAGGCGGGAGAAGGGGATGCCATCACGCGGCCTCTGTCTGCGGATCCTTCGCAGTGGCTGCGGCCTTCCGTGCCGCTTCCTCCGGCGCGCCGTGCAACCACTTCATGCCGGCGCGCAGTACTTTGCCCACTGCCTCGACCGGATGGTCGAGGTCGGCCTGCTTGAGCGCCTTGTAGCGGGGATTGCCGGCTGCGTACTCGGCGATCCACTCGCGCGCGAAGGTGCCGTCCTGGATCTCGGTCAGGATCTTCCGCATCTGCGCGCGCGCGTGGTCGTCGATGACGTACGGCCCGCGGGTCAGGTCGCCGTACTGCGCGGTCTCGCTGATGAACTCGTGCATGCGGGTGATGCCGCCCTCGTAGAGCAGGTCGACGATCAGCTTCAGCTCGTGCAGGCACTCGTAGTAGGCGATCTCTGGCTGGTAGCCGGCTTCCACCAGCGTCTCCCAGCCGGCCTGCACCAGCTTGGTGGCACCGCCGCACAGCACCGCCTGCTCGCCGAACAGGTCGGTCTCGGTCTCCTCCTTGAAGGTGGTGCGGATCGCGTTCTGGCGCGAGCCGCCGATGCCGGAGCAGTACGCCAGCGCGAACTGCTCCGCGCGTCCGCTGCGATCCTGGTGCACGGCGTACACCGCGGGGACGCCGCGGCCGATCTCGTACTCGCGCCGCACCAGCGCGCCCGGCCCCTTGGGCGCGACCAGCACCACATCGAGGTCCTGGCGCGGCGTGATCTGCCCGTAATGGACGTTGAAGCCGTGCGCGAACAGCAGGCAGGCACCCTGGCGGATGTTGGGCGCGATCACGTCGCGGTAGAGCTGCGGCTGGACCATGTCCGGCGTGAGCACGGCGACGAGGCCGGCGCCGGCGACGGCCGCGTCCGGCGTGCTCACCGTGAAGCCGTCGGCGGTGGCCTTGCGTTCGGTCGGGCCGCCGGGGCGCAGGCCCACGGTCACGTCGAAGCCGGAATCGCGCAGGTTGAGCGCGTGCGCGCGGCCCTGGCTGCCGTAACCGACGATGGCGATTCTGGGGTTGGCGGAGCTGGTCATGTTCGCTGGCCTTGTGCGGGGATGGGAGGACTTGCGATGGTTGCGGGAGGCGCTGCGCGCTCAGGCGTGCAGCAAATCGTCTGCAGTGCGCGGAGCGGCGGCGGGCGGGAGGTTGCGGGGCGCTTGCGGCGGGGCGCCCTCCGGACCTGGCGCGGTGACCGCACCGCGCGAGGCCGAGCCGACATCGCGCGCGTACTTGGCCAGCACGCCCGCAGTGACGCGCGGCGCGATGCGCCTGGGCTCCCGCGTGGCCAGGTCGGCGTCGACGTCGAGCCGGCGTCCGGCCACGTCGATGCGCACGACGTCGCCCTCGCGCAGTCGCGCGATCGGCCCGCCGCGCGCGGCCTCCGGTGCCACGTGGCCGACCATGAAACCGTGGGTGGCGCCGCTGAAACGACCGTCGGTGATCAGCGCCACGTCGTTGCCGAGGCCCTGGCCGACCAGCGCCGCGGTGACGGCGAGCATCTCGCGCATGCCGGGTCCGCCGGCCGGGCCCTCGAAGCGGATCACCACGACCTCACCGGACCGGATCGCGCCCGCCTGCACCGCGGCGAACGCGGCCTCCTCCGAATCGAACACCCGCGCCGGCCCCTCGAAGCGGACGCGGCCGTGGCCGGCGAGCTTGACGATGCAGCCCTCCGGCGCGAGATCGCCGTACAGGATCGAGTAGCCGCCGCGCGGCTTGATCGGGTCGCGCACGGATCGCACCACATCCTGCGCAACGGGCGGCGACAGCGCGTCGAGCTCCCCGAACAAGGACCGGCCGGTGACCGTGGGGACATCCGCGATCAGGCCGGCCTCGCGCAGTTCGCGCGCCACCAGCGCCGTGCCGCCGGACCGGAACATTTCCGCCGCCGTATAGCGGCCGGCGGGCTTGAGGTCGGCGATCACCGGGGTGCACGCCGCCGCGGCCTCGAACTCCTCCAGGTCGAACGGCACGCCGGCCTCGTGCGCGATCGCCAGCAGGTGCAGTGCCGCGTTGGTGGACCCGGCCGTGGCCGACACCGCGCGCGCCGCGTTGCGCAGCGCGGCGGGAGAGAGAAGGTCGCACGGTGTCGGCCCGCCGTCGCGCAGCCGCCGCATGACCAGTTCGCCACAGGCGCGCGCGACGGCTGGCTTGTCCGGGTGGACCGCCGGGACGTCGTTGGCGCCCAGCGGCGACAGGCCGAGGAAGGTGAGTACCATCGCCATGGTGTTGGCGGTGAACTGGCCGCCGCAAGCGCCGGCACCCGGACAGGCGTGGCGCTCGACGACCTGCAGTTCGCCCGCGTCGATGCGACCGGCAGCGTGCGCGCCCACCGCCTCGAACACGTCCTGCACGGTCAGCACCCGGCCGTCATCCTCGCCCGGACACTGCCCTGGCATGATCGTGCCGCCGTAGAGGATCACGGTGGGGACGTCGAGCCGCGCCGCCGCCATCGCCGCAGCGGGGATGGTCTTGTCGCAGCCGACCAGCACCACCATCGCGTCCAGGCAATGGCCCGTCACCGCGAGTTCGATCGAATCGGCAATGGTCTCGCGCGAGGCCAGCGACGCGCGCATGCCGTCGCTGCCCATGGCGATGCCGTCGGTAACGGCAATGGTGTTGAATTCGACCGGCGTGCCGCCGCCAGCGACCACCCCAGCGCGCACGTGCACGGCCAGTTCGCGCAAGCCGAGGTTGCACGGCGAGACGTCGGTCCAGGTATGCACCACCGCGACCAGCGGCCTGTCGATCGCCGCATCGTCGAGTCCGGTGGCGCGCAGCATCGCCCGCGCGGGCGCCCGTGCCGGGCCGGCCTTGATCGCATCGCTTTTCACCAAACGCGCTCCCATGGTGCGATCCCTCGCCGCAACCCGCGCATCCGCGCGCAGGCGTTGGATTGCAGGAACCCGGGCCGCAAAAACGAAAAACCCCGCGCCTTTGTCTGGCGCGGGGTCTTGGTTCTCTCGACCTGGGTTTGTGGCTATCAGCTACGCAAACCCGATTCCCGCGCCTGGCTGGACGGTAATAAGGACGAGTACGAGGAGGAGGGCAGCGACGAGGCCGGGCAGCGACGCCCGGGCGGGCGCTGCCTGGAGAATCTGCGGCAGGGTGCTGCACTGCGTCATGGAGCGAGCAAAACACGCCTGCTGAAGGATTGTCAATAGGCGCCCGAGCATTATTTTGGCGCGCGGCGCTTCCATTGTGACGTGCGTCCGAAGCGGGAGACCGGCCTGAGTGGGCAGGCCTTCCCGGTCTAGGCAGCCGGGCGATTCAAGGTGCTGAGCGCGACTTCGTCCTTCACAGGGAGAGCGGTCTTCCAGACTCGCGCTCCCGGCCTCCGTTGTCCGTTGGTTGGACGGACTTCGTTGTCATGGGCAGGCCTAGTTAGCTCGCTTCAACGGCCTGCGCGGTTCCCCTTGCCGCTATTCCACCGTCACCGACTTGGCGAGGTTCCGCGGCTTGTCCACGTCCGTCCCGCGCGCCAGCGCGGCATGGTAGGCCAGCAGCTGCACCGGGATGGTGTGGACGATCGGGCTGAGCACGCCGACGTGGCGCGGGGTGCGGATGACGTGCACGCCTTCGCTCTCGCTGAAGTGGCTGTCCTGGTCGGTGAACACGAACAGCTCGCCGCCGCGGGCGCGGACTTCCTGCATGTTGGACTTCACCTTCTCCAGCAGGTTGTCGTTGGGCGCGATCACCACCACCGGCATGTCGGCGTCGACCAGCGCCAGCGGGCCGTGCTTGAGCTCGCCGGCCGGATAGGCCTCGGCGTGGATGTAGGAGATTTCCTTGAGCTTGAGCGCGCCTTCCAGGGCGATCGGGTAGTGCACGCCGCGGCCCAGGAACAGCGCGTGCTGCTTCGGCGCGAAGCGCTCGGCCCAGGCCGCGATCTGCGGCTCGAGGTTGAGCGCGTGCTGCACGCTGCCGGGCAGGTGGCGCAGCGCCTCGAGGTAGCCGGCTTCCTTCTCCTCCGGCAGCCGGCCGTGCAGCTTGGCCAACGTCGCCGCCAGGGTGAACAGCGCCACCAGCTGGGTGGTGAAGGCCTTGGTGGAGGCGACGCCGATCTCGGCGCCGGCGCGGGTGTAGAGCACCAGGCGGCTGGCGCGCGGGATGGCGCTTTCGGGCACGTTGCAGATGGACAGCGTCTTGCCGTGTCCCAGCGACTTGGCGTACTTGAGCGCCTCCATGGTGTCGAGCGTTTCGCCCGACTGCGAGATGGTGACGATGAGATGCCGGGGATCGGCGACCGCGGTGCGGTAGCGGTATTCGCTGGCGATCTCGACGCTGCACGGCAGGCCGCTGATCGCCTCGATCCAGTAGCGCGCCACGCTGCCGGCGTAGAAGCTGGTGCCGCAGGCGAGGATCTGCACGCCGTCGACGTCGCGCAGGACCTCGTCGGCGCCCTTGCCGAACAGTTCGGGGCCGAACGCGCCCTGGTCCATCACCGCCTCGATGGTGTCGCCGATCGCGCGCGGCTGCTCGTGGATCTCCTTCTGCATGAAGTGGCGGTAGGGGCCGAGCTCGAGCGAGGCCAGCGAGACGTCGGAGACGTGCACCTCCCGCTCGACCGGGGCGTCGCCGGCGTCGAACACGCGCACGGCGGCGCGCGTGACCTCGGCGGTGTCGCCCTCCTCCAGGAAGATCACCTGGCGCGTGGCCTGGACGATCGCAGAGACGTCGGAGGCGATGAAGTTCTCGCCCTCGCCCAGGCCGACGAGCAGCGGGCAGCCCATGCGCGCGCAGACCATGCGGTCTGGCTCCGCGCGGCTGACCACGGCCAGCGCGTAGGCGCCGTGCAGCTCCTTGACCGCGCGCTGCAGGGCGGCGAGCAGGTCGTCGCCCTGCTTGAGGTAGTGGTGGATCAGGTGGGCGATGACCTCGGTGTCGGTCTGCGACTCGAACTGGTAGCCCAGCGCCTGCAGGCGCGCGCGCTGCTCCTCGTGGTTCTCGATGATGCCGTTGTGCACCAGCGCCACGCCGTGGCTGACGTGCGGATGGGCGTTGCCCTCGGTGACGCCGCCGTGGGTGGCCCAGCGGGTGTGGCCGATGCCCAGGCCGGCGCGGAAGTGCTCGGCCTGCGCGGCCGCCTCCATTTCCGAGACGCGGCCGGTGCGGCGCACGCGGCGGACCTCGCGCCGGTCGACGACCGCGATGCCGGCGGAGTCGTAGCCGCGGTATTCCAGGCGCTTGAGGCCTTCGATCAGGACGGGAACCACATCGCGATCCGCGATCGCGCCGACGATGCCGCACATGGGTGGGGAGGACTCCTGCTGGTGGATGGCGATTGTAAGCGGCCGCCGGAAACGTCCGCGGAACGCGCCTCCCGGAGAACGGATCCGGCGGGGAAAAGCGTCCGCGCGGACGCTCCGGGTGTCCGGGCGGACGCCGTCCGGGCGCCCCATTGTCCATGAAATCAACCGCTTGCGATTGGCACGCTTGTTGCGGATTGCAACGGCATGAACGTTTCGGACATCCAAACCCGCATGGACAACCGCCCCCGCGCCCGCATCCGGGATACCTCCGGACAGGACCACGTCGTTTCCCCCGCCAACGCCACGGCCCGCCTGCGCAAGCCCTGGCTGGTCGGCGGCGCCGCCGGCGCGGCGCTGCTGGCGCTGATCGCCTGGGTGGTGATCGGCTGGACGTCGGGCGGCCGCTCGTTCGATGCCAGCCGGGTGCGCATCGCCGAGGTCAAGCGCGGCGACCTGGTGCGCGACCTGTCGGCCGACGGCCGCGTGATCGCCGCCAACAGCCCGACGCTCTATGCCATCGCCGCCGGCACCGTCGCCCTCAAGGTGGTGGCCGGCGACGTGGTCAAGAAGGGCCAGGAGCTCGCGGTGGTCGACAGCCCGGAGCTGCGCAGCAAGCTGGTGCAGGAGCAGTCCACGCTGGCCGGCATGGAGGCCGAGGCCAGCCGCGCCGCGCTCGATGCCCAGATGACCCGCGCCAACGCCCGCAAGGCGCTCGACCAGGCGCAGATCGACCGCACCGCCGCCCAGCGCGACCTGGAGCGCTACCAGCGCGCGTACGAGGGCGGCGCCGTGTCGCAGAACGAGCTGGCCAAGGCCCAGGACGAGCTGAAGAAGACCGACATCGGCCTGGCCAGCGCCCGCAAGGACTTCGCGCTGCAGAGCCAGGGCGCCGGGCTGGACGCGCGCAACAAGCGCCTGCTCGCCGACCGCCAGAAGGCGGTGGTGGCCGAGCAGCAGCGCCAGGTGGATGCGCTGACCATCCGCGCCCCGTTCGACGGCCAGGTCGGCCAGGTGCAGGTGCCGCAGGGCACCAGCGTGGTCGCCAACGGGCCGGTGCTCAGCGTGGTGGACCTGGCCAAGTTCGAGGTCGAGATCAAGGTGCCCGAGAGCTTCGCGCGCGACCTGGGCATCGGCATCCCGGCGCAGATCACCAGCAACGGCAAGGTCTACAAGGCCGAGGTCTCGGCAGTCTCGCCCGAGGTGGTCAACGGCGAGGTCAACGCCCGCCTGCGCTTCGCCGACGGCCAGCAGCCGCCGGGGCTGCGCCAGAACCAGCGCCTGCAGGCGCGCATCGTGCTCGACACCCGCAAGAACGTGCTGATGGTCGAGCGCGGCCCGTTCCTGGAGCAGGACGGCGGCAGCTTCGCCTGGGTGGTCGAGGGCGGCAGCGCCACCCGCCGTCCGATCCAGGCCGGCGCCAGCAGCCTCAACGCAGTGGAAATCGTGTCCGGCCTGAAGGAAGGCGACCGCATCGTCGTCTCGGGCACGGACCAGTTCGGCAACGCGGACCGCGTCCGCATCAACGGAGACTGAAATGAGCACCCCCGCCTACTTCGAGTTCCCGCAAGCCTGGAACGCGCAGGACCTGGCCGACGCCGTGCCGCGCCGCCTGCGCCTGTCGCAGATGATCGACTTCGACGCCCTGCGCGACGGCGCCGCCGCCTGCGCCAACGCGCCGGCGCGCGCATTGCAGCGCGGCTACCTGCGCGTGCCCGCGCTGCCGCGGCTCTTCCGCGTCGGCTGAGGCCGCCCACCCCTTCCGCCACACAGGAACATCGACATGTTGGACATGCGCCAGGTCACCAAGGTCTACCGCACCGAGCTGGTCGAGACGCACGCGCTGCGCTCGCTCGACCTGCACGTCAAGGAAGGCGAGTTCGTCGCCGTCACCGGGCCGTCGGGCTCGGGCAAGACCACCTTCCTCAACATCGCGGGACTGCTGGAGACCTTCACCGGCGGCGAGTTCACGCTCGACGGCCAGGACGTGAAGGGGCTGAGCGACGACGCGCGCAGCAAGCTGCGCAACCAGAAGATCGGCTTCATCTTCCAGAGCTTCAACCTGATCCCCGACCTCAACCTGTTCGACAACTGCGACGTGCCGCTGCGCTACCGCGGCATGCCGGCGAGCGAGCGCAAGCTGAGGATCGAGGACGCGCTGGGCATGGTGGGGCTGGGCTCGCGCACGAAGCACTTCCCGGCCGAGCTCTCGGGCGGCCAGCAGCAGCGCGCGGCGATCGCGCGCGCGCTCGCCGGAAGCCCGCGCCTGCTGCTCGCGGACGAGCCCACCGGCAACCTCGACTCGCAGATGGCGCGCAGCGTGATGGAGCTGCTGGAGGACATCAATTCCCAGGGCGCGACCATCATCATGGTGACGCACGATCCCGAGCTGGCCGCGCGCGCGCAGCGCAACGTGCACATCGTCGACGGCATGGCCACCGACCTGTCGGTGGAGCCGAGCCTGGCGCGGGTACGCGAGTCCGAGGCGGTGAAGTCGTCGGCATCGGCGTAGGGCGGGCCCCGGCCCGCCGCTCGCGGGACCGCCGCCGCGGTGGCGCAACGATGAACCGCGGATCCGATCGACAACGCTAGACAACGCCAGATGGCAACGGTGGGCCGAGACCCACCCCACGGAGCCTCCCATGTTCGGCTACTACTTCAACCTCGCGCTGCGCAGCTTCCGGCGCAACAAGGCGCTGACCGCGCTGATGGTGCTGGCGATCGCGCTGGGCATCGGCGCCAGCATGACCACGCTGACGGTGTTCCACGTGCTGTCGGGCGACCCGATCCCGACCAAGAGCGACAGGCTGTACTACGTGCAGATGGATCCGCCGGCCATGAGCGGCTACACGCCGGGCGAGGATCCGGAGACCCAGATGACCCGCTACGACTCCGAGGCGCTGCTGCGCGACAAGCGCGGCGACCGCCAGGCGATGATGTCGGCCGGCGGCGTGGCGATCGAGCCGGATCGGCAGGGGCTGACCCCGTTCACGGTCGAGTCGCGCTATGCGTCGGCGGACTTCTTCCCGATGTTCGAAGTGCCCTTCGCCTACGGCCACGCCTGGACGGCGACCGAGGACGCCGGCCGGGCGCGCGTGGCGGTGATCGCCAAGGCGCTCAACGACAAGCTGTTCGGCGGCGCCGACAGCGTCGGCAAGACCATCCGCCTCAACCAGGCCACGTTCCGGGTCGTCGGGGTGCTCGACAACTGGCGCCCGACGCCGCGCTTCTACGACCTGACCAACGGCCGCTACGGCGACAGCGAGCAGGTGTTCCTGCCGTTCTCGACCTCGCGCGACCTCGAGATGGGCACCAGCGGCAACATGAACTGCTGGGAAGGGCCGCGCGACGACCCCGAGGGTCAGACCGGCGTCACCGCGCCCTGCGCCTGGGTGCAGTACTGGGTGGAGCTGGACGACCCGTCCAAGGTCGACGACTACCGTCGCTACCTGGTGAACTATTCCGACCAGCAGCGCGCCGCCGGCCGCTTCCAGCGCCCGACCAACGTGCGCCTGAGCGACGTGATGACCTGGCTGGACTACAACAAGGTCGTCCCCAGCGACGTGCGCCTGCAGGCCTGGCTGGCGTTCGCCTTCCTGATGGTCTGCCTGCTCAACACGGTGGGCCTGCTGCTGGCGAAGTTCCTGCGCCGCGGCAGCGAGATCGGCGTGCGCCGCGCGCTGGGCGCGTCGAAGCGCGCGATCTTCACCCAGTGCCTGGTCGAGGCCGGCGTGGTCGGCCTGGCCGGCGGCGTGATCGGCCTCGGCTTCGCCCTGCTGGGGCTGTGGGCCGTGCGCCAGCAGCCATCCGACTACGCCGAGCTCGCGCGCCTGGACCCGGCGATGCTGCTGACCACCTTCCTGCTCGCCGTCATCGCCAGCATGCTCGCCGGCCTGCTGCCCGCCTGGCGCGCGATGCAGGTGACGCCCGCGATCCAGCTCAAGTCGCAATAGGAAGGGCCACGATCGGCGTTTGGTGATCGTGACTGGCGATTCGCAAAAGCCAGGCGCGAACCACCGACCGAACAGCCAATCACGAATCACGAATCACGAATCACGGAGCTCCCATGGACATCCGCCCCATCGTCTCCACCCTGATGCGCCACAAGATCGCGGCCTCGCTGATCGTGCTGGAGATCGCGCTCTCGTGCGCCATCGTCTGCAACGCGCTGTTCCTGATCGGCGAGCGCCTGGACCGCATGCACCGCGTGACCGGCCTGGCCGAGGACCAGATCGTCAAGCTGAGCGTCGACGGCATCGCAAAGAACAAGGATGCCGCCGCGACCACCCGGTCCGACCTGGAGGCGCTGCGCGCGATCCCCGGCGTGCGATACGTCTCGTCGGTCAACCAGGTGCCGTTCGGCCACAGCTCGTGGAACAGCTCGATCACCATGGTCAAGGACCAGAAGCAGCCCACCGCCAGCGTGACCACCTACATGGGCGGCACGCAGCTGATCGACACGCTGGGCCTGAAGATCGTCGAGGGACGGCAGTTCAACGCCGACGAGTTCGTGCAGTGGGACGCCCTGCAGGCGCCCGGCTCGAAGATCAACATCCCGTCCGTGATCATCACGCGCGCGGTGGCCGAGAAGCTGTTCCCGGGCCAGAGTGCGGTCGGCAAGGGCTTCTACAGCTGGAGCGACGAGCCGCACCGGATCGTCGGCGTCGTCGACCATCTGGCCAAGACGCGCGACAACGGCCCGCCGGCCGAGTACGAGTTCTCGGCGATCTTCCCGATCGAGACGACCTACGAGGCCGGCGGCAACTACCTGCTGCGCGTCGACGATCCCTCGCGCCGCGACGAGGTGCTCAAGGCCGCGATGAAGGCGCTCGAGTCGTCCGGCCCCACCCGCATCATCGATCCCGAGAAGGCGCAGACGCTCGAGAAGATGCGCGGCGACTACTACCGGCAGGACCGCTCGATGGCCTGGCTGCTGGTGGCGGTGATCGTCGCGCTGCTGGTGGTGACCGCGCTGGGCATCGTCGGCCTGGCCAGCTTCTGGGTGCAGCAGCGCACCAAGCAGATCGGCGTGCGCCGGGCGCTGGGCGCGACGCGCGGGCAGATCCTGCGCTACTTCCAGACCGAGAACTTCCTGCTGGCGACGATCGGCATCGTGCTGGGCATGGTGCTGGCCTATGCGATCAACCAGCTGCTGATGGGCAGGTACGAGCTGCCGCGGCTGCCGCTGGTCTACCTCCCGGTCGGCGCGGTGGCGCTGTGGCTGCTGGGCCAGGCGTCGGTGTTCTGGCCGGCGCGGCGCGCGGCGGCGGTGCCTCCGGCGGTGGCCACCCGCAGCGTATGACGCAACGGCGGGGAACGGAGGCCGTGCCTTGAACGCCTACGCCATCGAACTCGGCCTGCGCGGCCTGCTGCGGCAGCCGCGCACCACGATCCTGGCGGTGCTGACCCTGGGCCTGGGCCTGGCGTCGGTGATGACGATGCTGAGCCTGCTGGCGATGCTCTCGTCCGATCCGCTGCCGGGGCTGAGCCGGCAGCTCCACCTGGCGTGGGTGGACTCGCGGCAGGCGCCGCGCACCGGCGCGCCGCTGCACGACGACGAGGCGGAACCGCCGTTCCTGTGGAAGCTGGCCGACGTGCAGGCGATGGCCATGGCGCAGCCGCGGGTGCGCCAGGCGGCGCTGGCGGCCAGTACCGCCACCCTGGCGCGCGCGGACGGATCGCGCGCACGGCGCGTGGAAGCGGTGCTGGCGCTGGGACCGATGCCGTCGATGTTCGGCGTGCCGTTCCTGCACGGGCGCGCATGGACCCCGCAGGAAGAGCGCTCGCGCGCACGGGTGGCGGTGATCGGCCGCGAGGCCAGCCTGCGGTTGTTCGGCACCGCGGACGGGATCGGCCGCGAAGTGCGGCTGGGCGAAGCCGTGTTCCGGGTGATCGGGATCAGCGACCGCTGGGCGCCGCGTCCGCGCTTCTATTTCCTGCAGGGCGCCGGCTCGGCCTGGGGCGGCGACGAAGGCGCCGGCGTGTTCGTACCGGCGCCGGCGGCCGTCGAGGCCGGCGTCACACCGCTCGGCACCCGCGACTGCGACCAGGACCGCGCCGGCGGCTTCCATTTCGACGCCGTCGACCTCGCCGGCTGCCGCTGGCTCGCACTGTGGGCCGAGCTGCGCACGCCGGCGCAGGAGGCGGCGTTCCGCGACGCGCTCGCCGACTACGCGCGCGACCGCCACGCGGCCGGCGCCTTCCTCCGGCCGCCCAGGTCGCGGCTCTACGGCGTGCGCGAGTGGCTCGCGGCCAACCGCGTCGTGCCCGACAGCGTGCGCCTCAACCTGTGGCTGGCCGCGGGCCTGCTGGCGCTTTGCATGGTCAACGTCGCCGGCCTGCTGGCGGCGCGCTTCGTGCGGCGCGCCAACGAACTGGGCGTGCGCCGCGTGCTCGGCGCGCCGCGCCGCGCGATCGTCGCGCAGTGCCTGGCCGAGGCCGGCATGGCCGGCCTGCTCGGCGGCGTGCTGGCGCTGCCGCTGACGCAGTTCGGCCTGTGGGTGGTGCGCATGCAGGCGCGCGGCTACACCGACATGGCGCGCTTCAGCCCGGGCCTGTTCCTGACGCTGCTGGCGCTGGCCGTGGCGACCGGCCTGCTGGTCGGACTGCTGCCGGCCTGGCGCGCGGCGCGGCTGGACCCCGCGTTGCAGGTCAAGGACCTCTGACCGCCTTCGCCGGGAACCTTCGATGCCGCCCTTCCGACACATCGCCACCACGCTGCACCGCCACCGGATGATGCCGATCCTGGTGATCGTGCAGATCGCCCTGGCCTGCGCCATCCTGGCCAACGCGCTGTTCCTGCTGCAGCAGCAGCTGGCGCCGATGCTGGCGCCGGACGGCATCGCCAGGGGCGAATTGCTGCTGGTCGACCAGCTGGTCGACCGCAGCGGCCAGTGGCGCTCCTCGCGCATCCAGGCCGGCGCGCTGGCACTGCAGGCGATCCCGGGCGTGCGTTCGGTGACGCCGGCGCTCGGGCTGCCGATGAAGGAGTCGATGGTGATGACGTTCGACCTGCGCGGGCCCACCGGCGCGACCGCGCAGGCCAGCGCGTTCGCAGGCGAAGGCATGCTGCGCACGCTCGGGCTGGAGCTGGCCCAGGGACGCGACTTCGCGCCGTCCGACTACACCGACCTGGACCTGTCCTCGAACGCGGACGGGCCGCGGACGATGCCGGTGATCCTGACCACGGCGCTCGCGCGCAGGCTGTTCCCCGGCGGCGGCGCGCTGGGCGGCACCCTGCGCGACGCCTCGCCCGGGGCGAGCAGCCGCTACGTCGTGGTCGGCACCGTCCGCCACCTGCTGCGCTACCAGATCGGCGAGCTCGGCGACGGCCGGGCCGAGTACTCGATCCTGGTGCCGCGACGCATCACCGGCACCCCGGTGCTGACCTACGCCGTGCGGGCGGAAGCCGACCAGCGCGCCACCGTGCAGGCGGCGATTCCCGGCGTGCTCGAGCGCGAGTTCGGCGGCGAGCTCATGCCCGAGGTCGACGTGCGCGTGGACGACTACGAGACCCTGCGCAGCAACGCGTTCCGGCCGCGGCGTGCAGCGGTGTGGCTGCTGGCCACGGTCAGCGCGGTGGTCACGATCATCACCCTGGTCGGGATCGCCGGCCTGACCGGCTACTGGATCGCGCAGCGCACCCGCCAGATCGGCATCCGCCGCGCGCTGGGCGCGACCTGCGGGCAGATCCTGTCCTACTTCCGCTGGGAGAACGTGGCGCTCACCGCCACCGGCCTGCTGGTGGGCATGCCGCTGGCCTACGCGGTCAACCTGTGGCTGATGCGGCACTACGAACTGCCGCGCCTGCCGCTGGCCTACCTGCCGGCCGGCGCACTGGCACTGTGGCTGCTCGGCCAGCTCGCGGTATCCGGCCCGGCCCGGCGCGCGGCGGCGATCCCGCCGGCGATCGCCACGCGCAGCCCGTGACGCGGCGCCGCGCCGGCGCGACGCGCGCAGTTGCGTAGAATCCGGCGGAGCCCGCACAGCGCTCGTCCCGGCCTCTTCCCGATCCCCGATTCCGACTTCCGGCCCTCCATGCCCACCATCCTGGTCATCGACGACAACCCCTCCGTCGCCACCGCGCTGGAGATGCTGTTCTCGCTGCACGAGATCGACACGCGCAGCGCGCTCTCGCCGGACGCGGGGCTCGAGCAGCTGCAGCGCCACGACATCGACCTCGTCGTCCAGGACATGAACTTCCACGCCGACACCACCTCCGGCGAGGAAGGCATCGCGCTGTTCCACGAGATCCGTTCGCGCCATCCCGACCTGCCCGTCGTCCTGCTCACCGCGTGGACGCACCTGGAATCGGCGGTCGACCTGGTCAAGGCCGGCGCCGCCGACTACCTCGCCAAGCCGTGGGACGACCACAAGCTGATGGCGACGGTGAACAACCTGCTCGAGCTGGGCGAGAGCCGCCGCGAGCTGTCGCGCCAGCACGGCGGCGAGCGCCAGCGGCGCGCGGCGCTGCAGCGCGACTTCGACCTGCGCGGACTGGTCTTCGACGACCCGGCGAGCGAAGCCACGCTGGCGCTGGCCTGCCAGGTCGCGCGCTCGGAGATCCCGGTGCTGGTCACCGGGCCCAACGGCGCCGGCAAGGAGAAGTACGCCGAGATCGTCCATGCCAACTCGCACGTGCGCGGCGGCCCGTTCGTGGCGCTCAACTGCGGCGCGCTGCCCGCGGAACTGATCGAGGCCGAGCTGTTCGGCGCCGAGGCCGGCGCCTACACCGGCGCCGGCAAGGCGCGCGAGGGCAAGTTCGAGGCGGCCGACGGCGGCACGCTGTTCCTCGACGAGATCGGCACGCTGCCGCCGGCAGGCCAGGTGAAGCTGCTGCGGGTGCTGGAGACCGGCCGCTTCGAGCGCCTGGGCGGCAACCGCGAGCGCAGCGTCAAGGTGCGCGTGGTGAGCGCCACCAACGCCGACCTCCCCGCGCTGATCGCGGAAGGGCGCTTCCGCGAGGACCTGTTCTACCGCCTCAACGGCATCGAGCTGCGGCTGCCGCCGCTGGCCGCGCGCCCGCGCGACATCCTGCCGCTGGCGCGCCACTTCCTGCCCGGGGGCAAGCGCCTGGGCGAGGACGCCGAGCGCGCGCTGCTGCGGCATCCCTGGCCAGGCAACGTGCGCGAGCTGCGCAACACCATACAGCGCGCGGCGCTGCTGGCGCAGGGCGAGGCGATTTCGGCGACCGACCTCAACCTGATGCCCGCGCAGGGCGCGCCCGCCGGCGCGGGCACGGCCGAGGAGCCGGACCGCGCCGCGATCGAGTCCGCGCTCGAGCGCCATCGCGGCGTGCTGGCGCAGGCGGCCGCCGAGCTGGGGCTGTCGCGCCAGGCGCTGTACCGGCGGCTGGAGCGGCTCGGGATCAGGCGCGAGTAACGGCGCGCGATGAAGGACTCCCTGGCCGCGCTTTTCTTGCCGTCATTCCCGCGAAAGCGGGAACCCAGTGACTTTGCTTTGGCCTTGCGTGTAGAAAAGTCACTGGGTTCCCGCTTTCGCGGGAATGACGGCAGGAGGAGCTTTCGCGGCAACGACGACGGTCGGCGCTTTTGCGGAAGCGTCGCCCATCGAAGTCGCGTGGCAGGGAGCGGGTGATGCACTGGTGGCACCGCCTCCCGCTGAACGTCGTCTACGCCGCCCTGACCCTGGCGTACATGCTGGCGGCCGCCCTGCTGGCGCTGCTGCTCGCCCGCTGGCTGTCGGCCTGGCCCGCGATCGTCCTCGCGGTGGCGCTGCCGCTGCCGCTGCTGGCCTACCACGTGCGCCGGCTGTTCGCGCCGGCGCGCTCGCTGTTCCGCGCGCTGGCCGGCAGCGTCGCCAGCTACCGCGACGGCGACTACAGCTCCGGCATCTCCTGGCAAGGCCGCGGCGAGCTGCGCGAGCTGGTCGAGAGCCACAACCAGCTCGGCCAGGTGCTGCGCGAGCAGCGCCTGGCCCTGGTGCAGCGCGAGCTGCTGCTCGACACGATGGTGCAGAACACGCCGGTGGCGATGGTGCTGGTCGACCCGTCGCGGCGCGTGGTGCTGGGCAACCTGGCCGCGCGCAAGACCTTCGGCGACGGCCACCGGCTGGAAGGACAGTCGTTCGATGCCCTGCTCGCGGCCACCGGCGACGCCGTGCGCGAGGCCTTCGCGCGCGGCGGCGACGGCATGTTCACCGTCGGCGACGAGGACCACGAGGACATCTACCACCTCTCGCGGCGCACCTTCCGCCTCAACGGGCGCCCGCACGAGCTGGTGCTGCTGCGCCTGCTCACCGCCGAGCTGCGCCGGCAGGAGGTGCAGACCTGGAAGAAGGTGATCCGCGTGATCAGCCACGAGCTCAACAACTCGCTGGCGCCGATCGCCTCGCTCGCGCACTCGGGCGCCGAGCTGCTGCGCCGCGGCCAGCACGAGCGCCTGCCGATGGCGCTGGCCACGATCGAGGAGCGTGCGCGCCACCTGGAAGGCTTCATCCGCGACTACGCGCGCTTCGCCAAGCTGCCGGCGCCGCGGCTGGAGCCGGTGGAGTGGCGGCAGTTCGTCGCCCAGCTGCGCAGCCAGGTCGATTTCATGGCCGACCTGCGCCCGGCCGACGGCGTCGCGCGCATCGACGCCGCGCAGGTCGAGCAGGCGCTGCTCAACCTGCTCAAGAACGCGCACGAGTCCGGCTCGACCGCCGGCGAGGTGCGGCTGTCGCTGCGGAAGATCCCCGGCGCCTGGCGCATCGACGTGCTCGACCGCGGCAGCGGCATGAACGAGGCGGTGCTGGCCAACGCGCTGCTGCCGTTCTATTCGACCAAGCGCCACGGCACCGGGCTGGGGCTGGCGCTGGCGCGCGAGATCGTCGAGGCCCACGGCGGCCGCATCGCCCTGCTCAACCGCGAGGGCGGCGGACTGTGCGTGTCGATGGTGCTGCCGGGGTGAGCCCGGCCGCGGTCGCTAGGAGGGACAGCCGGGCTTGTGGGAGCGACGGAAGTCGCGACGCTTTCGCCGGCACCCTGCCGCGACTTCCGTCGCTCCTACAAAAAGCCCAATTCCGCGGCCGCGACGTTCGTCGCCCCGGGATCACTTCGGCTTCTTCTTCGGCCGCTGCCAGCCTTCGATGGTCACCTGGCGCGCGCGCGCGACGGTGAGCTCCCCCGGCGGGGCGTCGCTGCCGATCACCGAACCGGCGCCGATGGTCGCGCCCTTGCCGATGGTCACCGGCGCCACCAGGGCCGAGTTCGAGCCGATGAAGGCCTCGTCCTCGATGGTGGTCGTGAACTTGTTCACCCCGTCGTAGTTGCAGGTGATCGTCCCGGCGCCGATGTTGACGCCGGCGCCGACCTGCGCGTCGCCCAGGTAGGTGAGGTGGTTGGCCTTGCTGGCCACGCCCAGGCGCACGTTCTTGGTCTCGACGAAGTTGCCCACGTGCACGCCGTCGGCGAGCACCGTGCCCGGGCGCAGCCGCGCGAACGGGCCGACCAGCACCGCGCCCTCGGTGCGCGCGCCGTCGATGTCGCAGTGCGCGCGCACCTGGGTGCCGGCGGCGAGCACGGCGTCGCGGATGCGGCAGAACGGGCCGATGCGCACGCCGTCGCCGAGCTCCACCCGCCCCTCCAGGACGACGTCCACGTCGATCTCGACGTCGCTGCCGACGCTCACCGCGCCGCGGATGTCGACCCGCGCCGGATCGGCGAAGCGCGCGCCCTGCGTGCACAGCGCGCGCACCTGGCGAAGCTGGAACGCGCGTTCGAGCTGGGCCAGCTGCCAGGGGTCGTTGGCGCCCTCGGTCTCCATCGGATCGTCGACGGCCACCATCTCCGCGGCCGTGTACTCGTGCGCGGCCATCGCGAACACGTCGGTGAGGTAGTACTCGCCCTGCGCGTTGTCGCTGGACAGGCGCTGCAGCCAGGCCTTGAGCGCGGTGGCGTCGGCGACCAGGATGCCGGTGTTGATCGTGCGCACGCGGCGCTGCTCCTCGTCGGCGTCCTTGTGCTCGACGATGGCGCCGACACGCCCTTCCGAATCGCGCAGCACGCGGCCGTAGCCGGTGGGGTCGTCCGGCTCGGCGACCAGCACGGCGATCCGGCCGGGCGCGCCCAGCAGGCGGCGCAGGCTGGCGGCGGTGATCAGCGGCACGTCCCCGTACAGCACCAGCACCCTCGCCTCGTCCGGCACGCCGGGCATGGCCTGCTGCATCGCGTGCCCGGTGCCGAGCTGGCGCGCCTGCTCGACCCAGTGCAGATCGGGCTGGTCGGCGAAGGCCTCGCGCACCCGGTCGCCGCGGTGGCCGTAGACGACATGGATGCCGGCCGGCTGCAGCTCGCGGGCGACGCCGATGACGTGCGCCAGCATCGGCCTGCCGGCGACCTGCTGCAGGACCTTGGGCAGCGAGGATTTCATGCGCTTGCCCTCGCCGGCGGCGAGGATCACGACGTGCAGGGGCGCGACCATGCGGGGTTCCTGTCTGGAATCGCTGAATTCTAACGGCGCGGGCATTACGATGCGGGCTTCCCTCCCGACCTGCAACGCCCCATGCCCGGACCCGCCCACGCCTCGCCACGCCCCGCGCCCGACGCCTCCGCCCGCGCATGAGCCTGACCCGGCAGGGCCGCCACTACCTGCTCATCGGCGGCATCCAGTGGCTGGTCGACTGGGGCGTGATGGTGGCGCTGAGCCATTTCGGCATGCGCGTGGGCCCGGCCAACGTCGCCGGCCGCGTCAGCGGCGCCCTGCTCGGCTACTGGCTCAACGGCAAGCTCACCTTCGCCGGCGAGGACACCGCGGTGGGCCGCACCCAGCTGCTGCGGTTCGTCGGGATGTGGCTGGGCACCACCGCGATCAGCACCTGGTCCATGACCCACATCGACGACCTGTTCGGCCTGGCCTGGGCCTGGCTCGCCAAGCCCGGCATCGAGCTGGCTCTGGGCGTGCTCGGGTTCGTGCTGTCGCGGCATTGGGTCTACAAGCGATGAAGCCGTGATTGGTGATTCGTGATTCGTGATTCGTGAGAAGCAGAAGGGCCCCGCATGCGGGGCCTTTTGCATTCCAGAGACGAAGACCAGAGCTTTTGGTTTGCCCTTGTCGAATCACCAATCACCAATCACCAATCACGAATCACGAATCACGAATCACCAATCACCAATCACGGCCTTCAGTGCTTGAGATTCTTGCGCAACCGCTCCAGCGCACTGAGCTGGGCGATGCTCATCGCCAGCTGGGTCTGCGCCTCCTCGGCGGTCATCTTCGGGTCCTTGTGGGCCAGCGCGCGCTCGGCCTCTTCCATCGCCGCGCGCACCGCGGCCTCGTCGATGTCCTGGGCGCGCACCGCGGTGTCGGCCAGGATCGTGACCAGCTGCGGCTGCACCTCGAGGATGCCACCGGAGATCGCGAAGTCCAGCACTTCGCCACCGGGCTGGGTCACGACCACCTTGCCCGGCTTGAGCCGGGTGATCAGCGGCGCGTGGCGCGGCGCGATGCCGAGCTCGCCCATCTCGCCGGTGGCCACGATCATCTCGGCCTCACCGTGGAAGATCTCGTGCTCGGCGCTGACGATGTCGCAACGGATGGTGGATGCCATGTGTTTCTCGCTTTGCTCGAAGGTGATTCGTGATGGGTGATTGGTGATTCGCAAGGGCAAGAGCCGAGGCGAAGCACGAATCAGCCTTTACGAATCACGAATCACCAATCACCAATCACCAATCACGGCCCCTCAGGCCGCGACCTTCTTCGCCTTCTCGATCGCCTCGTCGATGCCGCCGACCATGTAGAAGGCCTGCTCGGGAATGTGGTCGCATTCGCCGTCGACGATCATCTTGAAGCCGCGGATGGTGTCCTTCAGCGGCACGTACTTGCCCGGCGAGCCGGTGAACACCTCGGCCACGTGGAACGGCTGCGAGAAGAAGCGCTCGATCTTGCGCGCGCGGCCGACGGCCAGCTTGTCCTCCTCGGACAGCTCGTCCATGCCCAGGATCGCGATGATGTCCTTGAGCTCCTTGTACTTCTGCAGCGTGGCCTGCACGCGGCGCGCGGTCTCGTAGTGCTCGTTGCCGATCACGTTCGGGTCGAGCTGCCGCGAGGTGGAGTCGAGCGGGTCGACCGCCGGGTAGATGCCCAGCGAGGCGATGTTGCGCGACAGCACGACGGTGGCGTCGAGGTGGGCGAAGGTGGTCGCCGGCGACGGGTCGGTCAGGTCGTCCGCGGGCACGTACACGGCCTGGATCGAGGTGATCGAGCCGGTCTTGGTCGAGGTGATGCGCTCCTGCAGCACGCCCATTTCCTCGGCCAGGGTCGGCTGGTAGCCCACCGCCGACGGCATGCGGCCCAGCAGCGCGGACACCTCGGTGCCGGCCAGGGTGTAGCGGTAGATGTTATCGACGAACAGCAGCACGTCGCGGCCCTCGTCGCGGAAGTACTCGGCCATGGTCAGGCCGGTCAGCGCGACGCGCAGGCGGTTGCCCGGCGGCTCGTTCATCTGGCCGTAGACCATCGCCACCTTCGACTTCTCGTGCTCGACCACGTTGACGACGCCCGACTCCTGCATCTCGTGGTAGAAGTCGTTGCCCTCGCGGGTGCGCTCGCCCACGCCGGCGAACACCGACAGGCCCGAGTGCTCGGTCGCGATGTTGTTGATGAGCTCCATCATGTTGACGGTCTTGCCCACGCCGGCGCCGCCGAACAGGCCGACCTTGCCGCCCTTGGCGAACGGGCACATCAGGTCGATGACCTTGATGCCGGTCTCGAGCAGCTCGGTGGTCGAGGCCTGGTCCTCGTAGGACGGCGCGGCGCGGTGGATCTCCCACGTGGCGTCGGCCTTGACCGGGCCGGCCTCGTCGATCGGGTTGCCGAGCACGTCCATGATGCGGCCCAGGGTGCCCTGGCCCACCGGCACCGAGATCGCGCGGCCGGTGTTCTCGGCCACCAGGTTGCGCTTGAGGCCGTCGGTGGAGCCCAGCGCGATCGTGCGCACGACGCCGTCGCCCAGCTGCTGCTGGACCTCGAGCGTGATGTCGGTGTTCTGCACCTTGAGCGCGTCGTACACCTTCGGCACGTCTTCGCGCGGGAACTCGACGTCGACGACGGCGCCGATGATCTGGACGATCTTGCCCTGGTTGCTCATTGTGTCGCTCCGGTTACCTATGCTGTTGCCGGCCGCGCCGGCGTGTTCTGCATTTCGTGATTGGCGATTCGTGATTGGCGATTCGTCAAGAGCGCGATTCGCTGCCCTTTCGAATCACGAATCACCAATCACCAATCACGGCTGTTCAGACCGCCGCGGCGCCGCCGACGATCTCGGAAATCTCCTGGGTGATCGCCGCCTGCCGGGCCTTGTTGTAGACCAGGTTCAGCGTGTCGATCAGCTTGCTGGCGTTGTCGCTCGCCGCCTTCATCGCCACCATGCGCGCGGCGTGCTCGGAGGCGACGTTCTCCATCACCGCCTGGTACACCAGCGATTCGACGTAGCGGGTCAGCACGTGCTCCAGCACGGTCTGCGCGTCGGGCTCGTAGATGTAGTCCCAGTCGTGGTGGGCGACCGCGTCGCCCGAGGCCGGCAGCGGCAGCAGCTGGTCGAACGCGGCGCGCTGGGTCATCGTGTTGACGAAGTCGTTGTAGGCCAGGAACACCTTGTCGACCTTGCCGCCGTCGTAGGCGTCCAGCATCACCTTGATCACGCCGATCAGCTGCTCCACGCGCGGCGTGTCGCCCAGGTGGCTGACCGTGGCCAGCATGTCCACCTTGACCCGGCGGAAGAACACCGAGGCCTTCTGGCCGATGGTCACGACGTCGACCTCGACGCCCTGCTCGTGCCAGCGGCGCATCTCGCCCAGCAGCTTGCGGAACAGGTTGTTGTTCAGGCCGCCGGCCAGGCCGCGGTCGGACGAGACGATGATGTAGCCGACGCGCCTGATCTCCTTGCGCTCGACCAGGTAGGGGTGCTGGAACTCGGAGTTGGCCTGCGCCAGGTGGCCGATGACCTGCTTCATCGCGCGCGCGTAGGGGCGCGAGGCCTTCATCCGGTCCTGCGCCTTGCGGATCTTGGAAGCCGAGACCATCTCGAGCGCGCGCGTCACCTTGCGGGTGTTCTGCACGCTCTTGATCTTGGTTTTGATTTCTCTGCCGCCGGCCATCTGCTAGCTCCGCTCGCGGTGATTCGTGATTGGTGATTCGTGATTGGTGATTCGCCAGAGGCGAATCTCACCCGCTCACGTCATCCGCCATTACGAATCACCAATCACCAATCACGAATCACACCGGTTCAAAAGGAACCGGTCGCCTTGAAGTCCTCGATGCCCTTGCGGAAGCCGGCCTCGAGCGCGTCGTTCCAGTCGCCGGTGCGGTCGATCTCCGCGATCAGCTCGCCGGCGGTATTGGCGAAGTGGGCGTGCAGGGCTTCCTCGAACGCGCCGATCTTCGCGACCGGGATGTCGTCCATGTAGCCCTTGTCGACCGCGTAGATCGACAGCGCCTGCTCGGCTACCGACATCGGGGCGTACTGCTTCTGCTTCATCAGCTCGGTCACGCGCTGGCCGCGCTCGAGCTGCTTGCGGGTGGCTTCGTCCAGGTCCGAGGCGAACTGCGCGAACGCGGCGAGCTCGCGGTACTGGGCCAGCGCGATCCGGATGCCGCCCGAGAGCTTCTTCATGACCTTGGTCTGGGCCGCGCCGCCGACGCGCGAGACCGAGATGCCGGCGTTCACGGCCGGACGGATGCCGGCGTTGAACAGGTCGGTCTCGAGGAAGATCTGGCCGTCGGTGATCGAGATCACGTTGGTCGGCACGAACGCGGACACGTCGCCGGCCTGGGTCTCGATGATCGGCAGCGCGGTCAGCGAGCCGGTCTTGCCCTTCACCGCACCGTTGGTGAACTTCTCGACGTACTCCTCGGACACGCGCGCGGCGCGCTCGAGCAGGCGGCTGTGCAGGTAGAACACGTCGCCCGGGTAGGCCTCGCGGCCCGGCGGGCGGCGCAGCAGCAGCGAGATCTGGCGGTAGGCCACGGCCTGCTTGGACAGGTCGTCGTAGATGATCAGCGCGTCCTCGCCGCGGTCGCGGAAGTATTCGCCCATGGTGCAGCCGGAGTACGCGGCGATGTACTGCATCGCGGCCGACTCCGACGCGGAGGCCGCGACGACGGTGGTGTAGGCCATCGCGCCGAACTCCTCGAGCTTGCGCACGATGTTGGCGATGGTGGAGTTCTTCTGGCCGATCGCGACGTAGATGCACTTCACGCCGCTGTTCTTCTGGTTGATGATCGCGTCGATCGCCACCGCGGTCTTGCCGGTCTGGCGGTCGCCGATGATCAGCTCGCGCTGGCCTCGGCCGATCGGGATCATCGAGTCGATCGCCTTGTAGCCGGTCTGCACCGGCTGCGACACCGACTTGCGCCAGATCACGCCGGGGGCGATGGTTTCCACCGGGGCGTTGGTCTTGGCGTCGATCGGGCCCTTGCCGTCGATCGGCTCGCCCAGCGCGTTGACCACGCGGCCGAGCAGCTCGGGGCCGGTCGGCACCTCGAGGATGCGGCCGGTGGTCTTGGCCACGTCGCCCTCGCGCAGGTGCTCGTAGTCGCCCAGCACCACGGCGCCGACCGAGTCGCGCTCCAGGTTCAGCGCCAGCGCGAAGGTGTCGCCCGGCAGTTCGATCATCTCGCCCTGCATCACGTCGGCCAGGCCGAAGATGCGCACGATGCCGTCGGACACGCTGGTCACGGTGCCTTCGTTGCGCGCCTCGGCGCCGAGCTTGGCCTTCTCGATGCGGGCCTTGATCAGCTCGCTGATTTCGGACGGGTTGAGCGTGGTGGTTGCCATTGTCTCGTTTCCTGGTTCGTGCGCCGCAGCTTGCCGTGCACGGCTTCGATTTTCATTTCGTGATTCGTGATTGGTGATTGGTGATTCGCAGGAGCGGGCCTGTTGCTTTTTCGAATCACCAATCACCAATCACCAATCACCGCTTCTCACTGCGCCAACGCCGCCTGCAGCCGCTCCAGCTTGCCCTTGAGCGAGCCGTCGATGACCACGTCGCCGGCATCGATCACCGCGCCGCCGATCAGCGACGCGTCGACCGCCGTCTCGACCTCGACCTCGCGGCCGAAGCGCTTGCGCAGCGCGGCCTTGAGGGTGTCGAGCTCGCCGGCCGGCAGCTCGGCGGCCGAGGTCACCCTGGCCTTGACCACGCGCTCCGCCTCGGCGCGCAGCTCCTCGTACAGGCCGGCGATCTCCGGCAGCAGCGCGAGGCGGCGGTTGGCGGCCAGCAGCGCGAGGAAGTCGCGGACCGGCTGCGCCGCGCCCTCGGGCGCGAGCAGCGCGACCGCCTCGGCGTCGTCGAGCCGCGGGTCGCCGAGCAGGCCGGCGACGCGCGGGTCGGCCGCCACGCGCGCGGCGAAGCCGAGCGCCTGCGACCACGGCGCGAAGCCGTCGGCGTCGCGCGCGACGCCGAACGCGGCGCGCGCATAGGGGCGGGCGAGGGTCAGCTGGCTCATGGGTCAGATCTCTGCCGCCAGCTCGTCCAGCAGCGCCTTGTGCGCGCTGGCGTCGATCTCGCGGCGCAGCAGCTTCTCGGCGCCGCCGACCGCCAGCGCGGACACCTGCTTGCGCAGGTCCTCGCGGGCGCGGTTGGAGGCCGCGACGATCTCGCTCTCGGCCAGCGCCTTCTGGCGCTGCCCTTCCGCGATCGCCTCGGCCTTGGCGGCGTCGATGATCTGGTTGGCGCGCTGGTGGGCCTGCTCGATGATCTCGTTGGCCTTGGCGCGGGCCTGCTTCAACTCTTCGTTGACCTGGTCCTGCGCCTGGGCCAGCGCCTTCTGGCTGTTGTCGGCGGCGGCGAGGCCTTCGGCGATCTTCTGCTGGCGTTCCTCGATCGCGCCGATGATGTGCGGCCAGCCGAATTTCATCACCAGCCACGCGACCGCGATGAACGCGAGTCCCTGAATGACCAGAGTGAGGTTGGGTAGCATGGTGCTGTGCTCCTGGTGCCGGCGGACGCGCCGCCGGCGATGCCTGAATCGCTTGCTCGGTCAGCGTGCCCGGATCAACCGGCGATCGAACCCAGCAGCGGGTTGGCGAACAGCAGCAGCAGCGCGATGGCGACGCCGATCATCGGCACGGCGTCGAGCAGGCCGGCGACGATGAACATCTTGGTCTGCAGCATCGGGGTCAGCTCCGGCTGGCGGGCCGAGCCCTCGAGGAACTTGCCGCCGAGGATGGCGAAGCCGATCGCGGTGCCGAGGGCGCCCAGGCCGATCAGCAGGCCCGCCGCGATGACGGTGAACTTCAGCACTTCAGCGTTGAGGACGGAAATATCCATGGTGTACTCCGGTTGGATCGTTGCGATTGCGCAGGGTGGAAGGGAAGGACGAAGGGGGAAACGGGATCAGTGGCTCTCGGCCGACATGCTGAGGTAGACGATCGTCAGCATCATGAAGATGAAGGCCTGCAGGGTGATGATCAGCACGTGGAACGCGGTCCAGGCGAAGCCGGACAGGAACTGGGCGATGCCCATCGCGTAGGTCGACACGTGCGAGAGCGAGGAATCCAGCGTCATCAGCGCGATCAGGATGAAGATCAGCTCGCCGGCGTACATGTTGCCGAACAGTCGCAGCGAGAGGCTCAGCGGGCGCACGCCCTCCTCGATCAGGCGCAGCAGCAGGTTGGCCGGCGAGAGGAGGATCTTCGCCAGCGTGCCGTGCGCGTGGAACGGCGCGGTGAAGATCTCCTTGGTGAAGCCGACCGCGCCCTTGTGGCGCAGCCCGAACACCTGGATCAGCACGAACACCGCCAGCGACAGGCCGAGCGTGGTGTTGAGGTCGGCGGTGGGCACCACGCGCAGGTAGGCGTGCGCGGGATCGTGGCCGGCGGCGGCGTGGCCGCTGGCCCAGGCCCAGGGCAGCAGGTCCACCGGCACCATGTCCATGAAGTTCATCAGGAACACGAGGCAGAAGATCGTGATCGACAGTGGCGCGATCAGCTTGCTGCGGCCGTGGAAGGTCTCGCGCACCAGGCCGTCGACGAAGCCCACGACGATCTCCACCAGCGCCTGGAACTTGCCCGGCACGCCGGCGGTGGCCCTGCGCGAGGCGCGCAGGAAGAAGAACACGAACAGCACGGACAGCACTACGGTGAAGAACAGCGTATCCACGTTCAGGGTCATGAACTTGCTGTCGCCCACGCTGACCTGCAGGTGGTGCAGGTGGTGGTTGATGTACTCGGTCGATCCCCCGGTCTCGGGGGCCTGGCCTGTGCTTTCGGCGATCACGCGTTCAACCCTTGGTGTTTGCGTCTTGCTTCAGGAAATTCAGCGACAACAGGTAGGCCAGCAGTCCCGCCGCCAGCCCGGCCAGCATCGGCAACGGCGGCAGGCGCCAGATCGCCAACGCGGCCGCGAGCAGCGCGATCGCGACCCCCCACTTGCCGATCGTGCCCAGCAGCAACCTGCCGAACGCGACCCGGGCCGGGACGATGCCGCCTAGCGCCACGACGGCGGACAGCGCATTGCCCAGCACCAGTGCAAGCCCCCCCAGCCCCACCGCCAGCGCCTCGCGCGGACCAGCCGCGAGGAACCCCGCTGCCAGCAGCGCGACGACCATCCCCTGGACGGCCACCGCGCGCAGCGCTGTCCGGCGGCCCGCGGCGATGGGATCGTGCACGCGAATCACCTGTTCAGCTTGCGGGGCTTGCCTCGGAGGGCTGCACGGCGACCCTGCGCAAACCCGTCCTGCGAAGCCGCCGAAGTATAGCAGGCGCCCTTTTTCAGCGGCAACCGCCGGAAGCCCTGATTTCACGGGCTTTTTCCGCCCCCGGCAGGCTGCCCCGGACCTGGCCCCGGAACCTTTGCCGACGGGCGCGGTCAATGACGGCAAGGCCTGCGTCCTGCTTCCTCGTCGAATCCGCGGCAGGCCCCCCGAAGCCCCGGTTCTCCATGGCCGGGGCTTCTTCTTTTCCACGGGGAAAGGCGCTGCGTCCGTTCTGCCGGCCGGGGCGCCGGGTGCGGATGGCCTTGGGGCGAAATCT